>NZ_WVUH01000527.1 GCF_017614955.1 Micromonospora echinofusca
GGCGGGATGTCGCTGCGGGGCGAGAGCCGGCCGAAGTACTTCTCGGCCAGCCCGAAGACCTCGTCGGCGTCGGTGTCGCCGACCACGGTCAGTACGGCGTTGTTCGGCGCGTAGTACATCGCGTGGAACGCCTGGAAGGTGGCCAGGTCGGCGGCGTTCAGGTCCGCCATCGAGCCGATCGTGGCGTGGTGGTACGGGTGCCCCGGCGGGTAGAGCAGCGGCAGCAGGCGCAGCCAGGCGTCGCCGTACGGCACGTTGTCGTAGCGCTGGCGCCGCTCGTTCTTCACCACCTCACGCTGGTTGTCCAGGGTCTCCTGGGTCAGCGCCGGCACCAGGCCGCCCATCCGGTCGGCCTCCAGCCAGAGCGCCAGGGCCAGGTGCTCGGCGGGCACGGTGTCGAAGTAGTTCGTCCGGTCCGGGTTGGTGGTGGCGTTGAGCGAGCCACCGGAGCCCTGGATCAGCTTCATGTGCTCGGTCTTCGCCACGTTGACCGACCCTTCGAACATCAGGTGCTCGAAGAGGTGGGCGAAGCCGGTCTGGCCGGCGGGTTCGTGCCGGGAACCGACGTCGTACCAGAGGTTGACCGCGACCACCGGGGCGGTGCGGTCCTCGCTGACCACCACGCGCAGGCCGTTGTCCAGGCGGGTGGTCTCGATCGGCCAGGGGTAACCGGTCTCGGGCATGCCCGAACGCTATCCGATCAAGGCCGGCGGGTGGAGGCTGACGCGAGTGTGTCGTCCCGGAGCCGGGCGGTTCCGCCCGCCCCGGGGATCCTCGCGCCGGCGCGGCCCGGTTCCGCTCCCGCCGGTCACCGCGCATCAGTCCGGCCCGCACGCATCAGTCCGGCCCGCGCGGGTACCGCAGGGAGGTGCGTACCTCGGATCTGGTCGTCCGGGCGGCGGAGACCGCCGCCCGCTGGCGGCACGCCCGCCTGCTGCACCCCCGGGGCGTCCCGTTCACCGGTGAGGTGGTGATCTGGGGGCCGCCCGGCAATCCGACCGGGGTGCCGGCGCTCGACGAGCCGGGCCGCTACCCGGCGACGGTACGGCTGTCCCGGGGTACCCCGACCCCGCCCGGCTGGCCGGACGTGCTCGGGCTGGCGGTACGCCTGCACGGGCTGCCGACCGGGCCGTTCGACCTGCTGGTCTCCTCCAGCGCGGCCCGGCCGCTGCTGCGGCACCTGCCCCTGCCCCGGCGCTCGTTCACCGGGACGTACACCACGATCGTGTCGTACCGGGCCGGTGGCCGCCGGCTGCTGCTCGGCGCGCTGCCGGACCCGGAGTCCGGCGGCCTCGACGTCGGGTCGACCGCGGTGGCGGGGCCGGCTGACGCGGCGCGTCCACCGGGTGCCGTCCTCGCCGTGGCCTACCCGCACGGATCGTGGCGGCCGTTCGGCCAGGTGGTCGTCGGAGCGCCGCTGGACTGCGGCACGGACGCCGCGCTCGCCTTCGACCCGGTGCGGAACCTGCCACCGGGTCTGCGGGCGACGGGCCTGGTCCAGCGGGCCCGCGCGCTGACCTACCGGGGGTCGCAGCGGGCCCGCCGAACCGGGCCGGGGACGGTTCAGTCGGGGGGTTCGACCGGGGCGACGGTCTGATCGGAGGTACGCCGCTCCAGGAAGGTGTCCGGGGCCGTGCCCGGTTCGCCCTCCCGGAGGTCCGACTCGGCCAGGATCGCCTCGGCCTGGGCGTGCGGGTCGTCACTGCCGACCGCCAACTCCTCGGGGAGCAGATGGTCGGCGCGGGAGTCGACCCGTCCGTGGTCAATCTGATCGTTCGTCATGCGACCGGTGATACCCAACCGGTCGCTCCGCCACGCCCACCGCCGGAGCGGCGCCGGACCCGCCTACGACCGACCGCACCGCCGTCCCTGCTCAGGACCGGAACGGACCGCGCACCTCGTAGGTGATCCCGCCGGAGGAGGAGCCGGAGGTACCGCGCTGGGAGGAGAAGTAGAGCCGGGTGCCGTCCGGCGAGAAGGCCGGGCCGCAGATCTCCGAGGAACTCTGCCCGCCGATCCGCAGGAACGGCGCGACCACCTCGTCCGGGGTGATGATGTTGATCTCCATGTTGCCGCCGTCCTCGGCCACGTAGAGGTCCCCCGACCGGGTGCCGGTGATGTTGTCCACGCCGGTCAGCGGGGCGGTCCCGGAGACCAGCGAGTCGTCGTACGCCAGGTCGATCCGCTGGTTGACCGCGTCGTACGCCCACACCCGGTTGTCGCCCTTGGTGGTGAACCAGCAGGTGCCGTCGGCGTACCAGCAGCCCTCGCCGCCGCTGAACCGCTTCGCGCCGGAGACCTGGTTGCGGGTGAGGGTGGGCGAGCCGTCCGGGTCGGGTACCCGCGCCCAGGTCACCGGGCCGCTGGTGGCCGAGCCGGCGACCAGCACCTCCAGGGTGCCGGCGGAGAGGTCACCCCAGACGGTGGGCCGGAACCGGTAGAAGCAGCCGGTGGACTCGTCCTCGGTCAGGTAGACGACCTGCCGGACCGGGTCGGCGGCAGCCGCCTCGTGGTTGAACCGGCCCATCGCCGGACGGCGTACCGCCGCCGTCCCGCCCAGCGGGTAGGTCTCGTAGACGTAGCCGAGGCTGACCTCCTCGCAGGAGAGCCAGGTACCCCACGGGGTGGCACCACCGGCACAGTTCCGGTTCGTGTTTCCCAGGATCCGGTACGCCGAGGAGATACTTCCGTCCGCGTTGAAGCGCACCGCCGAGGCGCCACCGGTCGACGCGATCTCAGAGTTCGAGACGTAGACCCAACCAGTTCCCGCGACGAAACAGGCACCCCCGTCGGGCGCGTCGTGCCACGTGTAGGAGGTACCCGGGACGGTCTGCCGGGACCGGGCGACGACCCGGCTGGTGAAGCCGGCGGGGAGCTGGATCCCGTTGGCGTCGGCAGCTCCGAGCGGCCCGTACGGACTCGGCCCGGGCTGGGCCGGAGCGGCCAGCGCCCCGGTCCAGAGGCTGCCGGAGAAGACGGCGCCACCGGCTGCGGCGACGGTGGTGCGCAGAACGCTGCGACGGTCCATGCCAACCTCCAACAGTAAAGATGGTTTCCAGTTAACCTACCCGGAAATCCATCGATAACCATGAACATCGAGCAAGGATTTGGCGGCGGCCCGGTGAGCTTTTGCCGCTGGGTCGGGTAACCTGGTCGGCATGGCGCGTTCGTATCGATGGTTTACGCAGCCGGCTCCGGCCGGTGGCGCGACCATGATCTGACGCCACCACGACCCGAGCCGGCTGGGCAGGAGCTTCCGCTCCTGCCCTTTTGCGTACGAGCAGCCGGCTCGACGACCCGGGCGCCGGCCCCGGGTACGGCCGGCGGTGAGGAACCCACCCGTGAGCCCCGAGTCCCACTCCCCCAC
>NZ_WVUH01000528.1 GCF_017614955.1 Micromonospora echinofusca
ACCCCCACCGACACCAACCACCGACCGACACGGGAAGCCCGCGCATCCAACTCCGCGAACGACACCCCGACACCATCAGCCGACGACACCACCGCCACCGCAGACGGCACCGCCGCCACCCGCGACTCCACCTCCACCAACACCGACCGCACCACCGGCTCCACCACCGGCACCCCATCCACCAACACCACCGGCAACTCGGCCGGGGAGAGGCAGACGGTCCGCGCGTCGCCGTCCACGTCGGCGGCCATCGCCTCCAGTACGGCCCGGTACATGCCACCGAGCCGGGTGAGCGCCTCCGGGGTGAGGTGGCGCCGGCTGGCGAGCAGGGTGACGAAGCCGAGCCGGCTGATCACCCCGAGCGGGAACTCGGTGGGACTGTCGTCGATCGAGTCGGCGTAGTCGATCTCCTCGGTGTCGATCTGGTGGAAGTCGTGGAAGCTGAACCGGACGTCCAGCATCCGGCCGCCGTCGCCGGTCTCGCGCTGGAGCGCCGACAGCGGGTACCGCCGGTGCGGCCACAACGCCAACTCGGTGTCGAACGTCTGCCGGATCAACTCCCGCCACGTCCCCACCCGCGCGTCGTGCCCGAACGGCACGGTGTTCAGGTGCATGCCGTACACCCGGTCCGCGCCGGCCACCTCGGGCCGGATGTTGCAGACCAGGCCGGTGAAGAACCGTTCGGCGCCGGTGAGCTGGCTCATCACCTTCAGGTGCGCGGCCAGCATCACGGACTTGAACGGCACCCCGAGGGTGCGGGCCAGGCCGCGCAGCGTGGGCTCCAGGTCGTGCAGGGGTACCCAGTGCTCGTGCTTGACGCCCTCGTCGACGTCCGGGTCGGCCCACGCTTCGGGCAGGGCGAACCGGTCCCGGCCGGTGAGCGCCCGCTGCCAGAAGTCCCGGTCGGTGCCCTCCCGGGTGGACCGCAGCTCGGCGGCGACCGCGTCGGCGAACCGGACGGGCGGGGTGGGCCGCTCCTGCACCGGCAGTCCGTCGCGGATCCGGTGGTAGTCGCGGACCACCTCCATCATCAGCGAGTGGTAGCTCCAGCCGTCCAGGATGGGGTGGCACTCGGTGAGGGTCAGCCACCAGCTCCCGTCGGCGCAGACCCGGGCGTGCAGCCGGAACAGCGCGGGCTGCGCCAGGTCGAACAGGTTGGCCCGTTCGGCGGCGATGAAGTCGCGCAGTTCCTGCTCCAGGCCGGCCCGGTCGGTGGCCACGGCCCGGTCCATCGCCACCGGCATCTGCGCGGTGGCGTGCACGAGCTGCATCGGTACCGAGTAGCCGGTCAGGTCGAACGAGGTCCGCAGCACCTCGTGCCGCTGCACCAGCAGGTCGGCGGCGGCCCGGAACGCGGCGAAGGAGAACTCGCCCCGGTCGGGGATCCGGTAGGTGGTGACGTTGTGGTACGGGTTGCGGTCGTCGTCGGCGAGCAGCTCGACCAGCATGCCGAGCTGGGCCTGGGTGCACGGGTACGCGTCGACGAGCCCGTCGGGCAGGGCGGCCCGGTCCGCCTCGGAGATCAACTCGAACGGGGCGACCGCCGCCTCCGGGGCGGCCGGGGCGGGCCGGCCGGTGAGGAACTCGGCCAGTTCGGCGACGGTCCGCCGCTCGAACAGGTCCCGGACCGTCACGTCGAAGCCGGCGGCCTGGAGGCTGGTGGCGAGCGCGACGGCCCGGATCGAGTCGCCGCCGATGTCGAAGAAGCCGTCCTCGACGCCGATCCGGGCCACCCCGAGCACCTCGGACCAGACCGTGGCGATCCGCTCCTCCACCTCGGTACGCGGCGCCAGGTAGGGCCGGTCGGTGGCGGTGAGCCGGCGGTCCGGGGCGGGCAGGGCGCGCTTGTCGAGTTTGCCGTTGACGGTCAGCGGCAGCCGGGCCAGCGGCACGAACGCCGTCGGGATCATGTAGTCGGGCAGGGTACGGGCCAGCGCGGCCCGGATCTGCGCGGGCCGGAGCAGTTCGGCCCGTTCGTCGAGCACGGAGTACGCGACGAGCCGGCGGGCACCCGGGGTGTCCTCCCGGACCACCACCACCGCCTCGCGTACCCCGGGCAGGGCGGCCATCGCCGCTTCGATCTCACCCAGCTCGATCCGGTAGCCCCGGATCTTGACCTGGTCGTCGATCCGGCCGAGGAACTCCAGGCTCCCGTCGGTACGCCGCCGGGCCAGGTCACCGCTGCGGTAGAGCCGGGCACCGGCCGGGCCGTACGGGTCGGGCACGAAGCGTTCGGCGGTCAGCGCCGGCCGGTCGAGGTAGCCGCGCGCCACGCCCGGTCCGCCGACGTGGATCTCCCCGGCGACGCCCACCGGTACCGGGTTGCCGTGCGGGTCGAGCAGGTGGATCGCGAGGTCCGGCAGGGGGTGGCCGATCCGGCTGGCGGCGCCGTCGACCAGGTCACCGGGGGTCAGCTCGTGGCAGGTGGCGTGCACGGTGATCTCGGTGATGCCGTACATGTTGAGCAGCCGGGGCGCGGTGAGGCCCCGTCGGGTCACCCACGGGTCGAGGTCGGCGAACTCCAGTTTCTCGCCGCCGAAGACCACCGCGCGCAGTGCGAGCCGGTCGATCCGGGGGTCGCCCTCGCGGGCCAGCCGGACCAGGCTGCGGAACGCCGACGGGGTCTGGTTGAGCACGGTGACCCGCTGGTCGACCAGCAGGTCGAGGAAGTCCTCCGGGGTACGCGCCACCTCGCGGGGGACGACGACCAGTTTGCCGCCGTAGAGCAGGGCGCCCCACAGTTCCCAGACGGAGAAGTCGAAGGCGTACGAGTGGAACAGGGTCCACACGTCCGAGGGGCCGAACCCGAACTCGTCCTCGGTGGTCGCCATCAGCCGCAGCACGTTGCCGTGGGTGAGGCAGACCCCCTTGGGGCGGCCGGTGGAGCCGGAGGTGTAGATGACGTAGACCAGGTTGTCCGGACCGACCCGCACGGCGGGGGCGGTGCCGGGCCGCTCGGCGAGCGCGGTGACCGTCTCCGGGTCGTCGAGCACGACCACGGTGCCGGCGAACCCGGCGAAGCGTTCCCGGTGGGCGGTGTCGGTGACCACGATCCCGACGGCACCGTCGTCGAGCATGAACGCCATCCGGTCGGCCGGGGTGCCGGGGTCGACCGGCAGGTACGCGGCCCCGGACTTGAGCACCCCGAGCAGGGCGGCGACCAGGTCGGGGCCCCGGCCCAGGCAGACCGCGACGAGCTGTTCCGGGGCGGCGCCGAGGTCGCGCAGGTGCCGGGCGACCCGGTTCGCGGCGGTGTCCAGTTCGGCGTACGTCCAGCTCCGCCCGGCGTGCACGACGGCCGGGGCGTCCGGCGTGGCGGCGGCCGTGGCGGCGAACCGGCCGTGCACGGTGCCGGTG
>NZ_WVUH01000529.1 GCF_017614955.1 Micromonospora echinofusca
CGCCAGGGCTACGGATACCACTCCGCCAACGCCCTGATCACCATGGCCATGCTCCGACGCGGCGGCCTGTGCCCACCACTACCCGGACGATCATGAAACCCCTACCCACGACAACGTCAGTAGAGCCACAAAAATGACCCGAGGGCCCTCCTCCGCAAAGGAAAGGGGCCCTCGGGCTGGAACCTTCTTGGTCGCTCAGTCGAGGCAGAACTCGTTGCCCTCGATGTCCTGCATGACGAGACACGACTCGTTTTCCTCGTCGGCAGGCAGTAGCCGTACGCGTACCGTGCCGAGCGCGACCAGTCGGGCGCATTCGGCCTCCAGTGCGGCCAGACGCTCTTCACCGACGAGCCCGGTGCCGACCCGCACGTCGAGATGCAGCCGATTCTTGACGACCTTACCTTCGGGGACAGATGGCAGCCTCGGCGGGTGCGGCCAGGTCTTCGAACGCTTCGGCGGTGACTGGCGTCCCGCCGATGCGGCGTGTGAACTGTCGCTGGCGCGCGTTCACCACTACTGCGCCCCGCCACCGGCGAACTGCTCAGGCGGTGTACGGGCGCCTTGCCGGAACCGTTCGAGTGCCAGGTGCGGGGGCATCGCGGAGACGGCGTACAGCACGCTGTGGTCGGAAGCGACGTAGATCGAAGCGCCGCCGCGGCCCGCCCGCACCACGAGCACGGCGTCGTCGTCGGGCAGCAGGTGGTGGACGAGGTGTGCGCCAGGTGCGATCTGGCCGAACAGGGCGACACCGCGCTCGATCATGCATCGCTGCGACAGCGTGGGACCTTCGGCCCTGTCGCCCGCCCCGGGCAAGAGCTCGAACGCTCGTGGGATCGGGTCGCCCAGCTGCTCATTCACTGATTGCCCTCCTGCTGGGATCACCTCGGCAGTGTAGATCGTCATCGCCATCGGGCGACTGCTCCGGCAGCACCCACCATGGGGTCCGTTCAGTGGCCGAACCGCTGTTCGAGGTAGGCGTGGATCGGTGCCAAATCCTCAGCGGTGAGCACCGTAACCGGGCGGGTGCTGCGCTCACCGTAGCGGTCCAGGGTGAAGCGCGGCGGGTCGTGAAGGCGCCGGATCACGAACCGGTCGCTGGAGCCGTCGCCAAAGCCCACCGATTCAGGTGTGCTCAGGTAACGGTGCAGCGGATATCCGCTGCGCTCGGCCCGCTCCACCAGGTCGGCGGTGACCAGGGACAGGTCGGGGCCTTCGGCGATGATCCGCAGTGGCGGTCCGGCCGCTGCGTCAGGTACTCCCGCCGGATCGCCTCCAGATCCAGCGCGCGCAGCGCGGCAAGGGCGTCCTCGTCGGCCCAGTCGATCCGGAACAACGCGTTCGGCCAGCCCATCGGCCGCGGGGCGGAACGGTTCCCGACCTCGGTCATCAGGACACGGGTGACCTCGGCCAAGGAGTCGGCCGCGAACGTCGGCTCGCCGTGTTTGGGCACGAGGTGATCGTGCAGGTGCAGCTCGAACCGGCCGGCGCGCTGCGCGATCCGGTAGGACTGCCGTTCGCGGGTGGCGACGAACGGGTTGCCGTACAGCTGCGCCGGTGGCCACCAGCCGCACTCGCGTAGCCAGTCACGTGCGACGGGGTCGAGTTCGTCGGGGGTTACCGGCCGGACGCTGCCCGGCGGGTCGAGCCGGGTGACGATGTCCCAAAGCTGCTCGCAGACGGCGTCCTCAGTGTCGAAGACCACGGGCGCCGGGCCGTGCGTGTCCGGGCGGTACGCGGCGGGACCGTTCAGCTCGCGGACCGTGACGGTGTACCGGCCATCGGCGATCAGCAGGTTCCATGCGCCATGGCACACCGAGTGCCCTACACCGCTGCGTAGCGTGTCGTAGCGATCCGCGTACGCCTGGAACGGGTCGTGGCCCGCATCCCGAAGACGCTGCTGCAGCTCCGGAAAGTTCACCCGACCATGATGCACCCGATCGGCGCAATGCTGTCACCGCCCTTACCGACTGCTCGATAGGCAGGTCAGCCGCCATCGCCAACGCCCATCAGGGAAGCTGTCCCGGGATGGGATGTACCGCGGACCCTGCTGTGGTGCGCGAGGCTTCAGCCGCCGTGCGGAGGAATGGCGGCAACGCGCCCAGCGAACGGCTCCACAAGCACCGAGTACTGATCCGCCGACAGCTTGGCGCGCGTCAGGATCCCCCGAGCCGTTGTGGAGACCGCGGCGCGGGCATCCGAATGCAAGCCCACGAGGTGCGCGTCCAGCTCGTTGGCCCGCGGCAGCAGCGCCTGCCGTATCCGACGGTCGAGCTGCGAGTTCGCGCTCGCTGACGGAACCGCCGCGTTGCTCGCCTCCCGTCCTCCATCAGCTGCCAAATCGACCATGCGCTCGAAGGCCGCTTCGAGTTCACCGGGTGCAAGCGCGGTCGCCTCGTCCACGAACTGCTCGGTCGCCACGTCCAGCATGGGTCTCCTAAGATCCGGTCAGTGCAAGATCAGATGAATCCGAGCACGTCATGGCTTGCTCAACAGCCCGGCGGCGGAGATGGCGGCACTCCGTCGTGGGTGGAACCCCGGACCACCGCGAAGACCGTCCGCCCGAGCCATCGAGCGGCTCGTCCGCGCCCGAGTCAGCTCTGATCATCCGCGCGGTGCGCGACCGGCACATAGAACGATTCGCGCGGAACCCCTCGTCCCCGGCCTGCTCAAGGAACTCGTCCCACGCGGCCAGCGGGTCGGCGCCCTCGGGCAGGTCGACCCCGGGGCGGCCCGGGATGCACGTAGTCCAGCGCATCTCGCCAGAACGACGACAGTGCGCCCGGGTCGTGGGCGTCGAAGGTGATTTGGATGTGCCGGCCCATCAGTTCCAACTCCGCTCGTAGCCGCTCACGCCTGAGAAATTATCCACGCCCTCCCGGCCGCGCCGAACGAACTGTTCCGACCCGAAATCGGTTCTTGGTTCATCGCATCTGCCTTCGGGGACACGCTGGAAGAACAGTCGCGGACCTACACCTGAGGGATCGACGCACGCGAACGCTGAGCCCTGCTGTTCAGCCGGCAGCGCGCGATCGACCTCGTCCCAGGTGGCGAATCCTTCCGGCGGCGGCGGTACGACGTACCCCAGCACGTCGCACCAGAAGCGGGCAAGGCGCTCAGGTTGCGCGCAGTCAATGGTGACCTGGAACTGCTTGACCGACGCCATCCGTCCACCCTAGAGGCCGGGTGTGTCGACATCTCCACGCCCTACCCTGGTGGGGCGGAAAGCACTAGACGAGTAAGTCCTAACGGTCCCGGGGCTGCGGCATAGGCGAAGGGTGTTGAAGATCCGTTTGTGACGACAGACCTCAACACCCTTCTGACCGCACTGTACGTGAAGATCGACGACTGGCTCGG
>NZ_WVUH01000052.1 GCF_017614955.1 Micromonospora echinofusca
GGGCTGCTGCTGGTGCACGACGACGACCTGCTGTCCCTGGTGGACGACTGGTTGACCGGCATTCCGGCCGACTCGTTCACCGAGGTGCTGCCCCTGTTGCGGCGTACCTTCGGCGGTTTCGCCGCCGGTGAGCGGCGGGCGATCGGCGAGCGGGTCAGCGCCACCGGGGGTCCGGTGGCCGCCGCCGTGGCGGTGGGACTCGACCACGACCGGGCGGCGACCGTGCTGCCCACCCTCAGCATCCTGCTCGGACGGGAGATCCGGTGACCTCGATGACCGAAGTGGCCCGGCAGGAACGGCTGCGCCGGTGGCGACTGGTGCTGGGCGGCCCGGCCGACGGCTCCTGCGGGAAGCCGGGCGGCGGGGACGCCGCGATGGACGGCGCGCTGGCCGCGCTCTACGACAACGGGGACGACGGGGAGGGCCGGTCGGCGCAGCGCTCCGCCGGGCTGGGCGGGTCGGCCCCCCGGGTGGCCCGCTGGCTGGGCGACATCCGGGAGTACTTCCCGTCCACGGTGGTGCAGGTGATGCAGGCCGACGCGATCGAGCGGCTGAACCTCACCCGGCTGCTGCTGGAACCGGAGATGCTCGCCGCCGTCGAACCCGACGTGCACCTGGTCGGCACGCTGCTCTCGCTCAACCGGGTGATGCCGGACCGGACCCGGGACGCCGCCCGGCAGGTGGTCCGCCGGGTGGTCGAGGAGTTGGAGAAGCGGATCGCCCAGCAGACCCGCGCGGCGGTGACCGGGGCACTGAACCGGGCCGCCCGGATCAACCGGCCCCGGCACGCCGACATCGACTGGGACCGGACGATCCGCGCCAACCTGAAGCACTACCAGCCGGAGCTGCGGACGGTGGTCCCGGAGCGGCTGGTCGGGTACGGCCGGCGGACCACGGCGGTACAGCGGGACGTGGTGCTCTGCGTCGACCAGTCCGGTTCGATGGCCGCGTCCGTGGTCTACTCCGGGGTGTTCGCGGCCGTGCTGGCCTCGATGCGCTCGCTGCGGACGTCGCTGGTGGTGTTCGACACCGCCGTGGTGGACCTCACCGACCAGCTCGACGACCCGGTGGAGGTGCTGTTCGGCACCCAGTTGGGCGGGGGCACCGACATCAACCGGGCGATCGGCTACAGCCAGCAGCTCATCACCCGGCCCCGGGACAGCATCTTCGTGCTGATCAGCGACCTGTACGAGGGCGGTGTGCGGGAGCAGATGCTGCGCCGGGTGGCGGAGATGACCGCCGCCGGGGTGCAGGTGGTGGTGCTGCTCGCGCTCTCCGACGAGGGGGCACCGGCGTACGACCGGACGAACGCCGCCGCGCTCGCCGCGCTGGGGGTACCGGCCTTCGCCTGTACGCCGGACGCGTTCCCGGACCTGATGGCCGCCGCGATCCAGCGGCGGGACCTGGTGGCGTTCGCCGAGCGCTTCGCCGACCGCTGACCCGGCCGGTCCCGGTGCCGGTGCCGGTGCGGAGCTGGTCCTGGCGCCGGTGCGGAGCTGGTCCCCGCGCCGGGTAGAGCCGGTCCTGGCGCCGGGGCCGGCCGCGTCAGCCGCGCCGGCGGGCCTGGAGGGTGTAGGTCTGGGGCAGCCGCCAGGGCCGGTCGGCCAGCCGCCACTCGCCCTGCCCGTCCCGGGCGGTCCGGCCGGGGAGCGCGTCCCAGGGCGCGCTGTCGTGTTCGACCAGCATGGTGAGGTCGAGGCCGGCGTCGAGGAGCGCGGTGACGGTCTCGCCGAGGCCGTGGTTCCACTCGTGGGTGACGTTGTGCTGGAAGGTCACGTCGGTGGCGACGTACGTGCCGCCCTCCGTCCAGACCTGCGGCTCGGGCCGCTCGAAGTACGGGTGCTCCACGGCGAGCAGCCCGTCGGCGCGGGTGTCGTCGAGGGCCCAGAGCATCGGGTGCCCTTCCCGGAGGAAGAGCCGGCCACCCGGTCGGAGCAGGGCGGCGACCACCTCCGCCCAGCGCCGGATGTCGGGCAGCCAGCAGAGCGCGCCGACCCCGGTGTAGACCAGGTCGAAGGCGCCCGGTTCGAGCACCTGCGCGGCGGCGTACACGTCGGACTCGACGAAGTCGATCTCCGCACCGGTCCGGGCGGCCAGGCTGCGGGCCTGGGCGAGGGACGCGTTGGAGAAGTCCAGCCCGGTCGTCCGGGCACCGAGCCGGTGCAGCGACAGGGTGTCGGTACCGATGTGGCACTGGAGGTGCACGACCCGCAGCCCGGCGATGTCACCGAGGCGGGGCCGGTCGAAGCGGACCACGTCGCTGAGGTGTCCCGGGTCCGCGACGAAGCGTTCCACGGCGTAGTCCGGGGACGACGCGTGGGCGGGTGCCCGCTCGTCCCAGCTGGCCCGGTTGATGCTGCGGTAGTCCGTCACGCCGGGGACCCTCGCACACCGGCAACGCCCGGACAACGCGTTTTGCGGGTCCGGGCGTCCTGCCCTGAGGGTGGCCCGGGACGGGCGACGGGCCGGCGACGGGGGACGGTCAGGCCGCGCCGACCTCCCGCAGCCGCCGGGCCGCCTCCTCCGGCACGATGTCGTTGGAGAAGGCGTCCATGCCGGACTCGGTACCGGCCAGGTACTTGAGTTTGCTGGACGTCCGCCGGTTGGTGAACAGTTCCAGGTGCAGGGCGAACTCGGCGGCGCCGGGGGCGTCCGGGGCCTGGTGCCAGGCGGCGATGTAGGGCGCCGGGGCGTCGAAGAGCCGGTCGAACCGGCGGAGCAGGTCGAGGTAGATCGGGGTGAGCGCGGCCCGCGCCCCGGGGTCGAGGTGGGGCAGGTCGGGCACCCGCCGCCGGGGGTAGAGGTGCACCTCGTACGGCCAGCGGGCGGCGAACGGCACGAACGCCGTCCAGTGGTCGTTCTCCGCCACGATCCGGCTGCCGTCGGCGGTCTCGGCGGCCACCAGGTCGTCGAAGAGGTTGCTGCCGTGGGCAGCCCGGTGCGCGGCGGCCCGGTCGAGCATCCGTCGGGTGCGGGGCAGCACGAAGGGGTAGGCGTAGATCTGGCCGTGCGGGTGGTGCTGGGTGACGCCGATCTCCGGTCCCCGGTTCTCGAAGCAGTAGACCTGGCGGATGTCGGGGCGGGCGGAGAGCGCCCGGGTCCGGTCGCTCCACGCCGCGAGGGCCAGCCCGGCCTGGTCGGTGTCGAGACCGGCGAAGGTCACGTCGTGCCGGCTGTCGAAGCAGACCACCTCGCAGCGGCCGGTGGCGGGCATCTCGGCGAGCAGGTCGGCACCGGTGTCCGCCGTCGGGGCGAGCGGGCCGGGGCCGGCAACCGGGTCCACGGCGCCGGCCACGCCGTCGACCGGGGCCGGCCGCACGGCGCCGGTGGCCGCACCGACCAGGGCGGGGAACCTGTTCTCGAACACCACGACGGCGTAGTCGGGCGCGGGCACCTCGGTCTGCCGGCCGTCGAGGGAGGGGCAGAGCGGGCAGTCGGTGGCGGCGGGCAGGAAGATCCGGTTCTGCCGGTGGGTGGCGACGATCACCCAGTCACCGGTACGCGGATCGAGCCGCGCGCTGCCGGTGGCGGGTCGGTCCGGCAGGTCCCGCCGGTCGGGCCAGCTGTCCCGGCGGACCGGGGCGCGGTCGTAGTAGATCAGCTCACGTCCGTCGGCGAGCCGGGTCACGGACGTGTGGACGTCCCCGGTGCTGCTGCGGGGATCGGCGTCGGCGGGGATCGGGATGGACACGGTCGGAGCCTAAACCCAGAAACGAACAAGGAGCAACACGATCGAACAGACGATTCACCACCCCGCCGCGCGACCGGGGCCGGTCCGCCGGTCGGCACCGCAGATTCAGCCGCGTACAACTGGGCATCTGGGCCGGTGTTCGATATTGTTCGTCCGTTCCGGATCCGTAGCCCTGTGAACCGAGGAGGCCGGGTGCTCGCACCGCAGCGTCGGGCGGCGATCGTCGACGAGGTACGCCGCCGTGGCGGGGTACGCGTCAGCGAACTCGCCAGCTCGTTCGGGGTCTCCGACATGACCATCCGGCGGGACGTCGACGTGCTCGTGGCGCACGGTCTGATCGCCCGGGTGCACGGTGGTGTACTCGCCGTGGAGACCGCCGCCGACGAACCGGCGTACTCGGTGAAGGCGACCCGGCAGGAGGCGGAGAAGGCGGCCATCGCGCGGGCCGCCGCGCAGCTGGTGGCCCCCGGCTCGGCGGTGGGCATCTCCGCCGGCAGCACCACGGCCGCGCTCGCCCGGCTGCTCACCACGGTGCCCGGCCTGACCGTGGTGACCAACTCGGTGGCGGTGTCGGACGTCTTCCACCGCGACCAGCGTCCCGACCGGACGGTGCTGCTGACCGGTGGCGTCCGCACCCCGTCCGACGCGCTGGTCGGCCCGGCCGCCACGGCCGTGGTCAGCCGGCTCAACGTCGACCTGCTCTTCCTCGGCGTGCACGGGATGAGCGCCCGGGCCGGTTACACCACGCCCAACCTGGCCGAGGCGGAGACCAACCGGGCGCTGGCGGCGATGGCCCGGACCGTGGTGGTGCTCGCCGACCACACCAAGTGGGATCTGGTCGGCATCGCCACGATCATGCCGTTGGACGGGGCCGACGTGGTGGTCACCGACACCGGCCTGACCGACGACGCGCGCACCGAACTGCGGTCCCGCGTCGACGAGGTGATCCTCGCCGACCCGGGAAGTGGCCCCGGAGGCGGCGCCGGCAGTGGCCCGGGAGGCAACGCCGGCAGCGCAGCCGGGACCGCCGCCGGACCGCCGGCCGATCCGACCGTCCGGCCGTGAAACCCTTCGATCCACAGGAGTACGGCAGCATGTCCGCAGGTAACGGCACGTCCGCTGAGCAGGGTGTCTGGGTCGCTCCCGGGCGGGTCAACCTGATCGGGGAGCACACCGACTACAACGACGGTTTCGTGCTGCCCTTCGCCCTGCCGCACCGCACCTCGGTGACCGCCCGGCTACTGCCGGGCCCGGCCCGCTGGGTGGTGTCCAGCAGTTTCGCGGCGGAGCCGGTCACGATCGGCCCGGACGACCTTGTTCCGGGCCGGGTCACCGGCTGGGCCGGGTACGTCGCCGGGGTGCTCTGGGCGCTCACCGACGCCGGCTTCACCCTGCCCGGAGCCGAACTGTCGGTCGGGTCGGACGTACCGGTCGGCGCCGGGCTGTCGTCGTCGGCGGCACTGGAGTGCGCGGTGCTGACCGCGCTGTGCGACCTGGCCGGCGTCGACCTGCCGGTGGCGGACCGGCCCCGGTTGGCCCAGCGGGCCGAGAACGACTACGTCGGCGTGCCCTGCGGGGTGATGGACCAGGCGGCGTCCACCCTCTGCCGCACCGGTCACGCGCTCTTCCTGGACTGCCGTTCGCTGGCCGTGGAGCACGTACCGTTCGACCTGGCCACCGCAGGTCTGGCGATGCTGGTCGTCGACTCGCGGACCCCGCACCAGCACGTCGACAACGAGTACGCGCTGCGCCGGTCGACCTGCGAGCAGGCCGCCCGGCAGCTCGGGGTGCCCGCCCTGCGGGACGTCGACGACCTCGACGCGGCGCTGCGGGCGCTGCCCGACGCGGTGACCCGCCGCCGGGTCCGGCACGTGGTGACCGAGAACCAGCGGGTACGGGACACCGTCGACCTGTTGCGGGCCGACCGGCTGCGGGACATCGGCCCGCTGCTGACCGCCTCGCACCGGTCGATGCGGGACGACTACGAGATCACCGTCGCGCAGGTCGACCTGGCCGTGGACACCGCGTTGGCAGCAGGCGCACTGGGTGCCCGGATGACCGGTGGCGGTTTCGGTGGCTGCGTCCTCGCCCTGGTCGACGCGGACCGGGCGGACGCGGTACGGGAGGCGGTCGCCGGGGCGTACGCGGACCGGGGGTTCGACGCGCCGGTGGCGTTCCTGGCCGAGGCGGGAGCCGGCGCGCACCGGCTGCGCTGACCCCCGGCCGGGCGGCACCGGCGCGTCGACGGGTCAGTGCCGGCCGGTCGCCGTGGCCACCACCAGGGACTGCACCTGCTCCACGGGGTCCACCACCGGCACACCGTGCAGCTCGACCCCGGTGAACCCGGCCTGCTCCAGCGCCGCCCGCCAGCCGGGTCCGTCCAGCAGTGGCGAGTACGGGATGCGGGCCTCGTCGTCGGCGTACCGCCACCAGCCCTCGGCCAGACCGAAGGTCAGCGTGTTGTAGTCCAGCCGCCGGGTCATCTCGTTGACCACCAGGATCCCGCCCGGCTTGAGCAACCGGTGACAGTTCACCAGCGTGCTGGCCATCCGTTCGGTGGCGTGCAGCACGTTGCTGGCGAGCACCACGTCCACCGAGTGGGGTTCGAAACCCTGATCGTCCGGGCTGCCCTCGACGTTGTAGCGCGCGAAGTCCAGGTAGGGCCGACCCGCGCCGAACTGCCGGCGGGCCAGCCGCAGGAAGACCGGACCGACGTCGGTGTACAGGTAACGCAACCGGTCGGCCCACTCCCCCAGCGCGGCGAGCACCGGCCCGGTGGTACCGCCGGTCCCGGCGCCCACCTCCAGGACCTCCGCGTACCCGCGCGGATAACGCTGGAGGAACTGCCGGACGTGGCTCTGCACCCGCTCGGCGCAGAGCTGGTTGAAGAAGTCGAGCTGCACGTTGTCCCGGTACACGGCCGAGACCAGGTCGGCCGAGCCGCCCGGGAAGAGCACCTCGTTGGCCGGGACCCGACCGTCCAGCACCTCGACGAGACGGGCCTGGCAGGTGGTCAGCAACGGCAGGTACCCGGCCACCTCCGGGTACGCCTCCCGGAGCCGGTCGGCCTCGGCGGCGGCCACCCCGTCGGCGGCGAGCCCGGTGACCTCCGGGATCCGGTCGGTCACCTCGAACCGGTCACCGGCGCGGCGCAGGTAACCGGCCCGGTCCAGGATGTCGAGCAGGGCGTGGCAGAGCCGGTCGTACTGCGGCAGCACCCCGAACCGGTCCCGGAGCTGTTCCACCCCGACGGTGCCGCCGGGCGCCGGCAGGGCGTCCACGGCGACCAGTCGGGCGGCCAGCAGTCGCTGACCGAAGCCGGTGACGGCGTGGAAGCCGGTGCGGAACCGGTCGTACCGGGCCGGGTCCAGGGGCGTCGTCAACGGCGGCACCCCTTCGGTGAGCAGTTCGGTCACAGATTGCCTCCCCAGGTTGTGACGGTGGCACCACCGGTCAGGCCGGTGGCGTGGTCAGGTCCCCCAGCTGTGCGGTCAGGTCGGCCACCAGGTCGGCCTCCGCCGGTACCAGGTAGAAGTGGTCGCCGGGGAACGCCCGCAGCCGGAAACCTCCGGTGGTCAGCTCCGCCCAGGCGGCGACCTGCGCGGGCGTGCAGGCCGGGTCGGCGGTACCGAGGTACGCCACGATCGGCACGTCCACCCGCCGTGCGGTGCGGGGCAGGTGCCGGTGGATCAGGCGCAGGTCCGCGCGGAGCGCGGGGAGCACCAGTTCCCGCAGTTTCGCCGACCGGAACACCACCGGGTCCACCTGGCCGAGCGCGCCGATGCGGGACAGGAACTCCTCGTCGTCGAGCTGGTCCGGGTCCTGGTCGACCCGGGTGACGTGCGGTGCCCCGTGCCCGGAGACGAACAACGCCACCGGCGCGGCGCCGAACCGCTCCGCCAGCCGCATCGTCACCTCGTACGCCACCGAGGCACCCATGCTGTGCCCGAACAGCGCCAACGGCCGGTCCAGGTACGGCACGAGCGCGTCGGTGACCCGGTCGGCGAGGACGTCCATCCGATCGACGCAGGGTTCGGCGAGCCGGTCCTGCCGGCCCGGGTACCGCACCGCGAGCAGGTCGACGCAGTCCGGTGTCCGGGCGGCCCAGGACTGGAAGAAACCGGCCGTGCCACCGGCGTGCGGCAGGCAGACCAGGCGGAGCCGGGAGCGCAGGCCACCCCGGAACACCCGCAGCCAGGGGTCGGAGTCGACCGGGCGGGCCACCACCGTCGTCGTCATCGTGGTCAGTCCGACATGGCGACCAGGATCCGGCGGTCGCCGGTGTACGGCCGCCGGCCGTGCGCGGTCAGCACGTTGTCGATCAGCAGCAGGTCACCGACCCGCCAGTCGACGTCGATCGCGGCGGCCAGGCCCCGGTCCCGGATCTGGGTGACGTACTCGTCGGGGATCGGGGAGCCGTCGGCGAAGGTCACCGACTGGGGCAGCTCGTCCTGCGCCATCACCTGCGTCATCACCTTGGCGATCTCGTCGTCCAGACCGGCCGGGTGCCATTGGTCGGCCTGGTTGAACCACACCTCGGCGCCGGTGACCGGGTGCCGGGTGGTGGCCGGGCGGAGCTGGGAGACCCGCAGCCCGTCCACCGTCCACTGCCAGTCCGCCCCGCTGTCGGCCAGGAACTCCTCCACCTCGTCCCGGCTGTCGGTCTCGAAGGTCTCCCGCCAGCTCTTGCCCAGGCCCATCCCGTCGTGCAGGTTCTGCTGGTAGCGCAGCCCACCGGCGAAGTCGGCGCGCAGCTGCGGATCCAGCGAGTCGAGCCACAGGGCGGCGTCCACCACCGGGGTGGCCCCGCCGGTCTCCGCCGCGATCTGGCAGAAGAAGAGCAGCCGGGCCGGCCACGAGGCGGCGTACGACAGCTCGTTGTGCATGGAGATCGTGTAGCGGGCCGGGTACTCGGTGGAGGTGTAGACGTTCCGCCCCACCTTGGTGCGCGGCGAGTTGCCGTGCACGTACGCCAGCCGTCGGGGCAGCAGCAGGTCCATCACCGGGTCCAGCGTCTCCGGTCGTACCCCGAAGCCCCGGAACACCAGCGCCTTCTCGGCGGTGAGCAGCGCGGTGAGGTCGATTCCGGCGAGATACCCGACGAGCGCCTCCGCGCCCGGCGCACACCCGACGCTCTCCGGGCTGATCTCCAGCGGCTTCCAGCTCTCGTGTCCGTTCATCTTCCAGGCTCCCTCGGCGTCCCGGGCGTTCGACCGGGCCCAGGGTCGGCCCGATGGCTATATTTCGTCGATATCGCCCGCCCAGGGCCGACGGTCCCCGGGCCGCGCCCGCATGACCGAGGGGGTGTCGATCCCCGGGCGGACGGCACCGGGGCCGGTTAGATTTGCCGCGACGAGCACTGACGGCCGGATGAGGGGACGCAACCTGATGGGGACCAACGCCGTGGACCGACCCGCGAAGGCGTCCGGCACGTACCGGATCGGCGGTGACCTCCAGGTCGACCGGCTGGGGTACGGCGCCATGCAGATCACCGGTCCCGGGGTGTGGGGCGACCCGAAGGACCCGGCCGAGGCGGTCCGGGTACTGCGCCGGGCGGTGGAGCTGGGGGTGACGTTCGTCGACACCGCCGACTCGTACGGCCCGTTCGTCTCGGAGCTGCTGATCCGGGAGGCGCTGCACCCGTACCCGGACGACCTGGTGATCGCCACCAAGGCCGGCCTGACCCGCTCGGGTCCGGGCGACTGGCGGCCGGTGGGACGGCCCGAGTACCTGCGCCAGCAGTGCGAGCTGAGCCTGCGCCACCTGGGTCTGGACTGCATCCCGCTGTACCAGTTGCACCGGATCGACGCCAAGGTGCCGTTGGCGGACCAGCTCGGTGAGCTGGCGCTGCTGAAGCAGGAGGGCAAGATCCGGCACATCGGACTCTCCGAGGTGACCGTCGCGCAGATCGAGGCCGCCCAGGAGATCACCCCGGTCGTCTCGGTGCAGAACCTCTACAACCTGGCCGACCGCAGCGCCGAGGACGTCCTCGACCACTGCGAACGCCACGATCTCGCGTTCATCCCGTGGTTCCCGATCGCCACCGGCAACCTGGCCCGGCCCGGCGGTCCGCTGGACGCGATCTCCACGGAGCACGGCGCGACGCCCGCGCAGCTCGCCCTGGCCTGGCTGTTGCGCCGGTCGCCGGTCATGCTGCCCATTCCGGGTACCTCCTCGGTGGCGCACCTGGAGGAGAACGTCGCCGCCGCCGGGGTGCGGTTGACCGACGCGGAGTTCGAGGCGCTCGCCCGGGCCGCGTGACGGTACGGCCGGCCGCCGGCTAACCCTGGCGAGCCGCCGGCCACGGGCTACCCGGCCGGGCCGCCCGTGGCACCACCGGCCGTTGCCTGCTCGGCTGCCTCCCGGCGTTCGGCCTCGGCGGCGGCCCGGCCACCGAAGCCGAGAACGGAGAGCAACGCGATGACCGCCATCGCCCCGCCCACGACCGACATGGCGGTGCTGACCGCCGTCGAGTCGAGCAGGAAACCGGCGAGCAGCGCGCCGAGCGAGTTGGCGCCCGAGGTGAGCAGCATGACGATCGACCCGGCCCGGCCGCGCAGCCGGTCCGGGGCGGTCCGGAAGACGTAGAGCATCCCGGCCACGTTGCCGATGCCCGCCCCGTAGTGGATCAGGGCGAAGATCGCCCCGAGCAGGATCAGGTTCGGCGCGAAACCGATCAGGGACATCAGTACCGCCCAGCCGACGTTGACGGTCATGATGATCCGCCGGATACCCCAGCGGCTGAGGTAGAAGTTGCTGGTCATCGCGCCGGCCATGCCGAACACGCTGTTCACCACGAGGAGCAGGCCGACGGTCGGCGGGGAGCCGCCGGCCGCCTTCACGATCACCACCAGGCCGAGGCCGAGGACCTGGAACAGGATGTTGCTCGCCGCGAACAGGCCGATCGCCCGGCGCAGGTAGAGCTGTCCCCAGACGAACGCGAAGCCCTCCCGCATCCGGGCCAGCAGCCCGGCACCCCGGTCGGTGTCCGGCTGCGGGGCCTGCAGGTCCCGCCGGACGAAGATCAGGGTGGCCAGCGAGATCAGGTGCATCAGGGCCGCGAACCCGAAGGGCGCCCACCGGGTCACCGCGTAGAGCAGGGTCCCCGCCGGCTGGCCGAGGATACTGGCCGCGTTGGCCCGGGACTCGTTGGCCGCCGTCGCGGCGCCGTACCGCTCGGCCGGGACCACGTTGAACACCGCCGCGCGCTCGGCCAGCGCGTAGCAGATGCCCAGGGTGGCCTCCACGAACGCGACCGCCATCAGGTGCGGCAGCCAGACCGTGTCCCGGGCGACGGCCACGGCGACACTGCCGATCGCCAGGATCCGGCCGACGTTGCACCACAGCATGGTCCGCCGCCGGTCCCACCGGTCGACCAGGACCCCGGCCGGGAGCTGGGCGACCAGATTGGGCAGCAGCGCGGCGAAGGTGACCAGGCTGGCCGCGGTGGCCGAGCCGGTCGACCAGAAGACCAGCAGGGTGTAGCTGATCGAGGTGGCCCGGGAACCGAGAGCGGACACCCCGGCGCCGGTCCAGAGCAGCAGGAAGTCCCGGTTGCCGGTCAGCCGTCCCCGGCGTGTGGTGGGCGGGGCCACCTCCGGCGGGCCAGCCGAACCGGCCGTCTCCGGCGTGGCGGCCGGATCGGCCACCGTCGGCGTCGCCGCCGGGCCGGCCGCCGGGCCGGTCACCGTCACGGCCGGGGTCCCGTGGTCGGCGCCAGGCACCAGTCGAGTACCGCCATCGCGCTGTAGAGCTTGTTCTCGGCCTGCTGGAAGGCGATGCTGGCCGGACCGTCGAGCACCTCGGCGGTCACCTCCTCGCCCCGGTGCGCCGGCAGGTCGTGCAGGAACACGGCGTGCGGGCTGCCCCGCCACAGTCCCTGGTGCACCTGGAACGGGGCGAAGTGGCGCCGCCAGTCCGGGTCGGGCTTGCTGGTGCCGGTGGTCTGCCAGCGGGTGGTGTAGATGGCGTCGAGGTCGTCCGGCAGGTCGTCCATGTGGTGCCGCTCCACGATCCGGGCACCCCGCTGCCCGGCCTGCGCGGTGGCGTCGGCCAGGATGTCGGCCGGCAGGCCGTAGCCGGCGGGGGTACGCAGCTCCAGCTCCACCCCGGGGAACCGGGTCAACGCCAGCGCCAGGGCGGTCGCGGTGTTGTTGGCCTCCCCCACGTAGAGCAACCGCAGGTGTTCGATCCGGCCGAACCGGCGCAGCAGGGTGGTCAGGTCGGCCAGCGCCTGGGTGGGGTGCTCCTCGGCGCTCATCGCGTTGACCACCGCCATCCGGTCCTGCCGTGACCAGTCCCGCATCTCGGTCGGGTCGGCGGCGGTCCGGGCCACCAGGGCGTCCAGCATGCCGGCCAGCACCCGACCGGTGTCCACACTCGACTCCCCGGTGTTGGTCTGGAGGTCGTGCGGCCCGTACGCCACGACCCGGGCACCGAGCCGCAGCGCGGCGACGGTGAAGGCGCTGCGGGTACGGGTGGAGGTCTTCACGAAGTAGGTGCCGACCACCCGTCCGGCCAGCGGCTCGCCGTACCCCCCGGCGGCGAAGCGGGCCCCCTGGGCGACCACCGAGTACAGGTCGTCGTCGGTGAGGTCACGGATGGACACCAGGTGCCGCACTCCCGGCACCGGCTGCCCGGCAACCGGACCGGTCGGATCCACCATCACCGTCATGCGTTCGCCTCCTCGTGTCCGGCGTCCCGCCCCAACCGGTCCATCACCCGGTAGCCGGCGTCGCCGTTGGTCAACAGCACCAGCCCGGCCCCGTCGGGCACCCGGCCGGCGGTGAGCGCCCGGTAACCGGCGGTCCGGCCCCGGTGGCTGTACTCCACGACGCGCCCGGCCGGGGTGTCGACCGGATCGACCAGGCAGCCGAGGCCGTAGAGCCCACCGGGCCCCGGGGTGAGCAGCTCGGTGACGAGCTGCCGGCCCAGCAGGACGCTGTCCCCCCGGTGGGCGTGGTGGATCTCCCGGATGATCCGGGCCAGGTCGGTCACCGTGGTCCACAGTCCGGCCGCCGCCTCGTCCGGCCGACGCTGCCAGCCGTCCGGCAGTGGCCGGCCCTGCCCGTCGTGACCGAGGGCCACCGGTCGACCGCCGGTGACCGGGAAGTCCTGGTCGAAACTGCTGCCCGTCATCGCCAACGGCTCGAAGACCAGCTCGGCCATCAGGTCGGGGAACCGGGTCGCGGTCACGTCCACCATCACCTGCTGCACGACCAGGTAGTGGCTGTTGCGTTCCACCGCCACCGGGTCGGGCCGTTCCGCGGCCCGGACCTCCCCGGTGGGTACGCCCCGGCCGGTGAGCAGGTCGAGCAGGCTGGGCAGGGCGCCGCTGCGCGGGTACCCGTCGCTGCCGGTGGGGCTGAGCCCGGCGGCGTGACTGAGCAGCTGCCGCAGGCTGACCGGCCGGTCCGCCGGGAGCTGCCACGATTTCAGGTACGCGTTGACGTCGGTGTCCAGGTCGAGCAGTCCCCGGTGCGCCAGCGCCAGCGCGCCGATCGCGGTGACGGGTTTGCTGACCGAGCCGACCTGGAAGACCGTGTCCGGGGTGACCGGTGCGTCGCCGTCGGCGGTCAGCCGGCCGTGGGTACGCAGCTCGACCACCTCGCCGTCGACGATCCGGGCCAGCGCGGCACCCGGTACCGGGTGCCCGGCGAGCAGGCTCTCCCACGCCGGCAGGGTCGACGCCGGGGCGGCCGGCGACACGAGCGGAGCGGCCGGGGTGAGGGTGGCGGCCAGCTCGGCGAGGGTCCGGTCGAGCATCGCCGCCCGCAGGGTGAGCGGCAGTCCGGCCTCCCGGGCCGCCGTCACCACCGGTACGACCAGCAGGGAGTGACCGCCGAGGGCGAAGAACCGGTCGTGCCGACCGACCTGCCCGACGCCGAGCACGTCGGCCCAGATCCGGGCCAGGGTCTGCTCCGTGGGGGTGACCGGGGGCTGGTGCGTCCCGCCACCGGTCAGTTCGACGGCGGGCAGGGCCCGACGGTCGACCTTGCCGTTGGCGTTGAGCGGGATGGCGTCCAGCTCGACGAAGACCGCCGGCACCAGCGGTCCGGGCAGGTACCGGCCGCAGTGCGCGGCCAGGTCGTCGGCCGCCCCGACGTGGTACGCGACGAGCTGCCGGCCCCCGGCGGCGGCCGGTTCGGCGGTCACCACCGCGTCGCGTACCGCCGGGTGGGTGAGCAGCACCGCGCGGATCTCGCCGGGTTCCACCCGGTAGCCCCGGATCTTCACCTGGTCGTCGACCCGGCCGAGCAGGTCCAGTTGCCCGTCGGGCAGCCACCGGCCCAGGTCCCCGGTGCGGTAGAGCCGGCCGCCGTCGCCGAACGGGTCGGGGACGAACTTCGCGGCGGTCAGCCCGGGTCGGGCGGCGTACCCCCGGGCCAGCCCGGGACCGGCGAGGTACACCTCACCGACCACCCCGACCGGCACCGGGTGCAGGTCGGCGTCGAGGACGTAGGTGCGCATCCCGGCGAACGGCCGGCCGATCGGGGCGACGTCACCGGTCAGCGCCCCGGTGATCCGGTACCCGCCGACGGCCACCGTCGCCTCGGTCGGCCCGTACTCGTTGAGCAGCACGGCGTCCGGGGCGAGCGCGTGCCAGCGGGCGCAGGTCCGGCTGGTCAGCGCCTCCCCGCCGACCACCAGCAGCGGGGTCAGCGCGGCGGCCCGGTCGGCGTCGAGCTGCCCGGCGAGCAGGTCGAGGTGGCCCGGGGTGAGTTTGACGAAGCGGAACGGCCCGGCGGCGGCGAGCCGGGAGCCGAGTTCGTCGAGCCCGGCGTCGGCGGGGAGCAGCCAGAGCCGTTCCCCGGTGACCAGCGGCGCCCAGATGCTCGTCACGACCAGGTCGAAGGCGACCGAGGAGAAGAGCGCGGCCCCGCCGGTGGCGCCGGCGCCCGCCGGCTCCGCAGTCCCACCGGCGACCAGTTCCTCCGCCGCCCAGCCGAGGTAGTTGGCGAGGCTGCGGTGGCTGATCTGCACGCCGTTGGGGCGGCCCGTCGACCCGGACGTGAAGATCACGTACGCGAGCTGGTCGGGGTCGGTGGGTACGCCGGGCGGGTCGGCCGGCAGGGCGGCGATCCGGTCCGCGTCGGCGTCGGCGTCCAGCAGTACGGTCCGCGCCCCGGCGCACCGGTCGGCGTACCCGCTGGTGGTGACCACCACGGTCGCCCCGGCGTCGGCCAGCATCCCGGCGATCCGGTCGGCCGGGTACGACGGGTCGATCGGCAGGTACGCGCCACCGGCCTGCCAGACCCCGAGCAGGGTGGCGACCAGGTCGACGCTGCGGTCCAGCAGTACCCCGACGACCTGCTCCGGCCCGACCCCGTGGCCGCGCAGGTACCGGCCGATCCGGTTGGCCCGGGCGTACAGCGCGGCGTAGCTGGTGCCGTCCACCGCCTCGGCGTCGGGTACGGCGGCGACCTGCGCGGCGACCCGTTCCGGTACCGGTCGGGTGTCCACCGGGGCGGCCGAGAGCTGCCAGCCGGTCAGCAGGTCGTACCGTTCGGCGTCCGGCAGGTACGACTGACCGGGGTCACCGTCCGGGTCGGCCACCATCGCCGCCAGCACCAGCCGGTACATGGCCGCCAACCGGTCGGTGTCGGCCCGGCTCAGGTGGTGGCTGTCGGTGCTCAACTCGAACCGGCCGGCGCCGGCCGACACGGCGAGCGCGAACTCGCTGCTGGCCGCGCCGATCCGCTCCCCGGTGGCGGTCCGCTCCCCGACCACCTCGGTGAAGTCGAGGTAGCTGAAGTAGACGTCGGTCAGCCGGGCACCCCGGGCGGCGGCGGTCCGGATGGCCGGTGCCGGGTAGTGCCGGTGCGGCCACAGCTCGACCTCCCGGGCGTACACCCGGCCGACCAGGTCCCGCCAGTTGCGGGCCGTCCGGTCGTGCGGGAAGGGCAGCGTGTTCAGCGACATGGCGTACACCCGGTCGCTGCCGGCCAGGTCGGGCCGGGTGTGGCAGACCAGTCCGGTGTAGAACGACGCCTCGTCGGTGAGCCGGCTGAGCACGGTCAGGTGGGCGGCGTGCAGCACCGCCTTCAGCGACGTCCGGGTCGCCGAGGCCAGGGCCCGCAGCTGCGGTTCCAGGTCGGCGTACCCGACGACGGCCGTGTACGGCTGCCGGTCGGCCGACCGGTCCGGGGTCCAGGCGTCCGGCAGCCGGAACCTCGGGTACCGCTCGACGAGGTCCTGCCAGTACGCCCGGTCCTCCGGCGAGTCCAGGGCGCGTCGCTCGGCGGCGACGAAGTCGGCGAAGCGGACCTGCGGGGGGTCGACCGGCGGCGGGACGGTGCCCCGGCGCAGCGCGTGGTACCGGTCGAGGATCTCCACGACCAGGGCGTGCAGGCTCCAGCCCTCGATGACGACGTGGCAGATGGTCAGGGTGAGCCGCCAGGACGTGTCGGTCTCCAGGTGCGCGGTGAAGCGCAGCAGCGGCGCCCGGGTCACGTCGAACAGCCGCCGGTACTCGTCGCCGACGTGCCGGCGCACCGCCGCCCGCCGGTCCGCCTCGGGTAGCCCACGCAGGTCGACCGCGTCGACCGGTACCACCACCGTGGCGTGCACGAGCTGCATCGGCACCGAGTAGGAACCGGTGTCGACGGAGCTGCGCAGCACCTCGTGCCGGGCGACCACGTCGGCCACCGCGGCCCGCAGGGTGGCCAGGTCGAACGGCCGGTCGTCGGGGACGCCGAAGGAGGCCACGTTGTGGTAGTGGTGTTGCCCGTCGTTGTCGGCCAGCATCTCCAGCAGCATGCCGAGCTGCACCTGCGACAGCGGGTACGCGTCGGTCAGGCCGGCCGGCAGCCGGGCCAGGTCCGCCTCGGTGACCAGTTCGAAGGGCTCCACCAGCCGGTCGGCTGCCGGTACCGCCCCCCGGTCGGCGAGGACCGCGCAGAGCGCCCGGACCGTCGGTGCCCGGAACAGGTCGGCGACCGTGACGTCCAGTTCCGCCGCGCGCAGGGTGCTGGCCAGCACCAGGGCCCGGATGGAGTGCCCGCCGAGGTCGAAGAAGCTGGACTCGACACCCACCCGGGGCAGGCCGAGCACCTCCGCCCAGATCCCGGCGACCTGCTCCTCCAGCGGGTTGTTCGGGGCGACGTACCCGTGGTCGACGCCGCCGGTGGTCTCCGGCGCGGGCAGGGCGCGTCGGTCCAGTTTGCCGCTGTTGTTCAGCGGCAGCCGGTCCAGCGGCACGTACACCGCCGGGATCATGTAGTCCGGCAGGGTGCGGGCCAGTTCGGCGCGCAGCCGGGCCGGCTCGGGGTCCGGCCCGTCGCCGGTGACCAGGTAGGCGGTGAGCCGGGGGTCGCCGGGGACGTCCTCGCGGACGACCACCACCGCCTCCCGTACCCCGGGCAGCGCGGTGAGGGCGGCCTCGATCTCGCCCGGCTCGATCCGGTAGCCCCGGATCTTGACCTGGTGGTCGATCCGGCCGAGGAACTCCACACTCCCGTCGGGGAGCCGGCTGGCCAGGTCACCGGTGCGGTACATCCGGGCGCCGGCCGGGCCGTACGGGTCGGGCAGGAAGCGCTGGGCGGTCAGCTCCGGCTGGTTCAGGTAGCCCCGGGCCACCCCGTGCCCGGCCAGGTACACCTCGCCGGGTACCCCGATCGGGGCCGGCTGGCCGTCGCCGTCGAGCACGTACATCCGTACCCCGGTCAACGGCCGGCCGATCCGGCTGCCCGCCCCCGGGGCCAGGTCGGCCCGGGTGATCCGGTGGTAGGTGGAGTACACCGTGGTTTCGGTGATGCCGTACATGTTGACCAGCGCGACCCGGGCCAGGCCGAGCCGGGCCGTCCACGGGGTCAGCTCGCTGGCGTCCAGTTTCTCGCCGGCCACCACGACCGCCCGCAGGGACAGTTCCCGGGCACCGGGGGCGTCCTCGCCGACCAGCCGGACCAGTCCGCGCAGCGCGGTCGGGGTCTGCGCCAGCATGGTGACCCGCTGCGCCACCAACAGGTCGAGCAGGTCCTGCGGTACCCGGGCCACCTCGCGGGGGACCAGCACCAGCCGGCCGCCGTGGCACAGCGCTCCCCACAGCTCCCAGACGGAGACGTCGAAGGCGTACGAGTGGAACAGCGCCCACACGTCGGTGTCGTCGGCGGCGTAGTGCTCCTGGGCGGCGTCGAGCAGGCGCAGCACGTTGGCGTGGCTGACGCAGACGCCCTTGGGGCGGCCGGTCGAGCCGGAGGTGTAGATGACGTAGGCCAGGTCGTCGGGGTGCCGGCCGACCTGCGGCGGGGTCGCCGGCTGGCCGGTCAGGTCGTCGGTGTCGAGCAGGATCAGGTCCCCGGCGAAGCCGGCCAGCAGGTCGGCCTGCGCGCTGGTGGCCAGCACGGTGCGCGCCCCGGCGTCGGTCAGCATGTAGCCGATCCGGTCGGCGGGCTGGGCCGGGTCCAGGGGGAGGTACGCGGCACCGGCCCGGAGCACGCCGAGCAGCGCCGGAACCAGGTCGGCGTCCCGGTCCAGGCAGACCCCGACCACGGTCTCCCGGCCGACGCCGGCCGCGCGCAGCCGGTGCGCCAACCGGTTGGCGCGGGCGTCGAGCTGGGCGTAGGTCAGCTCGACGGTCCCGGCGACCACGGCCACCGCGTCCGGGGACTCGGCGGCCCGGGCCCGGACCCGCTCGTCCAGGCTGCCGGTGACCGGTGGTTCGGCTCCGGTCTCGGTGACCCCGAGCAGCCGGTCCCGTTCCGCGCCGGGTACGCAGACCGCGCGGGCGTCGCCGTCCGGGTCGGCGAGCATCGCCTCCAGCACCGCCCGGTACATGCCGGCGATCCGGTCCAGGTTGGCCCGGCTGAGCACGGCGGTCCGCGCGGAGAGCTGGTAGCGGCCCCGCTGGGCGAAGACGGACAGGTCGAACTCGGTGGCGCCGTCCCCGGCGTTGCCGACCACCGTCGGTGCCGTGCCGCCCCCGTCGCCGGCCGTGCCCTGTTCGGCACGGCTGAAGTCCTGGTAGTTGAACATCACGTGCAGCAGCCGGTGCCCGGCCTCGCGCTGGATCTCCGGCAGCGGGAACCGCCGGTGCGGCCAGAGCGCCACCTCGCGGTCGAAGACCGTGCCGATCAGTTCCCGCCAGGTGCCGGCACCCCGGTCGTACGGGAACGGCACGGTGTTCAGGTACATGCCGTGCACCTGGTCGGCGCCGGTCACCTCGGGCCGGGCGTCGCAGACCAGGCCGGCGTGGAAGGCCTGTTCGTTGGTGAGCTGGCTGAGCACCTTCAGGTGGGCGGCGTGCAGCACCGCCTTGACCGGTACGTCGGTGTCCCGGGCCAGGTCCCGCAGCGCGTCGTCCAGGTCGGTGAGGTCGACCGTGACGGCGACGGTCGGCTGTGGTGTGTCCGGCTCACCCCAGCCGGTCGGCAGGGTGAAAGGGGCGCGGCCGGACAGCACCGCCCGCCAGTGCTCCCGGTCGGCCGGCGAGTCCAGGGCGGCCCGTTCGGCGGCGACGAAGTCGGCGTACCGCACGGCGGGCCAATCGTTCGCCGGGGTGTGGCCGGACAACGCCGCCGGAACGTGTCCGGACGCGGCAACCGGGGCCGGGACCGGCGAGCCGTCCCGGCGGGCGTCGGCGTGGGCCGCGTAGCACTCCAGCAGTTCGGTGACCAGCCGGGCGCTGCTCCACCCCTCGGTGACGGCGTGGCAGATGGTGAAGGTCAACCACCAGCTCTCGTCGCTGTCCCGGTGGGCGGCCACCCGCAGCAGCGGGGCGGTAGCCGGGTCGAACACCTCGGCCCGTTCCGCCGCGATGAACTCCGCGAACCGGGCGGCCTGCCGGTCGGCCGGCACCCCCCGGCCGTCCTCGATGGACAGTGGCGGCTCGACGGTGGCGTGCACGAGCTGCATCGGCACCGAATAGCCGGTGAGGGCGAACGAGGTACGCAGGATCTCGTGCCGGTCGATCACGGTACGCACCGCGTCGCGCAGCGCCGCCGCGTCGAAGGGTCGTCCGTCCCGGACGTGGTGGGCGAGGACACTGTGGTACGCCGCCCGGTCCCCGCTGACCGACAGCTCCACCAGCATGCCGAGCTGGGTCTGCGCCGCCGGGTACGCGTCGACCAGCCCGGCCGGCAGCAGGGCCCGGTCGGCGGCGCTGATCAGCGCGTACGGCGCCACCGGCCGGAACGCCTCCGCCGGGCCGGTGGCCTCGGCGAGCGCGGCAGCCAGCCGGCGGACGGTGCGGTGGGCGAAGACGTCCCGCACGGTCACCTCGTGTCCGGCCGCGCGCAGCGCGCCGACCAGGGTGACCGCGAGCATCGAGTCGCCGCCGAGGTCGAAGAAGCTGTCCGTGGCGCCGACCTGCGCGACCCCGAGCACGGTGGCCCAGATCGCGGCGACCGCCGCCTCCACCTCGTCGGCCGGCGCCTGGTAGACACCGGTGGCGTAGCAGCCGGCGGCGGGGGCGGGGAGCTGCCGGCGGTCGATCTTGCCGTTCGGGTCGACCGGGACGGCGGGGATGGTGACGTAGGCGGCCGGGACCATCGCCTCCGGCAACCCGGCTAGCAGGTGCTCCCGCAACCCCGCCGGGGTCACCCCGGCATCGGCCACCACGTAACCGACCAGGGTCCGCCGACCCTCGGCCTCCCGCACCGACACCACCGCATCGGTCACCCCCGGGCAGGCCCGCAACGCCGCCTCGATCTCCCCCAACTCGATACGAACCCCGTGCAGCTTCACCTGCGCATCGATCCGACCCAGGAAGTCCACCGTCCCGTCCGGCCGCCACGCCGCCGCGTCCCCGGTCCGGTACAACCGCGACCCCGCCGGACCGAACGGATCCGGCACGAACCGCTCCGCCGTCAACCCCGGCCGGCGCAGGTACCCCCGGGCCAACCCGGCCCCGCCGATGTACAGCTCACCGGGGGCACCGACCGGTACCCGTTGCAGGTCGGCGTCGAGGACGTACAGGCGCAGGTTCGGGTGCGGGCCGCCCAGGGGTACCCGGGACAGCCCGGCCAGCGCCTCCGGCGTGCACGGCCAACTCGTCACGTCGATGGTCGCCTCGGCCGGCCCGTACGTGTTGTGCAGCTCGCAGCCGGGCAACGCGGCCAGGAAGGACCGGGCCACGTCGACCGGGATCTCCTCCCCACCGACCGCCACCGACCGCAGCGACCGGCAGCCGGTGAGCCCCTCCGCCAGCAGGGCGGAGAGCATCGACGGGATGAAGTGGACGGTGGTGACGCCCTCGCTGACGATCAGGTCCCGCAGGTACGCCGGGTCGCGGTGCCCACCCGGGCGGGCCACCACGATCCGCGCGCCGGCCGACAGCGCCGCGTACACCTCACCCGGCGACACGTCGAAACCGATCTCGGTCTTCTGGAGCACCACCGCGTTCTCGTCGAGCCGGTAGATCCGGTCGACGACGTGTGCCGTCCGGTTGACCAGGGCCCGGTGGGACATCAGCGAGCCCTTGGGCTGCCCGGTGGAGCCCGAGGTGTAGATGACGAAGGCGCCGCTGTCCGGGTCGGTCAACGGTTCGGGGTCGACCGGGGGCCGGTCGGCCCAGGCGTCCGGTTCGTCGATCAGTACCACCGTGGCGTCCACCGGCGGGAGCTGTGCCCGCAGGTCGGCGGTGGTCAGCAGCACCGGCGCCGCCGCGTCGGCCACCATGAACGCCAACCGCTCCGCCGGGTACGACGGATCCAACGGCAGGTACACCCCACCCGCCTTGTGCACGGCCAACATCGCCTGGACCTGCGCCACCGACCGGTGCGCACACACCCCGACCAGCACCTCCGGCCCCACCCCCAGATCCCGCAGATGACCGGCCAACCGGTTCGCCGCCGCGTTCAACTGCCCGTAGGTGACCTCGACACCATCATCGGTGACCGCCACCGCCTCCGGCCGCCGCGCCGCCTGCGCCTCGAACGCCGCCGGCACGTACCCACCGACCTCGACGGTCGGGCCGGGGGTGAACCGGGTGATCTCCGCCCGCTCCCCGTCGGGCAGCCGGACCGCCCGGGCGTCCCCGTCCGGGTCGGCCACCATCGCGGCCAGCACCGTGCGGTACATCGCACCGAGCCGGACCAGGGCGGTCGGGTCGGCGTACCGGCTGTCGCTGACCAGCCGGACCGTGCCGCCGCCGGTGCCGACGGAGAGCCCGAACTCGGTCGCCCCCGGGCCGCCCACCTCGACGGTCGCCCCGTCGGCGGGTCGGACCGGCCCGTCGGTGTCCTGCCGGGTCTCCACGTACCCGAAGACCACGTCGATGGGGCGGGAACCCGCGTCGGCCATCCGCTGCACCGCCGGCAACGGGTACCGCCGGTGCGGCCACAACTCCACCTCACGGTCGAACACCGACCGCACCAGCTCCCGCCACGTACCCGCACCCCGCGCGAACCCGAACGGCAGGATGTTGATGTACATCCCGTGCACCCGCTCCGCACCCCGCACCTCCGGCCGCGCGTCACACACCAACCCGGTGTAGAACGCCGACTCGGTGGTGAGCTGGCTCATCACCTTCAGGTGCGCCGCGTGCAGCACCGCCTTGACCGAGGTGCCGGTGCTGCTGGCGAGCTGCCGCACCGGGCCGTCCAGGTCGTGGACGTCCACCGTGTACCGGCAGACCGTCGCCGGGCCGGACCGGTCGCCGAAGGCGTCCGGCAGGGTGAACTTCCGGTGGCCGGTCACCACCGTCCGCCAGTACCCGGCGGTCTCCGCCGACGCCAGGGCGGCGAGTTCGCCGGCCACGTGGTCGGCGTACCGGACGGCCGGCGGCTCGACCTGCCGGGGCGGTTCGCCGGCACTGCGCCGCCGGTACTCACCGACCAGTTCGGTGAGCAGGGCGTTGAGGTCCCAGCCGCCGGTGACCAGGTGACTCAGGGTCACGGTCAGCCACCAGCCCCGGACGCCGTCGACGTGCGCGGTGACCCGCAGCAGCGGGGACGGGGAGTCCAGGTCGAAGGGGGTACGCCGCTCGGTGGCCAGGCACGCCTCGTACCCGGTGGCCGGGTGCACGGTGACCGGTACGGCGGCCGTGGCGTGCACGAGCTGCATCGGCACCGAGTAGCCGGTCAGGGCGAACGAGGTGCGCAGGGTCTCGTGCCGGGCGACCAGCCCGTCGACCGTGGCCTGGAGCGCGTCGGCGTCGAAGGGCCGCCCGTCGTCGACCCGGATCGACTGCACGACGTGGTACAGCGCCTTGCCCGGGTCCTTCTGGATCTCGACGGCCATGCCGATCTGGGCCTGCGTCGCCGGGTACGCGTCGACCAGCCCGGCCGGCAGCAGGGCCCGGTCGGCGGCGCCGATCAGCGCGTACGGCTCGACGGGGCGAAAGGAGCCCTCCTTGGGAGCCTGCGCCTCGGCGAGCGCGGTGGCCAGCCGGCGGATCGTCCGGTGGGCGAAGATGTCCCGCACGGTCACCTCGTGTCCGGCTGCGCGCAGCGCCCCGACCAGGGTGACCGCCGTCATCGAGTCGCCGCCGAGGTCGAAGAAGCTCTCGGTGACGCTGACCCGGTCCAGGTCGAGCACCCACGACCAGACCCCGGCCATGGCGGACTCCACCGGGCCGTTGGGTCGCACGTAGGCGCTGCGGACGAAGGCCCGGGCGTCCGGCGCCGGAAGCTGGCGACGGTCCACCTTGCCGTTCGGGTCGACCGGGACGGCGGGGATGGTGACGTAGGCGGCCGGGACCATCGCCTCCGGCAGGCCGGCCAGCAACTGCTCCCGCAACCCCGCCGGGGTCACCCCGGCATCGGCCACCACGTAACCGACCAGGGTCCGCCGACCCTCGGCCTCCCGCACCGACACCACCGCATCGGTCACCCCCGGGCAGGCCCGCAACGCCGCCTCGATCTCCCCCAACTCGATACGAACCCCGTGCAGCTTCACCTGCGCATCGATCCGACCCAGGAAGTCCACCGTCCCGTCCGGCCGCCACGCCGCCGCGTCCCCGGTCCGGTACAACCGCGACCCCGCCGGACCGAACGGATCCGGCACGAACCGCTCCGCCGTCAACCCCGGCCGGCGCAGGTACCCCCGGGCCAGGGCCACGCCACCGACGAACAGCTCACCGCGTACCCCCACCGGGACGGGTTGCAGGTCGGCGTCGAGCACCCGGAGGGTGACGTTGTCGAACGGGGTGCCGATCGGTACCCGGGACAGCCCGGCCAGCCCCTGCGGGGTGCAGAGCCACCCGGTCACGTCGATGGCGGCCTCGGCCGGGCCGTACGTGTTGTGCAGCTCGCAGCCGGGCAGCGCGGCCAGGAACGACCGGGCCACGTCGACCGGGATCTCCTCCCCACCGACCGCCACCGACCGCAGCGACCGGCACCGTCCGATCCCCTCGGCGAGCAGCGCCGCGAGCATGCTCGGCACCAGTTCCACCGCGGTGACGCCCTCGGCTGCGATCAAATCGCGCAGGTACGCCGGGTCGCGGTGCCCACCGGGGCGGGCTACCACGATCCGGGCACCCGCCGACAACGCCGCGTACACCTCACCCGGGGAGACGTCGAACCCGATCTCGGTCTTCTGGAGCAGTACCGCGTCCTCGTCGAGCCGGTACACCCGGTCGACGACGTGCGCGGTCCGGTTGACCAGCGCCCGGTGCGGGACCAGAGCCCCCTTGGGCTGCCCGGTGGAGCCGGAGGTGTAGATGACGTAGCAGCCGCTGTCCGGTGCGGTGACCGGCGCCGGGTCGGTGGCCGGCTGGTCGGCCCAGGCAGCAGCCTGGTCCAGCAGCACCACCGTGGCGTCCGTGGCCGGCAGGTGCGCCCGCAGGTCGGCGGTGGTCAGCAGCACCGGAGCCGCCGCGTCGGCCACCATGAACGCCAACCGCTCCGCCGGATACGACGGATCCAACGGCAGGTACACCCCACCCGCCTTGTGCACCGCCAGCATCGCCTGGACCTGCGCCACCGACCGGTGCGCACACACCCCGACCAGCACCTCCGGCCCCACACCCAGATCCCGCAGGTGACGGGCCAACCGGTTCGCCGCCGCGTTCACCTGCCCGTAGGTGAACGACACCCCGTCAGCGGTGACCGCCACCGCCTCCGGCCGCCGCGCCGCCTGCGCCTCGAACGCCGCCGGCACGTACCCACCGAGGTCGGTGGTGATGTCACCGGCCGACCAGCCCGCGATGCTGTCGCGTTCCGCCGGGGGCAGGTGGACGGCGACCGCGTCCCCGTCCGGGTCGGCCACCATCGCGGCCAGCACCTGCCGGAACATCGCCCCGATCCGGGTGAGCGTGGCCGGGCCGAAGACGTGGCTGTCGGCGACCAGGTCCAGGAAGCCGCTGGCGGCGGTCACCTGGAGGGCGAACTCGGTGCCGCCCTCACCGGCGATGGCCTCGAAGTCCACCGAGTCGTCGGTCATCACCCCGGAGCGGCGGAACTCGGTGTAGTCGAAGACCACGTCGATGGGGCGGGAACCCGCGTCGGCCATCCGCTGCACCGCCGGCAACGGGTACCGCCGGTGCGGCCACAACTCCACCTCACGGTCGAACACCGACCGCACCAGCTCCCGCCACGTACCCGCACCCCGCGCGAACCCGAACGGCAGGATGTTGATGTACATCCCGTGCACCCGCTCCGCACCCCGCACCTCCGGCCGCGCGTCACACACCAGACCGGTGTAGAACCGCCGCTGGTCCGTGAGCTGGCTCATCACCTTCAGGTGCGCCGCGTGCAGGACGGCCTTCGGTGACACATCGAGGGTGGAGGCGAGGGCCCGCAGCCGCTGCTCCAGGTCCTGGTAGCTGACCCGGGTACGCAGGCTCTCCCGGGGCGCGTCCGGACGGCCCCAGCCCTCCGGGGTGGCGAACCGGGCGTACCCGGTGGTGATGTTCCGCCAGTACGCCTCGTCCGTACCGCCGGAGAGGGAGGCCAGTTCGGCGGCGACGAAGTCGGCGTACCTGACCGCGACCGGTTCCGGCGACTCGGGCACCATGCCGGCGCAGCGTCGCTCGTAGCAGCCGAGCAGCTCGACCAGGAGATTGTTCAGGTCCCAGCCGCCGGTGACCAGGTGACTCAGCGCCACGGTCAGCCACCAGCCGTGCCCGTCGGTGCGGTGCGCGGAGACCCGCAGCAGCGGGGCCGGCTGTTCCGGGTCGAAGGGGCGGGCCCGTTCGGTGTCGACGTACGCCCGCAGCCGGGCCTCGATGTCGTCACCGGCCAGGTCGACCACGGTGACGTCGACCGGCACGTCGGCGTGCACGAGCTGCATCGGCACCGAGTAGCGGCTGAAGTCGAACGAGGTGCGCAGGGTGTCGTGCCGGCCGACCACGTCCCGGACCGCCGTCCGCAGCGCGTCCGCGTCGAACGAACGTCCACTGTGTACCCGGAAGCAGCGCACGATGTGGTAGAGCGACTTCGCCGGTTCCTTCTGGATCTCCACGGCCATGCCGACCTGGGCCTGCACGGCCGGGTACGCGTCGGCGAGGCCGTCCGGGAGCAGGGCCCGGTCCTCGGCGCCGATCAGGCTGAACGGGGCGACCGCCTGGAACGCCGGTACGACCTCGGTGGTCTCCTTCGCGGTGAGGTGCGCGGCGAGCGCGGCGACGGTGCGGTGCACGAAGACGTCGCGGACCGCCACGGCGAAGCCGGCCGAACGGAGGGCCCCGACCAGGGCGACCGCCCGCAGGGAGTCACCGCCGAGGTCGAAGAAGCTGGCGGTGACGCTGACCCGGTCCAGGCCCAACACCTGACACCAGATCCCCGCCAACCGCTGCTCAAGCTCCGAACCCGCCTCCACGAACTCACCCCGGGCCGGCACACCCACCGCCAACAACGCAGCCCGGTCCACCTTCCCGTTCGCGTTCAACGGAACCGACTCCACCGCCACCAGATCCGCCGGCACCATGTACTCCGGCAACATCTCCGAACACCGCGCCCGGATCCGCTCCACCAGATCCGACGCCACCGGCAGCACCGGCCGGTAGAACACCACCAACCGCGCATCACCCTCAACAGCGGAACCCGAGACCAGGGCGACCACGTCACCCACACCCTCGACACCCGCCACCACCGACTCGATCTCACCCAACTCGATCCGGTAACCCCGAACCTTCACCTGATGATCGACCCGACCCACGAACTCCACATCACCAGCCGCCGACCGACGCACCAGATCCCCGGTCCGATACAACCGCGACCCGTCACCCGCAAACGGATCCGGCACGAACCGCTCCGCCGTCAGAACCGGCTGCCCCGCATAACCCCGCGCAACACCCACACCACCCACATACAGCTCGCCCGTCACACCCACCGGACACAACTGCATGCCCGGATCCAGCACGAGCATCGACATCCCCGGCAACGCCCGACCAATCGGCACCACAGACGCCGACTGCTCAGCATGGATCGGAAAAACACACGTACCCACCGACGCCTCCGTCGGCCCGTACTCGTTCACCAACCCACCCGGACCCAACAAACCCAGCCAGCGGTTCGCCAAACCCGCCGACAACGCCTCACCCGCCACCACAATCGTGGGCGCAAGCGCAGCAGCCCGCTCATCCGACAACTGCCGACCCAGGATCTCCAGATGACCCGGCGTCAACTTCAGGAAACTGAACGGCCCGAACCCGGACAACACCCGACCCAACTCGGCCAGATCCAGATCCTGATCCACCATCAGCACCCGCTGACCCGCCACCAACGGCGCCCACACATTCGGCACCTGCAAGTCGAACGCCACCGACGAAAACGCCGCACAACCACCAGAACCCTGCGACGCCAACACCGACGCCGCCCACCGCACATGATTCGCCAAACCCCGATGCGTCACCTGCACACCCTTGGGCCGACCCGTCGAACCCGACGTGAAAATCACATACGCCAACTCATCCAGATCAGTCGACCGACCCGGCAACACCTCCGGACCGGAGACGGTCTCCGGCACGTCCTCCACCCGCAACACCCGCACACCGGCGCCGTCCCCGGCGAACCGGTCCGCGTACCGGCCCGAGGTCACCGCGACGGTCGCACCCGCATCGGCGAGCATGCCCGCGATCCGGCCCGACGGGTACGACGGATCCAACGGCACGAACGCCGCCCCCGCCTTCCACACCCCCAACAGAGA
>NZ_WVUH01000530.1 GCF_017614955.1 Micromonospora echinofusca
GCACCAGGGCCAGGGCCGGGCCGGGGCCACCATTCCGCGGTGATCGAAATTGTGCCGTCGAGCAGCGGCGCCTGCTTTCGTGCGGCGATGTGATACAAAAAACATCGACGCATGCACCCATTTCGCGCCGCAGCCCGCAACTCCACGGCCGGGCCGCCCATCACCGACTGACGGAGACACGATCTCGTCATGAACGATTCTCCGGAACACCACTGGGGTGGACTCACGGCGGACGAGATCCGCGAGGTCTGGGACGGTCGGCTCCGCCCCGTACCCGCAGAGCTGATCACCCCGGCGGTCACGCCCCACACCCGCCGTTTCCTGACCGAGGTCGGCTTGCCGGACGTGGCGGTACTGGGCGTGGACTTCCTGTTCGAGGGGCCGCTCACGGCCGTCACGGAACAGGGGTCCCGCGAATACCTCGTCGTCACGCAGCAGCGGTCGAACGCCTCGTTCGCCGTCGATCTGCAGAACGATCAGGTCGTCGAATACCACCCGACCGCCCCCGAGGGCACCCGATTCATGAATTCGGACCTCGCCGCCCTGCTCTTCTTCCTCGGTCAGGTACGGAAGGCGCTGACCCTGGAGGAGATCCCGGCGCTGGAGGAAGCGTTGGAAGACGTGCGGACGTCGGTCGCCGTCCATGATCCCGCAGCAATGGAGGACGAGGCAGCGTGGAAGCTCTGGTTGGACGATCTCGAGTCGCAGCTCGGCTGATGCCATGACCACGGCATCCGGCACCCGGCACCTGAGGCTCCCCTGGCACCGCCGACTCGTCCCGGTCCTGGCGACCCTGCTCCTGCTGGTCAGCGGGTTCGCGGTACCGGCGCAGGCGGCCCCCCGACGCGCCGACTACTGGCTCACACCCGCGTACCCCGGCGACGAGCTGCACCTCCCGGTCATGATGTACCGCCACCGGCACACCGTGCTCGCGGACGAGGTCAGTTGGGACCGCAACGTCGCGGCCTTCGAGTTCTACACGCCGGCCGGTGTCCGCCTGATCATCGTCGGGCCGAGCCTGCCCTCTCCGAATTTCAAGAACGCGGCGAAGACCACCCCGCTGGACGTGTACCGCGAGATCAAGGGTCACCTGGCCCTGGTGGACGGAAATGGCGACCCGCTCGAAGAGAACGGTCGACCGGTCGACTGGCGGAATTCGGCAACGCCCAGCGTGCGGTGGGAACCGGGCGCCGATCAGAATGCGGAGATCCAGGAGGCGGTGCGGATCGGCCGGCACTCGGAATGGGTCACCTCGCTCTATCTGAAGCACCATCTGGGCCAGGCGAACCTGACCTCGAAAGAGGGACTGTCCGAGCGGATACCGTGCGAGTCGGTCGGCAACAACTGCAAGGTCAACCTGAAGACCGAGACCGGCGGACTGTACCCGAACCTGGAGAACATGCGGTTCATCACCGACAAACTGGGGTCCAGGGAGGGACGCGCGCAGGCCAAGAAGGATCTGGAGACGATCCAACGGGAATGGGAACGGCTCGGCATGCCGACGAACGCGAACGCCGAGGCCCTGCTCGGTTGGCGACTGCTGGTGACGCCCGGCAGCCCGCCGCCGCAGGGAGCCGCCACCAACGCCCTGGCGCCACAGTCCGATCTCGGCGGCATCGACTTCTCGACCCTGGAGTTGCGGTACCTCAGGGAGGGCAGTGGAGGGAAACTCCAGTACGCCTTCAACGCGGCGTCGGTCGACGGCCTGAAGCCCGACACCACTGGCGGACGGGTCGCGGCGGCCCAGGCCTCGGATGCCTTCTTCGTCTGGCTGAGCATGCCCGAATCGACGTTCTGGGTGAACCTCAACCCGAACGAGCCGAACCGCATCATCGACGACCGGCTCGGCACCACCGATGTCGGCCGGGTCCTCCTGGAGGCGGACTTCAGAATGAAGAAGGTCGTCGGGCGGCTGATCCATCCGGACACGAAGCTCGGCAAGCAGTTCTGGGGGACGCTCAGCCAGGCGGGCAACTGCATCGACATGCGGCAGTGGATCGTACCCGCACCGGCCACCGTGTACGAGCAGGACGGCGGGCTCCACATCGTCGACGCCCCGCTGGAAGTCAAGATGGAGACGGAGTACTTCAAGAAGCAGGGCCAGCCCACCTCGTGCATCAACCCGGACACCGCCATGGCGCAGCGTTTCCGCACGCTGGTGCTGCCCAGGCTCGAAGAGACGATCAACCGGGGGCCGGAGTTCGCGGAGCTACGCCGGGTCTACCTGAGCCGGGTCGCCGCCGGCTGGTACCGCGAACGCCACCGCCAGGGCGGCAGCCTTTCCAACATGATCGACAGCGGTGACGTCACCATCTGGCCATCGATGCGGGAATGGTCGCCCCGCCAGGTGTTCGATCAGTACGTGCAGGCGTACCAGAAGAAGGAGTTCAACGTCACCAGGCGGGTACCTCGCGGCAACATGATCTACGAGGAGACCTACACCTACGGCGGCGTCGACTTCAGCAAGGTGGAACTGAACAGAACCCCGACGGGTCTGTTCCAGAAGGACCACGCGGACCTGCCCGCTGCCGTACAACGGTCGGTGCAACAGCCGGCAGCAGACGGGCACGGCAGGGTCTGGCTCGGCGCGGTCGGCGAGCCGGCGGCGCTACCCGACTTCGACAGGCCGGACCCACCGACCTCGAACCCGGTGTTCCACACCCTCCTCGCCCTGCCCGTCTTCTCCTGGCTGGTCACCGGAATCTGGCTGCTGTACCGACGCCGTCGCCAGCGCACCCCGTCGTCGATCGTGGCCCACCCATGACCACGATGCGGACGGCACCGGCACCGGCACTGCCACCCTCTGCGTTCGCCGGGAGCTACCTGCTCGCCGGAGTGGCAGCCCTGGCGCTGGTCAGCGCCGTCGGCGGCTTCTTCGCCGTGCCCGAGTTCAGTTACCTGAAAGGGAGACAGGCGCAGGACAACGGGGCAGCGGCGCTGGCCGGGGTCGGCCTGCTGGGGTTCGCGGTGCTCGCCGTCGGGTTCGGTGTGCTGTGCCTGTTGCTGGCTTTCCTCATCGCGCGGAGCAGTACAGGGGCCCGGGTGCTGGCCGGGATCGCCTGCGGGGTCTCGATCTGTTTCAACATCGGCCTGCTGGCGGTCGGGGCATTCCAGTCGGTGCCGTGGTACGGGGAACTGTCCCGGATCCTGGCGGTGGGGATGTTGCTGCTCAGTGCCGGGTCGCTGGTGCTGCTCGCACTGCCCTCGTCACGTGGGCACTTCCGTGCCGTCCGGGACGCACAGCTACTGCGGCAACCC
>NZ_WVUH01000531.1 GCF_017614955.1 Micromonospora echinofusca
GCCCCACCCAACGCCTTGGACAGGGTGGCGGTGACGACCACGTCCGGCGCCCCGGCCAGGCCGGCGTCGACCACCCCGCCGGCACCGGACGGCCCGAGTACACCGAGCGCGTGCGCCTCGTCCACGAGCAGCAGGGCGCCGTGCCGGCGGGCCACCGCGTGCAGCTCCGCCAGGGGGGCGAGGTCCCCGTCGACGGAGAAGACCGACTCGGTCACCACCACCGCCGGGCGGCCCGGTGCGGCGGCCAGGGCGGCCTGCACGGCCGCCGGGTCGGCGTGCGCGACGACCACCGTCTCGGCCCCGGAGATCCGGCACCCGTCGATCAGGGAGGCGTGGTTGTGCGCGTCGGAGACGAGCAGGGTCCGGGGGGTCACCAGGGCGCGTACCGCCGCGAGGTTGGCCAGGTAGCCGGAGGAGAAGAGCAGCGCCCCGGCGGTACCCAACCAGTCGGCCAGGGCCTGCTCCAGCGCGTCGTGCAGGTCGGTGGAGCCCCGGACCAGCCGGGAGCCGGTGGCGCCGAGGCCGTACCCGGCCAGGGCCGTACCGGCGGCGGCGGTGACCGCCGGATGACCGGAGAGGCCGAGGTAGTCGTTGCCGGCGAGGTCGATCACCTGCTCGTCGGCGCCCCGGGACCGGATGTGGCGGGTCAGCCCGGCCCTGGCGCGGAGCCGGGCCCGTCGGTCCAGTACCGCCAGCCAGTCCGCCACCGCATCTCCCCCGGGTCGCCGCTCCACCCCACCCGTCGGCGGGGCCCCGTCCGCCGGGGAAGTTACCACCCGGGGCCCCGGCCGACGCACTCTCGCACCTCCGCCGGGGCCTTGTAGGGTACGAGCCATGCCAGAGATCCTCGACCAGGCCCGGACCCAGGTACTGGAGAACGGTGTCGGCCTCGATGAGGCAGGCGTGCTCGCGGTGCTCCGCCTGCCCGACGAGCACCTGCCCGCCGCCCTCCAACTCGCCCACGACGTCCGGATGCGCTGGTGCGGCCCGGAGGTGGAGGTCGAAGGGATCGTCTCCCTCAAGACCGGCGGCTGCCCCGAGGACTGCCACTTCTGTTCGCAGTCCGGGCTGTTCGCCTCCCCTGTCCGCTCGGTGTGGCTGGACATCCCGTCCCTGGTCGAGGCGGCGAAGCAGACCGCGGCGACCGGCGCCACCGAGTTCTGCATCGTGGCCGCCGTACGCGGCCCGGACGAGCGCTTGATGAAGCAGATGCGCGAGGGGGTCGCGGCGATCCGCGCCGAGGTGGACATCCAGGTCGCCGCCTCGCTCGGCATGCTCACCCAGGCCCAGGTCGACGAGCTGGTCGCGATGGGCGTGCACCGCTACAACCACAACCTGGAGACCTGCCGCTCCTACTTCCCGAACGTGGTCACCACCCACTCCTGGGAGGAGCGGTGGGAGACGCTGACCATGGTGCGGGCCTCGGGCATGGAGGTCTGCTGCGGCGGGATCCTCGGCCTCGGTGAGACGGTCGAGCAGCGGGCCGAGTTCGCCGCGCAGCTGGCCGAGTTGGACCCGCACGAGGTGCCGCTGAACTTCCTCAACCCCCGGCCCGGTACGCCGCTGGGTGACCGGCCGGTGGTGGAGGGCCGGGACGCGCTGCGGGCGATCGCCGCGTTCCGGCTGGCGATGCCGCGCACGATCCTGCGGTACGCCGGTGGGCGGGAGATCACCCTCGGTGACCTCGGCACCCGGGACGGCCTGCTCGGCGGGATCAACGCGGTGATCGTCGGCAACTACCTGACCACGCTGGGTCGACCGGCCGACTCGGACCTGGCGCTGCTCGAGGAGCTGAAGATGCCGGTCAAGGCACTCTCCGCGACCCTGTAGGCGCCCGATGACCACGACCGCGATCTGGTGTGACCGTTGTGGTGAACCGGCGGCGGGGGCCGACCACGGCACCTGCCGTACGGCCCGGGAGCTGGAGCCGCCCCGGTTCTGCTCCCGGTGCCGGCGCCGGATGAAGGTGCAGATCCTGCCGGCCGGCTGGACGGCCACCTGTGTCGAACACGGGCTGACCCGGTCCTGACCGCGATGACCGGGGCACGACCGGCGGGTGACGCCGACGACCGGGCTGCGCGGCCGGCGGTGCCGGTGGCCGGGTTGCGCGGGAGGCGGGTGACGCTGCGGCCGGCGACCCCGGCGGACGTCCCCGCGCTGGCCGCGATCCGGGCCCGGCCGGAGGTCCGGCGCTGGTGGCGGGGCGGGGGCGACCTGGCGGCCGAGGTCGGGCAGGGGCTGACGGACCCGGCGACCCCGGTGCTGGCGGTGGAGTACGCGGGCCGGGTCGTCGGTGCCGTGCAGTGGTCCGCCGAGGAGGACCCGGACTACCGGCACGCCGGCATCGACATCTACCTCGATCCGGCGGTGCACGGCCGGGGGTTGGGCGCCGAGGTGGTGCACACCCTGGCCCGGTACCTGATCGGGGTGCACGGCCACCACCGGCTCACCATCGACCCGGCGGCGGAGAACACCGCGGCGATCCGCTGCTACCGGCGGGTCGGGTTCCGGCCGGTCGGGGTGCTGCGCCGGTACGAGCGCGGCGCCGACGGGAGCTGGCACGACGGGCTGCTGATGGACCTGCTCGCCGACGAACTGACCGACCCGGCACCGGGGCCCTGAGCACCGGTGCGCTGCCCCGCCACCCGGGGAGGCGGTGACGGAGCAGCGCGGTGCGGGCCGAGCAGCGCCGGCCGGTGGCGGGTCGGTCAGCAGAAGGTGCCGGCGCCCGCCCCGCCGTCCTGGCGGGTGGTCCGGAAGTCACAGAGGTCGTACCCGTTGGCGGTGAGTACCGCCTTGGCCGCCGCGAGCTGCGTGGCGTCGAGTGCCGGGGTACGGGAGAGCACGAATCCGCTGCTGCGGTCCGGGTCACCGACGACGGCCCAGCGGTAGTCGGCGTCCAGCCCGATGACGACGTAGTTCGGCCCGCCGAAGTACAGCCAGCGGTCACCGAGCCGGAGGAAGGACACGGTCAGCACCGAGTTCGCCGGGGGGTTCTCGCTGCGCGCCCGGCCGGTGACCGCGCTGGTGGTACCCAGGATGGTCCGGCAGGCGTTGCGGACTCCGATGGTGCCGTCGGGTTGCACGTCGTACCGGGCGGTGACGTTCTTGTAGCACTGGATCTCGAAGATCGCCGGGATGGCGGCGACCTGGTACCAGTCCCCGGCGTACCGGTCGACGTCGACTGCCGCGACCGGTCGCAGTGGCCCGACGTCGACGGTGGTGGTCCGCAGCGACCCGGTGGGGGGCGGGGC
>NZ_WVUH01000532.1 GCF_017614955.1 Micromonospora echinofusca
CCACCTTCCCCCTTCGCACCCCCCGGTCGACCCGCAGCACCACGGTGAGCTTCCGCCCCGTGGTGTGGTCGGCGTGCGCCTGACCTCGGTGGATCCGTCTTCCCGGCAGCACCGTCCCGTCCGCCTGCCGCGCCAGCGGCCGGCCCGGCACGTCGTCATACCCCCGACGACGTGACCCAACCGTGGAGGATCACGTGAAAGACCGCTTCAAGCAGCAGTTGACGCGCGCGGTGTCGCGTCGCCCGTACCAGGTCGCGGCTGTTTCGGCCGCCGTGCTCGCCGTCACCTCGGCCACCGGGGTGTTGCTGACCCGCACCGACGAGCCCACCCGGGGTGACCTGACGGTGGCCGCCGTGACCGAGCGGAACGACTCGGGCGCCGGTGCGGGCTCCCGGGCGGTCCGCCCGGCGACGACCACCGCCCCGTCGGCGGTCCCGTCGACGGCGGCCCCGAGCGCGGGCACCCCGACGGGTACCCCGTCCGCCGTCGCCAAGCCGGTGCGGAAGGTCGCGGTGCAGGCCACGACCGCCAAGCCGAAGCCGCCCGCGAAGAAGGTGCTCGACGTCGACTACCAGGCCCAGACGACCTACTACTACTGCGGCCCGGCGGCGGTGCGCAACGCCCTGACGGTACGGGGCATCGAACGCAGCCAGGACGCGCTGGCCGGCCCGCTCAACACCGACGAGGGCGGCACCGACTCCGCGTACGACACCACCCGGGTGCTCAACGACGTGACCGGTACCGACTTCTACCGCACCCGGCTGATCCCCGGCGGCTCCGCCACCGAGGCCCAGATGGACCAGCTCCGCGCCGACGTGGTCCGGGCGGTCAGCACCGGGTACGCCGTGGTCGCCAACGTGGCCGGTTCGGTGACCGACACCGAGGGCGGCTGGCACTCCTTCCCCGGCGGGCACTACATCGCGGTGGTCGGCTATGCCGACGACGGCCGTAGCGTGCGGATCGCCGACTCCGCCGACCCGGCCACCGCGTCGTACTGGCTGGAGACCACCGTCCTGGCCAACTGGATCGCGACCCGGGGCTACTCCGCCTGACGGACCGTCCCGCAGCAGTACCGGCAGGTATACCGGCGGTTCTCCTCCCCGCGCCGCCGCCACCGGGCGCCGACCCGACAGGGTCGGCGCCCGGTGCGCGTGCGGGGTGGGCCCTGCGGTGGTTCCGGTGTGCCCGGGGCCGGTGGCAGACTGCTCGACATGGCCGACCCGGAAACCACCCCGACCGGCGGGCCCCGGACGCCCCGCCTGGTGCTGCTGCACGGCATGGGGGGTACCGGCGCCGTCTGGCACCGCTGGCGTCCGCTGCTCGACCGGTACTGGCCGGAGCGCTGGCTCGCACCCGACCTGGCCGGTCACGGTACGGCGGCACCCCTGCCCGGGTACTCCTTCACCGCGCTGGCCGACCGGGTCGCCGACCTGCTCGACCCCGCCGAGCCGGTCGTGGTCCTCGGGCACTCCCTCGGCGGTGTGGTGGGGCTGACCCTCGCCGCCCGCCCCGGCGGACCGCCCGTCGACCGGGTCGTCGGGCTGGGCATCAAGACCGTCTGGACCTCGGACGACCTGGCCCGCGCCGGTGCGCTCGCCCGACGGCCGGTGACCTGGTTCGCCTCCCGGGACGAGGCCGCCGACCGGTACCTGAAGGTGGCCGGCCTGGCCGGGCTGCTCGATCCGGCGGATCCGGCGGTCGACCCGGGCCTGGTCGAGCAGGACGGCCGGTGGCGGCTCGCCATGGACCCGGCCGCGTTCGGTGTCGGGGCGCCCGACCTGACCGGTCTGCTCGGGGCCGTCCGGTGCCCGGTGACCCTGGCCCGGGGCGAGCACGACCCGATGGTCACCGACGCCCACCTCGCCGGGTACGGCGTACCGGTGGTCACCCTGCCCGGACTGGGGCACAGCGCGCACGTCGAAGACCCGTCGACGGTGTTCCGGGAGCTGCTCCCACCAGGGTGAACCGGCGGCGCCAAGCGTTCGCCTAGTGGCCGCCAAGCGCCCACCGCCAGCCTTGTCCCCAGCAACCACGCGATCGGGGGTCGCCCGTCGACCCGTACGCCGATCGCTGTCAGGGACAGGGAGACGGGAATGCGATTTACTCTGAGGGCCGGGTTCGGTGGGGCGGCTGTCGCGCTCGCGGTGCTGGCTTCGGTCGGGATCAGCGGGGTGACGCCGGCCTCGGCCGCCCCGGCCGGGTGGCAGAAGCTCTCCGCCATTTCCGCGTCGAACAGCGTCGGGGTCAAGCCGTTGACCCTGACCTGTCCGATCGGCAAGGTCGTCACCGGTGGGGAGGCCTGGCTGACCGCCTCGCTCGATGCGGTCGGCCGGGTCGGGTTGGAGCAGTTCGCCCCGTCCGCCGACGGCAGGACCTGGACCGTGGTCATGCGTGAGACCGGTACGACGGACTTCACCGGCAACTGGCAGATCAGTGCGAGCGCCTTCTGCGTCACCACGCCCTCGGGATACGAGGTGGTCTCGGCGGACAGGACCGGGTGGAACGACTACCACCGGATCTCGAAGACCGTCAGCTGCACGGGCACCAAGAAGCTCCTCGGTTCCGGCGCGATGGTCTACAACACCGACGGGGCATTCATCCTGGACCTGGTGGAGCCGGGCTTCAACGACGCGGCCGAGGTTCCCTTCTACACCTACGCGCGGGCGCGGACCCTGGACCAGGCCAAGGCCGCGCACGGTCTGGAGGCGCTGCGGGCCTTCGCGATCTGCGCCAACAAGCCGGCCGCCCTCGAACGGATCCGGAACGGGTCCGACCTGGTGAGCTCCTCGACGCGGAATGTGACGCTGGGCTGTCCGGCCGGCAAGGAACCGTACAGCGTCGGCGCCGGCATCGAGGTGTCGAGCATCCACGAGAACAGCCGGGCGCAAGTGCTGATCTCCGGGCTGCGGTCGTCGAACACCTGGGCCCACGAGGACCCCGACGGCTACGTCGAGAACTGGCGGCTCAGCGGGACGGTGATCTGCGGCTGATCAGTCGCCGCTGATCCGTTCCCCGGGGGTGCCGTGCGCCGCACGGCACCCCCGCTGTCGTGCCCGCAGGGTGTCGGAGGATCGGCGCAGCGTCCGGGACCGGCGCACACGATGGCCCGCTGGAGCCTGTCGAGCTGCTGGCGTATCCGGAGCGCTCCGAGCACGCCAGCAGCTCGACAGCGAGTAGCCAGGTGCCCGGTAGCCCGGTGCACCCCGGGCGACGGCCCGGGGGCGGCGTGGGCGGTGGTGTGGGGC
>NZ_WVUH01000533.1 GCF_017614955.1 Micromonospora echinofusca
GCGTGACGCAGACCACGCTCTGGGTCGCGCAGATCCTGATCGGGGTCTTCTTCATCGTCGCCGCCGCCGCACCCAAACTGCTCGGCGAGCGGTACGTGGTGGAGATGTTCGACCAGATCGGGGGTGGCACCTGGCTGCGCCTGCTCACCGGGGCGCTGGAACTCGCCGGTGGCGTCGGCCTGCTGATCCCCCGACTGTGCGGGCTGGCCGCACTGGGACTGGTCGGCGTGATGGCCGGTGCGTCGTACACCACGGTCTTCGTCCTGGACACCCCGGCGAGGGTGGTCCTCCCGGCGGTGCTCGGCGTCGTTCTCGCCCTGATCGCCTGGGGGCGCTGGCCGGAGACCCGGGCACTGTTCACCGGACGACGCCGGCCGGGAATCCGCTGACCCCGGGGTTATCCGCCCGGAATCCGCTTCCCGCGTGCGGTGTCCGGTGACCCGTGCCTCAGCGTGGGCCACCGGGGACGGTTCTGGAATGCCCACCGGACCGAGCTGGTTGATTTCCCTCGTACGCCGGCGTAAACGTCGCCGGAGCAGCGGAAATCCCCTCGATCGAAAGGGCAACCATCGTGAGGTACACCTTCACTCGATGGCTCCCGGCCATCGCGCAGAATTCCAGCCGCAAGACCGTACTGACCGTCGCCGGCATCGCCGCCCTCGGCGGCCTGGCCCTCGGCCCGGCCGCAGTGGCGTCACCCCTGACCGGCGAGCCGAACCCGGACGCGGTGTCGGCGATCAACACCGCCACTGGGCGGACCACGGCCGGCGCTCCGGCGAACCCGGACACCGCCGCCAGGCAGGCCGAGCGCTCGACCACCCGGCCGGGTATCGAGAAGCTGATCCCGTACGGCGTGCAGGGGGCGCAGTCGAGTATCGCGCTCGACGACGACCAGCGGGCCAACGCCAAGGCGATCATCGACACCGCCAAGCGGACCGGTGTGGGTGAGCGGGGCGCCGTGATCGGCGTGGCGACCGCGTTGCAGGAGTCGAAGCTGTACAACCTCGGCCACCTCGGCGCGATCAACGACCACGACTCGCAGGGCCTGTTCCAGCAGCGCCCGTCGTCGGGCTGGGGCACGCCCGAGCAGATCACCGATCCGGAGTACGCCTCGACGGCGTTCTTCAACGGGCTCAAGAACGTACCGGGCTGGCGGCAACTGCCGCTGACCGTGGCCGCGCAGACCGTTCAGGTCTCGGCCTACCCGTTCGCGTACGCGCAGTGGGAGCAGCAGGCCGCCGAGATCGTGCAGGAACTCTGGCACAGCTGACCCCGCGCGGCGGGTGCCCGGGTCCGTTGCCCGTGCCTGGCGAAGTCTGCCCGTACCTGGCGAAGTTGCCCGTGCGTGGCGGCGTGTGCCCGTGCCTGACGTGTGTTCGGGAAGGGCCCCTTCTGGTGGATCCGTACCGTAAGGGGCCCTTCCCGCACATCCCTGTCCGTGTGCCGCCCAGGAGGCGGCGGAGTGCAGTCCTGGGAGGGTGACCGAAGTGAGCACGATGTTCGACCGGTGGCTGCCGGCGCTTACCCGGATTCCGGCCCTGCGTAACAGTGCACTCGGTGTGGTCGGTCTGGCGTTCGTCGGTACCACCGTCGCCGGCCCGACCGCCACTGTCCAGGCCGTGCCGGCCGGTGGCAAGGGTGTGCTGTACCAGTCGTCCGAGCGGGGTGCGCCCGGCAACCGTGGTACGGACCGGGACACCGACCGTCGGGACGACGACGGTCCGGATGGTGACCGTCGGTCCCACCGGGTGCTGGGCGTGGAGTACCAGGCGCAGCCCAACTACTACTACTGTGGCCCGGCCGCGACGCGGATCGCGTTGTCAGCCGTCGGCCGGACCCCGTCCCAGGACGAGCTGGCCGGACGACTCGGCACCACGGAAGCCGGTACCAGCTCGGCCCTGGACATCACCCGGGTGCTGAACGAACAGCTCGGCGGGCAGGTGTACCGGACCGCCGAGATCCGGGAATCGGTGGCCCGACCGGGACAGGTCGACCGGTTGGTCTCGGACGTGCGCCGGGCGGTGGACGACGGCCGTGCTGTCGTGGCCAACATCAAGGGCACGGCGGTGGACGTCGACGGTGGGACGCACTCGTTCGAGGGTGGGCACTACCTGACCGTGACGGGCTACCGCGACGGGGGCAGGGTGCTGCGGATCGCCGATCCGGCAGACCCGCAGCGGGGCGAGTACTGGATGACCGCCCCCGATCTGGCCGACTGGATCGCGGAACGCGGCTACTCCGCCTGACCCCTGACGTCTCGGCCTGTCGATCATGGACTTGTGGTGCCCCTCTGGGGAGCATGAGCCCCATTTGTCACCCACCACAAGTCCATGATCGGCGCCGGTCAGGTCCAGAGCGGGCGTACCAGGTCCGCGACCGTGACGGCCTGGAGCCGTCCGGCGCGAGCAGCCGGGCCACGGCGCGCCGGATCGAGTACGTTGCGTCCGATCGCCTGCCGGGCAGCCCGGTCCGGCGACACGACCAGCACCTGCGCCCCGTCCCGCCGCAACTGGCGTACCTGGGCGCCGACACCCGTGACATGACCGGCGGCGAGCAGTAGCGGGGCGAGCACGACCACCCGCTTGTGACCGCCAGCCAGGTCGGCATTGGTCATCGACCGGACACCACCGTCCATCCAACGCCGCCCCTGCACCGTGACCGGCGGCCAGACGCCGGGTACGGCACAACTGGCCGCCACCGCGTCGATCAGTGGCACCCCGCTGTCCCGGTCCCAGGCGGCCACATCCCCGGAGTCCGTGTCGACTGCGGTGACCAGCAACCGACGACCGGCCGGCCATTCGGACACTCCGAGACGTGCGGCGATGACCGCCCGCCGTTCGGCTTCCGGCATGGTCGACGCGGAACGGGCCATCCGGCCGATGATGGCCCGGTACCGGCGCGGATCGCGGGTGCGGACCATCGCCAGGGCGTGCCGTAGCAGTGCGCCGTAGCCCAGTCGGGCAGTCGACTCGCTGGCCGTGCCGCGCAACTCGTCCTGATAGCTGCTGTCCAGGTCGACGCCGCAGGCCAGTCGGGCACCCACCACCGAACCGGCTGACGTGCCGACGACCAGGTCGGCCCGGGTCAGGTCGACGCCGGCCTCGCGTAGCCCACTGAGGATCCCGGCCATCCAGGCAACGCCGGTCACCCCGCCGCCCCCACAGACCAGTGCCCGTCCCGCCATCCGGTGATGGTTGTCGC
>NZ_WVUH01000534.1 GCF_017614955.1 Micromonospora echinofusca
GGCCGGGGCCGCGCGCGAGGCCCGGGACCTGGGGGCCGCCGAGGTGCTGACCCACCAGGTGGACGTCGCCGACGCGGGGGCGGTGCAGCGGGTCGCCGACGAGACCGTGCACCGGTTCGGCGGCCTGGACGTCTGGATCAACAACGCGATGGTCTCCGTGTTCGCGCCGGCCTGGGAGATCACCGCCGACGAGTTCCGCCGGGTCACCGAGGTCAACTACCTCGGTACGGTGCACGGCACGCTGGCCGCGCTGCGGCACATGCGGGCCCGGGGCCGGGGCGCGATCGTGCAGGTCGGGTCCGCCCTCGCCTACCGGGGCATCCCGTTGCAGTCGGCGTACTGCGCGTCGAAGCACGCCATCCAGGGTTTCCACGACTCGCTGCGGGCCGAACTGCTGCACGACTGCCCCGGGGTACGACTGTCCATGGTGCAGTTACCGGCGATCAACACGCCGCAGTTCTCCTGGGTGCGTACCCGGCTGCCCCGCCATCCGCAGCCGGTGCCGCCGATCTACGCGCCGGAGGTGGCGGCGCGGGCCGTGCTGTGGGCCGCCGACCGGGGGCCCCGGGAGCTGAACGTGGGCGGTCCGACGCTGAAGACCCGGCTCGCCGACAAGCTCGTTCCCGGGCTGCTCGACCGGTACCTCGCCCGGACGGACGTGGGTTTCGCCGCGCAGCAGACCGACACCCCGATCGACCGGTCCACCTGGCGGGACAACCTGGACGTACCGGTGGACGCCGAACGGGACCACGGCGCCCTCGGGGTGTTCGGCGACACGTCCCGCGACCGCTCCCCGGCGCTCTGGCTGGCCACCCACAAACCGGCGGTCTCCGCCGCTGTCCTGCTGGTCGGGGCGGTGCTCGGCTGGTCGGCGTGGCACGGGGCACCCCGGGGTCACCGGTAGCGGAAACCCGGCGGAGAGCCGTCACCGAGCGTGAACACACCGTGTCGCTACGGGGGAGGTTCCGGGCATCACCGGCGATGTGACTACCCTCTCCACAGAACGCAGTCGCCAACCGAGGATGCCCGCGATGATCGAACCCGTACAGTTGCCCTCTCCATGGCGGGACGCACGCCTGACCGTCGTGGTGCCCACCTACAACGAGGCGGGCAACCTGCCTGTGCTGGTCGAGCGGCTCCTCGCGCTGCCGTTGCCGAACCTCACCGTGCTGGTCGCGGACGACAACTCCCCGGACGGCACGGGTGACGTCGCCGACAAGCTCGCCATCGAGCACCCGGGCCGGGTCCAGGTCGTGCATCGGCCCGGCAAGGAGGGCCTCGGCCGGGCGTACGTGGACGGGATCAGCCGGGCACTGGACGGCGGCGCGGAGTACGTCGCCCAGATGGACGCCGACCTGTCCCACCCGCCGGAGGCGCTGCCGGGGATGCTCGGGGCGCTGCTCTCCACCCGTTCCGGCGTGGTGATCGGTTCGCGGTACGTGCCGGGCGGGCAGCTCGACGAGGCGTGGCCGCTGTACCGGCGGGCGCTCAGTGGCTGGGCCAACCTCTACGTGCACACCCTGCTGCGGGTCCGGATCCGGGACCTGACCGCCGGTTTCAAGATCTGGCACGCGGACGCGCTGCGGGACATCGGGCTGGAGCGGGTGCAGTCCAACGGGTACAGCTTCCAGGTGGAGATGCACTACCTGGCGACCAAGCTGGGGCACACCATCCTGGAGGTGCCGATCCGGTTCGAGGAGCGGCGGGACGGGGCGTCGAAGATGACCACCGCCACCAAGGTGGAGAGCGCCCTGATGCCGTTCAAGCTGCGGTCCCGGCACCGCAACCTGGACCAGCGGTAGCCGGGGTACCGGGTCGCCGCCGGGTGGTGCCGGCGGCGACCCGGTACGGCCTCAGCAGCCGCAGGTGTAGTAGAGGATGTCCCAGTGGCTGCCTTCCTTGGTGTAGAGGTTCCCGGAGGGTGCCCGGTACTGGTACCCGAAGCCGGAGATGTAGCCGACGTAGGTGTAGTACGTCGAGATGTAGTTCTGGATGCAGGTGCTCAGTGAGATGTCCACCTTGTAGCCGTTCCAGTGGCTGTACGTGCCGGACGAGTGTCCGACCTCGGTACCGGCGGTGATGTTGACGGCACAGCCAGTGGCCCGCTTGAAGGTGATGATGCCGTCGATGGTGGACTGCCGGATGCCGTCGAAGGACGTGCAGCTGGAGTTGTAGCGGTCGCTGCAGTTGCCGCTGGAGGACCAGGTGATGCCGGCGGCGGACAACTGCGAGGCGGCGCTGGAGTGGGTGATGGCGAACGCCGGGCTGGCGAAGCCGAGCACCGCGCCGATCGCGGCGAGCCCGGCGACGACCATGGTGAGTACGCGGCGGCGCACGGTGGTACGGGTGGATGACATGGCTCTCCCGATTCGCAGCAGGGGGTGAATTTTTGCGAAGCAGGGGCCGGCCTTGAAGAATTTCTACCAGACATCGACAGGCATGGCTAGATAGACTTCGATGTCGATCGATTTATTACGGGTAGACGAGCCGGTTGCCGGCCTCGACGACCTGCCGGTAGAGGCCGCCGGTCAACGCCCGGTCCCGGGCCAGCGCGGCCCGGGCCGCGTTCGCCCCCGGCCCGCCGTGCACCCCACCGCCCGGGTGCGCCGAGGCGCTGGCCAGGAAGAGCCGGTCCACCGGGGTGTCCGGCCGCCCCAGCCCCGGCACCGGCCGCAGGAACAACTGCTGGTAGGCCGCGGCCGTACCGCCGCCGAGGGCGCCACCCACCAGGCTCGGGTTGCGCTCCTCCAGTTCCGCCGGACCGGCCACGTACCGGCCGACGATCCGGGACCGGAAACCCGGGGCGTACCCCTCCAACACCTCCTCCATCCGCTCGACGTGCCCGGCGAGGTCGGCCGCGCGCCAGTCCCGCCGGAACGGCAGGTGGGTGTACGACCACAGCGACTCCGTACCCGCCGGTGACCGGGTCGGGTCCGCCGTGGTCATCTGCCCCACCAGCAGGAACGGGTCGGCCGGCAGCTCACCGCAGGCCAGCGCAGCGGCGTACCGGGTCAGCCCGTCGACGTCCGCGCCGAGGTGGACGGTGCCGGCGCCGGCCACCGCCGGATTCGCCCAGGGCACCGGCCCGGACAACGCCCAGTCGACCTTCAACGTGGAACCGTCCCACCGGAAGTGCGCCAGATCCTCCACCAGCCGGGGCGGCAGCACCGCCGCGCCGACCAGGTCCAGGAAC
>NZ_WVUH01000535.1 GCF_017614955.1 Micromonospora echinofusca
CGAAGGCGGTGCGGCGGTTGGCGCGGCAGGATCCGTCGGGTCGGTTGACGGTGACGGAGATGTTGCCGACGCCGGAGCAGGCGTGGTTGACCGACGACGAGGGCAACCGGTACACGTCGGAGCTGCGCTTCGTCGCCGTCGACCAGCGCACCGGGGACGACCGTCCGGCCCGGAACGGGCAGGGTGCGGCATGACCGACGTCGACCGCTCCGCCGTCCCTGCCCCGGCCGGTGCCGCCCGCCGTCCCTCCGGCGGCCGGACGACGCTCGGCTGCCGGACCTTCGTCGACGACATCCGGGACCGGGCCGACCGGCAACCGGACGCACCGGCGATCGTCACGCCCGAGACGGTGCTGGACTACGCCGCCCTGGTCGACCGGATCGACCGGCTGGCCGGGCGGCTGGCCGCCGTCGGGGTCGGTCCCGAACGGGTCTGCGCGGTGGCGCTGCCCCGGGGCGTCGACGCCGTCGTGGCGATGGCCGCGGTGGTCCGGGCCGGCGGCGCCTTCCTCACCCTCGACGTGGACCAGCCGCCCGAGCGGTCGGCCGCCATGGTGACCGGGGCCCGGACCGGTCTCCTGATCACCGACAGCACGCTCGCCGGGCGGCTCGACCTGCCCGTCCCCGGGCCGACGGTCCTGCTCGACCGGCCGTACCCCGGCCCCGACCGGCGACCCGCGCCGCGACCGGTTGACCCGTCGTCACTGGCCTACGTCAGTCACACCTCCGGCTCGACCGGTACCCCGAACGCGGTGCTCGTCGAACACCGTGGGGTGCACGACTACCTGCGGTTCCTGGTCGACGACTACGGCCTGGACCGGGACACGGTCGTGGTGCAGGTGGCACCGCTGGGCTACGACGCGTCGATCCGGGACATCTTCGCCCCGCTGGTCGCCGGTGGCCGTTTGGTCCTGGTGCCCCGCGCCGACCTGCTGCGCCCCGACGGGTTCGCGCAGGTGGTGGCCAGGTTCGGCGGCAACACCGTCCTCAGCGCCACCCCGTCCCTGCTGACCGCCCTCGTCCGGCACGCCGACGCCGCGCGGCGGCTGGCCGGGTTCCGGCTCGTCGTCACCAGTGGCGAGTCCCTGCGCCCGTTCCTCGTCGCGGGGGGACGGTCGACCCTCACGGGTGGGCTGGTCAACCAGTACGGCCCGACCGAGTGCACGATGACCTCGACCCGGTACCACGTGCCGCAGCCGGCGGAGACCACCCGGGACCTGGTCGGCGAACCGGTCGACGGCGTCACGGTGCAGCTGCTCGACGCCGACCTGCGACCGGTACCCGACGGCACGGTCGGGGCGGTGCACATCGGCGGCGCCGGGGTGGCCCGGGGGTACTGCGGGCGACCGGCCCTGACCGCCGACCGGTTCGTGCCCGATCCGCTCGGCCCGCCGGGCAGCCGGATGTACCGCACCGGCGACCTGGCCCGGCGCGGTCCGGACGGCTGCCTGGAGTACCTGGGCCGGGCCGACCGGCAGGTCAAGGTCCGGGGGTACCGGGTGGACCCGGCCGAGATCGAGGGGGCGCTGCTCGGCCATCCCGCCGTCACCGCTGCGGTGATCGTGCCGGAGACCGACGAGCAGGGCCGGACCTGGTTGATCGCCCACGTCACCGGCGACCTCGACGGCACCACCGACGCGGCGCTGCGGACCCATCTGGCGCGCACCCTGCCGTACCACATGATGCCGCGCCGCTTCGTGCGGACCGACCGGGTGCCCACCACCGCCAGCGGGAAGATCGACCGGGCGGCGCTCGGTGCGGGCCGGCCGACCGCTCCCGGTGGCCCGGCATGACCCGCGCGGGCACCCAACTCGGCGTCGCCGACGTGCTGCTCGCCGCCGGGCGGATCGCCGGTCTGGTCCGGCGTACGCCGTTGCTGACCGTCGCCCCGCTGCCCGGCATCCTGCTCAAGGCCGAGCACCTCCAGGTGAGCGGCTCGTTCAAGGTGCGCGGCGCGGCGAACGCGATGCTCGGGCACGGCGCCGGGGAGATCGTCGCGGGGTCGTCCGGCAACCACGGCATCGCGGTCGCCACCCTCGGTCGCGCCCTCGGCGTGCCGGTCACCGTGGTGATGGCCGCCGGGGCCAGCGGGGCGAAAGCGGCGACCATCCGGGACCTGGGCGGCCGGGTGGTGGTGGTCGAGGGCGGCGTGGTCGAACGGGACCGGCACGCGCAGTCGTACGCGGCCCGGACCGGTGCGGTCCTCGTGCCCTCCTCCGACCACGACCTGGTGGTCGCCGGTCAGGGCACGGTCGGGCTGGAGGTCTTCGCCGACGTGCCCGACCTCGACCTGATCTTCGTACCCACCGGCGGTGGTGGACTGCTCGCCGGGATCTGCCTCGCCGCGTGCACGCTGACCAGACGGGTCCGCATCGTCGGTGTCGAACCGATGGCCGCCCGCCGGTACGCCCGGTCGGTGGCCGAGGACCGCCCGGTCGAGCTGCCCCCACCGGACACCGTCGCCGACGGTCTGCGGGGACAGCGCCCGGGCGCGGTGCCCTTCCCGATCATCCGGTCCCGCGTGGACGCGTTGATCGGGGTCACCGACGAGGCGGTCACCGACGCGATGGCGCTGCTGCGGGCGGCGGGCATCGACGCGGAACCCACCGGCAGCGTCGCCCTCGCCGGTGCGCTCCAGTACCCCCGCACCGGTACCTCGGTGGCCATCGTCTCCGGCGGGAACACGGCGGCCACGCTGACCGCCCCGACCGCACCCGACGGTGCGATCCGACCTGTACCGACCTACGAGAGGACCGACCAGTGAACACGGCGAACGACGCGACCATCCGTCCCACCGACGTGCCCGAGGTGATCGCGGGCCTCTACCGGGAGACGCTCAACGACGACAGCCTCGACACCACCAGCGACTTCTTCGAGGCCGGCGGGGACTCCCTGGCCGCCTTCCAGATCACCGCCCGGCTGCACGCCCTGCTCGGCGTGGAGGTACCGGTCGCCCTGGTCTTCGCGTACCCGACCCCGGAGGATCTCGCCTCGGTCGTCGACCTGGACACCGACCGGTGAGCGGTGGCCGACGATGACGGGTGTACCGGTACCGCTGGGTGACAGATGGCGGTTGTGGGATCAGTTCGCGTTGCGGGGGCCGGGTTTTCCGGCGGGTGGTGTGTTGCGTCTGGCGCCGGTGGGGTTGGCGGAGGCGGCGGACAGGTTTGGTGTGGGGGAGGTGTTGTCGGG
>NZ_WVUH01000536.1 GCF_017614955.1 Micromonospora echinofusca
CTACCAGGCCCCGCCGCCCCGCTATCCGCCGCCGTCGGGGTACGCCCGTCCCCGCCCGTCCGGGATGCCGCTCGGCGTGCTCGCGCTGATTCTCAGCCTCGTCTGCGGGCCGGTGGGGCTGATCCTGGGGATCGTCGCGTTGACCCGCAGCCCTAGACCGGGCAGCGCCGACCAGATCTGCGCGATCATCGCGATCGGCCTCAGCGGGGTGCTGTCCTGCTGTTCGCTGTTGGGTTACTCGACGCTGCTGGGCGGGAGCGGCGGCCAGAGCTGACGGCGTACGCTTGCCAGCCGCCCGCCGTGAATCCATACTGACCAATGTTCCTGAGCCGGACATGATCGGGTAGCCGGGCAGCCCTCGATCGGAACCTCCGCCCTGCATGCCACTTTCCGGAGGAACTGTCCCATGAGAACGAGAATCAGACTGCTCGGTGCTGCCCTGGCCACTGCGGTGGTGACGGCACTGGCGGCGGTCACGCTCACCGCACCGGCGTCCGCGGCAACGTTGACCGAGGTGACGAACTTCGGCACCAACCCGAGCAACCTGCGGATGTACCTGTACGTGCCGGACAACGTCGCGCCGCGACCGGCGCTGCTGGTCGCGGTGCACTACTGCACCGGCACCGGTCCGGCCATGTACTCCGGCACCCAGTACGCCGCGCTGGCCGACCGGTACGGCTACATCGTGGTCTACCCGTCGGTGACCCGCAGCAGCCAGTGCTTCGACGTCTCCTCACCCCAGGCGCTGCGCCGCGACGGCGGCAGCGACCCGGTGGGCATCAAGTCCATGGTCGACTACGTGCGGGCGCGCTACCCGGTCGACCCGGCCCGGATCTTCGCCACCGGCATCTCGTCCGGGGCGATGATGACCAACGTGCTGCTCGGCCTCTACCCGGACGTGTTCGCCGCCGGAGCGGCGTTCTCCGGGGTACCGTTCGGCTGCTTCGCCACCACCAACGGCTCGGAGTGGAACAGCGAGTGCGCCAACGGGCAGCTCATCCGGACCGCCCAGCAGTGGGGTGACCTGGTGCGCAGCGCCTACCCGGGGTACACCGGCCCACGGCCCCGGATGCAGCTCTGGCACGGTACGAACGACGAGGTGCTGCGTTACCCGAACTTCGGCGAGGAGATCAAGCAGTGGACCAACCTGCACGGGTTGGGCCAGACCCCGACGTTCACCGACACCCCGCAGGCCGGCTACACCCGCACCCGGTACGGCGGCAGCGGCGGCACCGCGCCGGTCGAGGCGATCAGCATGCAGGGCGTGTCGCACAACCTGCCGGTGGACGCCGCCCAGGCGATCCGGTTCTTCGGGCTGGACACCACCACTCCGCCGACCAGCACCCCGCCGCCGACCACCACCAGCCCGCCGCCGCCGAGCAGCCCGCCACCGACCGGCGGCTGCCGGATCGGGTACGCGGTCAACGCCTGGAACACCGGCCTGACCAGCGCCGTCACCATCACCAACACCGGCAGTACGGCAGTCGACGGTTGGAGCCTGGCGTTCACCCTGCCGGCGGGGCAGACCATCACCAACGGCTGGAACGCCACGTACGCCCCGTCCAGCGGCGCGGTGACCGCCCGTAACGTGTCCTACAACGCGACCATCGCGCCGGGCGCCTCGGTCGACATCGGCTTCCAGGCCAACCACACCGGCAACACCGGGAAGCCGACCGCGTTCACCCTCAACGGCACGGCCTGCGCGGTCTCCTGACCCACGGTAGGCCGGCTTCGGCGTGGCGGACGAGTCCGCCGGTTACGGTGGCGGGGTAGCTCCCGTTCCCCGCAACCGGCGGTCACCGCCGGTCCAGCCAGGTCCGCAGCGCCCACCACCAGCGCACGGTCTGCAGCACCGTCCAGCGGTCCCCGGTCTCGGCCGGCCCGGGTGGCAGGCCGGTCAGTTCGTGCAACCGGCGCAGCCGGTACCGGACCGTGTTCGGATGCACGTGCAGGACCAGCGCGGTCTGGTCCAGGCGCTGCCCGTGGTCGAGCCAGGCCAGGGCGGTCGAGGCCAGTTCCCGGTGGAACTCCTCGGCCGGGTCGAGGGCCGCGAGCAGGGTGCTGCTGAGCAGCTCGGCCAGGACCGGCTGGGCGGCCAGCACGGTCTCCCCGGCCAGGTCGGTGACCTGGTGCAGCCCGCGTAGCCGCTGACCGGCCGCCACCCGCAGGGCGGCCACGCAGAGCCCGTGCATGACCCGCGCCTCGGCCAGCGGTCGGGCCGGCGCGGCCACCACCAGGACCCCCGCGTCGAGCAGGCCGGCCGGTGGCAGGCACGGCGTGAGCCCGGCCAGCCGGTCCTGCACCACGCCGAAGACACCCCCGCAGCCGGCGAGCCGCCGGGTCAACGCGCGGACCCGCAGCGGGTCGCCGGGGTCGGCGACCAGGCAGTGGTACCGGCCGTCGGCGCGTAACCCGAACCGGACCAGGGGATCCGGTTCCTCGCCCGTCGGTTCGCCGAGCAGCAGCCGGCGGAGCAGCCGGGTGCCGGCGTCCCGGCGGTTGCGCTCCGCGTCCAGTTCCCGCTCCGCGGCGCGGTACCCGTCGACCACCGCCCGCTCCACGGCTCCGGCGTATCCCTCGATGGTCAGCAGCGCCTCCAGCAGCACGGCGTCCGGAATCCCGGCCGCCCGCCCGTGCTGGACCACCAACTCGACCGCCCGGGCCCGGGCGGCCTGCACGCCGCGCAGCAGCCCGGCGACGGAGACGCCCTGCACGGCCCGGTCGGCACCGAGCCGCCGTGCCTCGGCGTGGTCCCGGGCACCGGGATCCTCGTGCCCCTCGTAGGCGGCGAACCCGGCGGCGAGCAGGGCCGCCACGTAGCGTCGGGTCTCCGTCGCCGGTAACCGGGCCACCTCGGGCGACTGGGTGCGGGCGGCCCGGACCAGTTCCTCGACCGCCCCCCGGTCGGCGGCCAGCACGCGCAACAGTGCGGCCAGGGCGTCGGCGCTTCCGGTGACGGCCATCGGTCCTGCTGCCCTTCGTTGTGGGTACGGCACAACGGATCGGCCGGGTTTTGACGCTCGGCCCCTACCGGGCGTGCGGGGTGGATTGGTCTGCTGGTGGTTACCGAAAGGTAACACCGCCCCAGGCGAAGAGAAACGTCGATGTGGCACCCGGTCCGTCAGGAGGAGTCCATGGCAGCCGCACCGCCCACCCCCGTCCGTCGTTCCC
>NZ_WVUH01000537.1 GCF_017614955.1 Micromonospora echinofusca
GCGCACGCCCCGTGCCGGTCATCCCGCGCGCGACGCCACACGCCCCGTGCCGGTCATCCCGCGACGCTGCTCCCGCAGGTCAGCGCAGCACGAGCAGGTCGAGGGACTCCACCACCGGGCCACGGTGGGCCCGGGTCGCCTGCCACATCCGGTCCAACCCCTCCCGGTACTCGTCGTCGGAGATCAACAGCAGCGGTGAGTGCGCCTGCCGGCGCAGCCCGGCCGCGACGACCCGCAGGTTCGGGGCGATCACCTGCCGGACCGGCTCCAGCTCCACCTGCTTGAAGCCGACCTCGGCAAAGGCCGCACAGACCTGCTCGACGCTGGGGAAGCGCTCCTCCACCACCCGCAACGCCGCCGGGAAGTACCGGAACAGGGTCACCTCCGCCGCCCGGCCGGGGAAGACCGAGCGGATCAGGACCGGGGCCCCGGGACGGAGCACCCGACGCAGCTCGGCGGCGGCCGACGCCAGGTCCGGCAGATGCTGCACCACGCTGGAGAGCCAGGCCGCGTCCAGGGTCTCCGCCGCGAACGGCAACGCGTCCGCGTCACCGGCCACGGTGGCCGGGTACGTCGAGAAGGACCGCATCGGTGCGGACGGCTCGACCGCCACCACCTCGACGCCGTACCAGTCGACGAAGGCCCGGGCCCACAGGCCGGTACCGGCCCCCAGGTCGAGCACCCGCAGTCCCGGTCGCGGCGCCAGGTGCCGCTCGATCGCAGCCCGCCAGTGCGGCAGGCCGCCCCGGGACAGGTACCGGTTCGCCGCGTACGCCGCAGCGTTCTCGTCGTCGTAGGCGATGAGTGCCATGGTCCCACCACACCCCAGGCCGGCACGCCCGTCAATGCGATCTGTCGAGTGTTAGGAAGGGCCCCTTCTTATCGCTTTCGGTAGAGGAAGGGGCCCTTCCCAACACCCGGCGCTCAGTTACCGGGGTTCCCGCCACATCGGGTGGAACGGCGTACCGTCCGGCAGCCGGAACGGCTCCCGGGGCAGGTACCCGTGCCGGGCGTAGAGATCCCGGCTCTGTTCGCTGCTCGCCTCCAGGTAGGCCGGTACGCCGTGCGCGTCGAGCCAGCGGTGATGGTGGTCGAGCAGCGCGGTACCCAGACCGGTGCCCTGGCGGTGCGGGGCGACCGCCAGGAAGGCCAGATGGTGGTGGGGGTCCTGCGGGTGGTTCGCCTCGAACAGCTCGTCGAGCACCCGGAACCGGGGTGTGTACCCGCCACAGGCCGCTTCGAGCCGCCGGTCGTAGTCCTCCGGCGGCGCGACCGGCTCCCCGGTCTGGGGCAGCCAGACGGACACGGCCGCCCGGTCGGCGGTGGCGTACACCAGTCCGTGCCGCAGCGCGTGCCCGGCCAGGATCTCGAAGTTGCCGGCCATCACGTCCGCGCGCCGGGACTCCTCGGGTACCAGCCAGGCCACCGCAGCGAGCGGCGCGAAGGCGGTGGCGATCAGTTCGGCGACGCCGCGTGCCTCGTCCGGGCCGACCCGTTCGATCCGTGGCCCCACCGGGTGGCCGCCTCCGGTCCGGGGGCTCACCGGGCTCCCCCCTGCCCCGCCGGGGCGTACGGGCCGGTCGCCGGCGGGGTGATCGCGGCGATCGGACTCTCCGCGCCGAGCCCGATCCGGGCGTACACGTCCGGACGGCGGCGCCGCAGCACGGTCCCCCAGAGCGCGCCGAGCAGCGCGGCGAGCGGGAAGGTACCGGGAACGATCCAGCGCAGCGGGTCGTCCGGCGCGACCCCGAGCAGGGTGGCGAAGTTCGCCACCGCGATGGTCACCACGGTGACCAGTGCGGCGGCGGCCACGGCCGGGGCGACGATCCGCCGCCAGACGTTCTCCCCGTCCGGTCGGCGGGCGAAGAAGACGATGACCGCCAGGGAGGTGCTGGTGATCAGCAGCAGTACCCCGAAGGCCCCGGCGGCGCCCGCCCAGTAGAAGAGCTGGACGATCGGGTCCCAGCCGGCGACGGCGTACAGGGTGATGACGCCCAGACCGAGGGTGCTCTGCGCGACGGAGGCCGTGCGGGGGGCGCCGGTCCGGGGGGCGGTCCGGCCGAACACGGCGGGCAGTACCCGCTCCCGGCCGAGCGCGAAGGCGTACCGGGAGGTGGTGTTGTGGAACGAGATCATCGCGGCCAGCAGGGAGGTCAGGAAGAGCGCCTGGCCGATGGTGACGGCGGTCGGCCCGAGGTGGTTGCCGGCGAAGGTGAAGATGAGTTCCACACTCTGGGCCCGGGCGACGTCGGCGATCCGGTCCGCCCCGGCCGCCACCGTCATCGTCCACGCGGAGAGCGCGTAGAGCACCGCGATGATCGCGACCGAGAGGTAGGTGGCCCTCGGTACCGTCCGCTGCGGGTCCTTGCTCTCCTCGCTGAAGACCACCGCCGACTCGAAGCCGACGAACCCGGTCATCGCGGTGACCAGCAGTGCCCCGGCCCCGGGGACGAGGAGGTTCTCCGGGCTGAGGGTGGCGAAGGTGACCGTCCCGCCCGCCGGGTGGAGCAGTTGCCCGGCGTCGAAGACCAGGATCACCAGGATCTCACCGATCAGCAGGACCGCGAGGACCAGGCCGTTGATGTCCACCCGGAGCAGCCCGAGCACGGCGACCAGCGCCCAGGCGCACAGTGCCACGACCCACCAGGCGGGTTCGGTGCCGGTCAGGCGGCTGAGGACCGGGCTGGCGGCGGCGCCGACCGCACCGTAGAGGCCGACCTGGAGCAGGTTGTAGGCGATCAGTGCCACCCAGGCGGCACCGACCCCGGCCGGGCGGCCGAGCCCCTGACTGATGTACGCGTAGAAGGCTCCGGCGTTGGCCACCCGGCGGGCCATCGCGACGTACCCGATGCTGAAGAAGGCCAGCACGGCCGCGACCACCAGGAACGCCAACGGGATGCCGGTGATGCCGGTGACCGCGTACGCGGTGGTGACGACGCCGGCCACCACGGTGAGCGGTGCGGCGGCGGAGAGCACGAAGAAGATCACCGACGGTACGCCGAGCCGGCCCTTCGCCAGGGTCGAGGAGACGTTGCTCGGCCGGCGGTACCCGGCCGGGGGCGTGCGGGTCGGTGTCGGCGCGGGGGTTGTCATCAGGCTGCTCCGAGGGGGGTGAGAGGCGGACCGGACAGCGGCAGCCCTGCCGGACGGGGTGGGACC
>NZ_WVUH01000538.1 GCF_017614955.1 Micromonospora echinofusca
CCCGTCGAACTGTTCAAGCTGTAAGGAAGGGCTCGGAACGCCTGGCGCTACCGCCGGGCGGCGGCCCGCTGGCGTGCCGATTCGTACAGCACGACAGTCGCGGCGGTGGCCGCGTTCAGGGAGCTGGCGGACCCGAACATGGGGATCCGGACGAGCTGGTCGCATGCCTCGCGCCACCCGGAGCTGAGGCCGGTGGTCTCGTTGCCGATCAACGTCAGGGTGGGTTGGGTGAAGTCGTACTCGGCGGCGTCCACGATGCCGCGCTCATCGGTTCCCATGATGCGCATGCCGATGCCGTCGGCACGGACGTCCGCGACCCAGGATAGAACGGCCTGGTGGGAGGGTACCCGGACCACGGGCAAGGCGAACAGCGAGCCGGTGCTCGCCCGGACCGCCTTCGGGTCGTACACGTCGGCGGCGTGGCCGGTGACGATGACGCCGCCGGCGCCGAAGGCGTCCGCCGACCGAACGAGGGTCCCGATATTGCCGGGGCTGGTGGGCCGATCGAACACGACGGTGAGCATGGTCGGACCGACCGGGATACGGCGCAGGTTGTCGTCCGGCAGCGCGACCACGGCCAGCAGTTCTGGAACCGTGTCTGCCTTACCCCCCAGTTCGTGCATGAGTTCACGCGAGACGGCGAACTTCTCGGCCGGGACTGTGTCCAGGGCCTCGCGTGCCCAGCCGGACAGCTGAGCGCTGGTGTCGTAGAGCAGCTCCCGGATCTGCCAGCCGTGTTCGACGGCCATGGTGATCGGGCGCACGCCCTGCACGAGGAACTCGCCGCGTCGCTGCCGCTTGGTTCGATTGCCGAGGAGAGCTTTCCACTGCTGGAACCGTGCATTGCGGCCACTCACTCGCAGAACCACTGCCAACCCCGCCTCCGTCGTACGTAGCCCGCCCATGCCCTGCCTGCCACACTTCACCAGTCGCTGGCTCCCGAGTTTCCGACCAGCCCTTCGGCCGGACGCTCAGGAACGGCCGGGGCTTGTCGCCCCGGCGCCGCGGTCGGTGCCGTCTCCGTCCGGACCGAGGACGTCCTGTCCGAGACCCTGACGGATTGCGATCTCTACGGGTGAGTATGCGCCGTCGGCCCGCTCCAGTTCGTACGGTGCGGCTGGCATCAGCGGCGGTTGGGCCATGAAGCGGGGCCGCGTTCCGTGGTGCGGTTGCGCCGCGTGCACCAGGAACGGGTGACACAGGAAGACGTCGCCCGGAGATCCGGTGGCGAGGGCGAGCGGACGGTGCCCGGACGCCGCCACCAGGTCGGGCGCAAGGGTCAGCCCGCTCGCTCCGTCCTCCCCGTACTTCTCCAGCACCTTGGGTACGTCGAGGTGTGAGCCGACCCGGATCCGGGTCGGGGCGTCCTCCGCACCGACCTCAGTGAACAGGAACAGCATCAGCAGTGCCCGACCCCGGGAACGCACATTGGTGAAGTACCAGCTCTCGCCCTCCGGCAGATAACTGCCCTCGATGTGCCAGCCCGCGTCGTCCGGCTCCTCTTCGTGCGGGAAGCGTAGCGGGAACGTGCCCAGCGAGTAGCGCGGCTCCCAGCGTCCCGCGCCGACGAGCAGGTCGTACGCGTGATGGAGGAACGGAGAGTTGGGAGCGGCGGCGAACGGCGCCTGCGCCATGCCGGGCACCCAGTGCACGGGCTGCGTCCACGTCGTCGGATCGTCCGGGTCGCAGCCCGTCTCCCGCCACAGCAGCCGCGCGCAGTCCGCTGCCACACGCGGCGCGACGGCGCCCTCCAGCTTTACGAAGCCGTCGCGGAGAAAGCGGGATACCAGGGTCGTGTCGTCCATGCTCCCATCGTGCGGCCGCGCCGGTCCCGATCACCCGACATCTTCCGCGCCGCTCTTGTCGGGTGCTGCCCGGTGCACTGCGACCAGGGTCGAATCGGATGGAGACCTGACGATCTCGGTACTCCGTCTGACCGTCGAAGGGAGCGAACACGTGGACACCCGCATCGTCGACCATCCCGAGTTCCGGCTCGTGGGGCACGCGGCCCGCGTCCGGCTGGTCCATCACGGCATCAACCCGCACATCCAGCGGCACATCACCGCACGGCCGACGGAGGAGTACCTGCGCCTGAAGGCTCTCGGCAACACTGAGCCGAGCGGCCTGCTCGCGGTCAGCGACGACCTTGACCCGGACTACGCCGAGGGCAGCGAGTTGACCTACCTTCACGGGGTCGCCGTGTCCCCGGGTACGCCGGTCCCCGGCGGCCTCGACATCATCGAAGTTTCGGCCGGCAGATGGGTGGTCATCCGGACCACGGGCCCGCATCCGCAGACCCTGCAGAATGCCTGGTCCACGGTCGCAGCCGCGTGGTTCCTGTCCAACCCGTGGCGTCTGCGGCCAGGTCCGGAGATCGTCGCGGCACCTGAGTCTACGAACGACTTCACCACCGCGACCGGTGAAATCTGGCTGCCCGTCGAACCGGCGTAACGATCCGGCGAGCATCCGGACAGCATCAGGTGCCCGGCCCGGCGGACCGAACATGTGTGGATTCTGGGTGAGCCAGCGGGCCACTGTCCGCTGTGCCACCGTCAGTTTCCGAAGGTGTGGCCGTGGCCCGGTTCTGGGTGACCGCCCATGAGCGGGGTTCGGCCACCGCAGAGCCCGGTGTCCCTCCCTGCCAGGAGCGGAGAGTCCCCTACCGGGCGGCGACGGTGGCCGGGGTGACGGCGGCCCGGGGGTCCAGGGTCGGACCGCTCGGGATCCGGCTGAGCAGTGCGGCCGGTACGTCCACCGCGCCGTCGGCCGGGTAGCCGAGCAGCGGCAGTACGGCCGGGGCCGCCACGGCGTACCGGATGCCCAGGTCGGTGACCAGGTGGTAGCTGCCGGCCTGGGCGTCCGGCCCGGCGAGCACCCGCACGACGGCGACCCGCCCGGTCGGTACCAGCACCCGGTCGGCCAGCGGCGTCCCGTCGCTCGTGGTCGCCACGGTCGGGGCGGCCGTGTCGATGCCGGGGACGGTGCCGCCCACCTGGATCGTCGGCGTGGTACGCGCATCCCGGGTGACCGCGCAGAGCGGGTCGCCGTCGTGCGGGTGCTCGCCGGGCCGGACGCCCAGGCCGGCAGCTACCACCTGGTCACCGACCTGGGCATCCGGTACGCCGTGGCGGCCCCGGCCGTA
>NZ_WVUH01000539.1 GCF_017614955.1 Micromonospora echinofusca
CCCGGTTTCCGGAGCGACCCGCCCTACCGGGCCCGCGCCGGCCCGCCGACCTGCCGCCCCCGGTGTCGGGTCAGCTCCGCAGGTGGCCGTCGCCGGTGACGACGTACTTGGTGGAGGTCAGTTCCGGCAGGCCCATCGGGCCACGGGCGTGCAGCTTCTGGGTGGAGATGCCGATCTCCGCACCGAAGCCGAACTCGCCGCCGTCGGTGAACCGGGTGGAGGCGTTCACCATCACCGCAGCCGAGTCGACCCGGGCGACGAACTCGCGGGCGGCGCTGGCCGAGTCGGTGACGATCGCCTCGGTGTGCCCCGATCCGTACCGGCGGATGTGCGCGACCGCGTCGTCGAGCGAGTCGACGACGGCGACCGAGATGTCCGCCGAGAGGTACTCCGTGGCGAAGTCCTCGTCGGTGACCGGTACGACGGTGTCGGAGTGGGCGGCGACCCGGGTGTCACCGTGCACGGTGACACCGGCGTCGGCGAACGCGGCCAGCATCGGCGGGAGGAACGCGTCGGCGATCTGCGCGTGCACCAGCAGCGACTCGGCGGTGTTGCAGGTGGAGAGGCGCTGGGTCTTGGCGTTCAGGGTGATCGCCACCGCCTTGGCCAGGTCGGCGGCGGCGTCGACGTAGACGTGGCAGTTGCCCACCCCGGTCTCGATGACCGGCACGGTGGACTCCTCGACCACGGTCCGGATCAGCGACGCGCCGCCCCGGGGGATCAGCACGTCGACCAGCCCCCGTGCCCGCATCAGTTCCTTCACCGAGTCCCGGCTGCTGGCGTCGAGCAGCTGGACCGCGTCGGCCGGCAGCCCGGCCCCCGCGATGGCGTCGCGCAGCACCGCGACCAGGGCGGCGTTGGAGTGCGCCGCCGAGGAGGAACCGCGCAGCAGTGCCGCGTTGCCGGACTTCAGGCAGATGCCGGCGGCGTCGACGGTGACGTTGGGCCGGGCCTCGTAGATGATGCCCACCACGCCGAACGGTACCCGGATCTGGCGCAGTTCGAGTCCGTTGGCCAGGGTCGATCCCCGGACCACCTCACCGACCGGGTCGGGCAGGCCGGCCATCTGGCGCAGCGCGTCGGCGATGCCGGCGACCCGGGTCTCGTCGAGCGCCAACCGGTCGAGCACGGCCGCGGTCAGCCCGGCGTCGCGCCCGGCTGCCAGGTCCGCCCCGTTCGCGGCCAGGATCTCCGGGGTACGCGCCACCAGCGCGTCGGCCATCGCGTGCAGTGCCGCATCCTTGCGGGTACGCGTCGCGGTGGCCAGCGTGTTCGCCGCCTCCCGGGCCCGTCGGGCCTGCTCGGTGACGCTCATGTCTCTTCCCTCCCAGGTGTTAGGAAGGGCCCCTTCCTATACCGAAAGCGATAAGAAGGGGCCCTTCCTTACAGCAGTACCAGGTCGTCGCGGTGGACGACCTCGCGTTCGTACGCCGGACCGAGGGCCGCAGCCAGCTCACCCGTGGAGCGGCCGAGCAGTCCGGGCAGTTCCACCGCGTCGTAGTTGACCAGGCCCCGGGCGACCGGGGCGCCCTCGGTGTCGACCAGGTCGACCGGGTCACCGGCGGTGAACGCCCCGTCGACCGCGACGATCCCGGCCGGCAGCAGCGACTTGCGCCGGTCGACGACCGCCTGCACCGCGCCCGGGTCGAGGTGCAGCCGGCCCCGGGGCGAGGTGGCGTGCGCGAGCCAGAAGAGCCGGGCGGTCGGACGCTGGCGTACCCGGTGGAAGAGGGTGCCCACGGCGGCACCGGACAGCGCCTCGGCGGCGAGTGCGGCCGAGGTCAGCACCACCGGGATGCCGAAGCCGGTGGCGATCCGGGCCGCCTCCACCTTGGTGACCATGCCCCCGGTGCCGACACCGGCCCGCCCGGCCCCGCCGACCGAGATGCCGGCCAGGTCGGCGGCGTCGCGCACCTCGTTGATCCGTGTGGTGTCCGGGCGGGACGGGTCACCGGTGTAGAGGGCGTCCACGTCGGAGAGGAGGACCAGCAGGTCGGCGTGGACCAGGGCGGCCACCAGCGCGGCCAGCCGGTCGTTGTCCCCGAACCGGATCTCGTCGGTGGCGACGGTGTCGTTCTCGTTGACGATCGGTACGGCCCGCAGGTCGAGCAGCTTGCGCAGGGTCCGGTACGCGTTGCGGTAGTGCGCCCGCCGGGTCACGTCGTCGACGGTGAGCAGCACCTGCCCGACGGTCAGCCCGTGCCGGGCGAAACTGCTGGTGTACCGCCCGATCAGCAGTCCCTGCCCGACGCTGGCGGCGGCCTGCTGGGTGGCCAGGTCCCGGGGGCGGCGGCGCAGCCCGAGCGGGGCCAGCCCGGCGGCGATGGCACCGGAGGAGACCAGCACCACCTCCCGCCCCTGGGCGGTCAACCCGCCGAGCGCGTCGACCAGAGCGTCCACCCGGTCGGAGTCCAGTCCGCCCTCGGCCGTGGTCAGCGAGGAGGACCCGATCTTGACCACGATCCGCTGGGCTGTCGTCACCGCTTCACGCACCCGCCCATTCTGCGCGCTGCCTCCCGGCCGACCGGCGGCGGTTCCCATATCCTGGCCGGTCATGACGATGGGTACGCCGCCGACACCGACACCGACACCAGCACCGGGGCCGGCATCCGGGAAGCCCGGGTGGCGATCGGCACCGGCACCGGCACCGGCACCGGTGGCGGCGACGGGTGACGGGACGGGTTCGTGACGCCGGAGGAGTACGTCGAGGCGGTGCTCGACCTCGTCGAGCGGATCCCGCCGGGGCGGGTGATGTCGTACGGCGCGGTGGCCGACGCGCTCGCGGAGGTGTCCGGCCGGGCCTCGGCCCGGCTGGTCGGTTCGATCATGGCCCGGCACGGTGGCGGTGTGCCGTGGCACCGGGTGGTCAACTCGGCGGGCCGGTTGCCACCGGGTCACGAGGTGGAGGCGCGGGCCCGGTTGCGGGCCGAGGGCACCCCGTTGCGGGGTGACGGGGTGGACATCCGCTCCGCCGGCTGGTCCCCGCACTGACGGCCACCCTGCCCGGCTGGTCCCCGAACTGACGGCCACCCTGCCCGGCTGGTCCCCGCACTGACACCCACCGCGCCCGGCCGGGTCCGGTCGGGTCGGAGGGGTTCAACGGCAGGTGAAACGTGAGTAACA
>NZ_WVUH01000053.1 GCF_017614955.1 Micromonospora echinofusca
CTCCTACCCACCCCGTAACACCCGACCGACCCACCACACAGTTCCCCTTTCCCCTCGGAGGTTTCCCATGAGACGTCGCCTTGTCCTCGCCGGAGCGCTGGCCGCGGTCCTCGCCGCCGGTACCGCCTGCGGCGGTGCCAGCGACGACAGCAAGACCGACGCCGCCGGCGCGAGCGCCGAGAAGCTGGTCATCTACACCGCCCGCGACAAGAAGGTCGCCGACTACGTCGTCGAGCAGTTCACCGGGAAGTTCCCCGAGTACAAGGGCAAGGTCGAGGTGCTCAACCTCGGCGCCCAGGAGATCCTGGAGCGGGTCCGCGCCGAGAAGGCCAACCCGCAGGCCAGCGTCTGGTGGGGCGGCACCCAGCAGGGGCTCTCCGCCGGGGCCGGCGAGGACCTGCTGCACGCCTGGCAGCCGGCCTTCGCCAGCAAGATGGACGCCAAGTACAAGGACCCCGAGGGCCGCTGGTTCGGTGAGATCCTGCTGCCCGAGGTCATCATGTACAACAACAAGGCGCTCACCCCGGAGCAGGCGCCGAAGGACTGGGACGAGCTGCTCGACCCGAAGTGGAAGGACAAGATCATCATCCGGGACGTGGCCGCGTCCGGCACCATGCGGTCGATCTACGCCTCGATGATCCAGCGCCAGTCCCCGGACGGCAGCAACCCGCAGCCCGGCTACGACTGGCTGCGCAAGCTCGACGCCAACACCGGCACGTACGCCGCCAACCCGACCGACCTCTACCTGAAGATGTCGCGTCAGCAGGGCGTGCTCAGCGCCTGGAACCTCCAGGACATCCTGCTCCAGGCCAACCAGTCGAACATGCCGTTCGGCTACGTGATGCCGGCCTCCGGCGCCCCGGTCCTGGTCGACGGCCTCGCCGCCGTCAAGGGCGGCAACACCGCCGGCGCGCAGAAGTTCATCGAGTTCCTCTTCGACGACCAGCTCCGCGCCACCCTGGCCAAGGACTACTTCCAGATCCCGGCCATCAAGATCGCCAACGAGCCGCAGTGGCTGGCCGACCTCGGCCTGAAGCCGATGGACGTCGACTGGAACGTCATCGCCAAGAACGAGACCGAGTGGATCAACCACTGGAACTCCCAGATCAAGAACAAGGGCTGACGCGTGGCCGACCGGCTCCGGCCGGTCGGCCCACCGGTGCCGGACCCGCGCGGTCCGGCACCGGCGCCCGGTCCGCCGACCACCCGGGTCCGGCACCGGCGCCCCGGGTCCGAGGCCGGCTGCCGGCCACCCTCCGACCCGCAACCGTCCAGGCCCGGCAGTGCATAGAGGAGAGGGCATCATGATCGATGTCACGCTGGAGTCGGTGAGCAAGCGCTTCGCGCGTACCGGCGACACCGCGGCGGTCGACGACGTCGACATCGCCATCGGCGCCGGGGAGTTCTTCACCCTGCTGGGCCCGAGCGGCTGCGGCAAGACCACCACCCTTCGGATGGTGGCCGGGTTCTACTTCCCCACGTCGGGCCGGATCCGGTTCGGCGCCGAGGACGTCACCCGCCGCCCGCCGAACAAACGGGACACCGGCATGGTGTTCCAGAACTACGCCCTCTTCCCGCACATGAGCGTCGCGCAGAACGTCGCGTACGGACTGAAGATCCGCAAGGTGCGCCGGGACGAGAGCCGCCGCCGGGTCGCCGAGGCCCTGGAGCAGGTGCACCTCGGCGGGTACGCCGAACGGCGGATCGACGAACTCTCCGGCGGCCAGCAGCAGCGCGTCGCGCTGGCCCGGGCCCTGGTCATCCGGCCGCGTACCCTGCTGCTCGACGAGCCGCTGTCCAACCTCGACGCCAAGCTGCGCGAGGAGACCCGGGTGGAGATCCGCCGGATCCAGCGGGAAGCCGGCATCACCTCGATCTACGTCACCCACGACCAGGCCGAGGCGATGGCGATGTCCGACCGGATCGCGGTGATGGAATCCGGCCGGGTGCAGCAGATCGGCACCCCGCAGGAGATCTACCACCGGCCGGCGAACACCTTCGTCGCCCGGTTCATCGGCCGCAGCAACGTACTCACCCTGCCGGTGGTCGGCGCGACCGCCGACACGGTCACCGTCACCCTGCCCGGCGGCGGCCAGACCACCGTGCCCGCGCCGACCGACCACGGCCTCACCGTCGGCGGCACCGCGCTGGTCTCGATCCGGCCCGAACACATCGGGCTCGGCGCGGCCACCGAAGCCGGTGCGCTCTCGGCCCGGGTGACCGACCTGGAGTTCACCGGCATGGCCACCCACCTCACCGTCGACCTGGCGGGGGAGGCGGTCATGGTCGCCGCCGTGGACGTACCGGCCGGACTCGCCGTCGGCGACCAGATCGGGCTGCGCCTGCCGGCCAACCGGATGTGGGTGGTGCGGCCGTGACCGTCGCCCCGACCGCCGCCAACCTCCCCCCGGTCGCCGCCGACCCCGGGCCCGCCGGGAACCCCGGACGGTCCCGGTTCGCCGACCGGTTCCGGGGCGGTACCACCTCGACCTGGTTCCCCTACCTGCTGGTGCTGCCGCTCGCGCTGATCCTCTGGGGTTACGTGGTGCAGCCGATGCTGGCCACGTTCTTCGAGAGCGTGGGCACCGACGGCGCGGAGAACTACGCCAGTTTCCTCTCCGGCGACGGGGTCGCCCGGACCTCCCTGATCACCTCGCTGATCATCTCGGCGGCCAGCGTGCTGCTCTGCGGGATCGTCGGGGTGGCGATGGCGTTCCTGCTCAAGCGCTTCTCGTTTCCCGGCCGCCGGCTGATCGAGGCGATCATCCTGGTCCCGGCGGCCCTGCCGCCGCTGATCGGGGCGATCTCCTTCCAGCTGCTCTACAGCGAGACCGGCATCCTGCCGCGCGGTCTCCAGCAGCTCTTCGGTACGGCCGAGCCGGTGCTGCCGTTCAGCGGCATCGCCGGGGTGCTGGTGGTGCACACCTTCACCATGTACCCGTTCTTCTACCTCGCCGCGTCGGCCGCGCTGGCCGGGATGGACCCGTCGGTGGAGGAGGCCGCCTACAACCTCGGCGCCGGCCGGGTCCGGGTCTGGCGTACCGTCCTGCTGCCGATGCTCACCCCGGCGCTGGTCTCCGCCTCGCTGCTGGTCTTCATGACCTCGCTGGCGTCGTACACCGCCCCGCTTCTGTTCGGCGTGGACCAGACGATGACCATGCAGATCTACATCAACCGCACCAACGGCGACCTGCCGATGGCCTCCACGTACGCCTCCGTGCTCGGCGTGGTCTCGGTGCTGTTCCTGCTCGGCATGCGCTGGTACGAGGGGCGGCGCAGCTACCGCTCCCAGTCCAAGGGCGTCGCCGCGCACCGCCGGGAGATCACCAACCCGTTCGGCCGCTGGTTCGCCCTGATCGGCTCGGTGCTGGCCACGGTGGTGCTGCTCGCCCCGGTGGCCACCATCGCGCTGGTCGCCTTCTCCGCCGACGGCTCGTGGACCACCGAGGTGATCCCCAGCCGGTACACGACGGAGAACTTCCGGACCATCTTCACCGAGCCGAGGGCGTTCACCCCGATCCTCAACTCGTTGCAGATGAGCCTGATCGCCACCGTCGGCTGCGTGGCGGTCGGCGTGCTGATCGCGTACGCCGTGCGCCGGCTGACCTTCGTCGGACGTGGCCTGCTCGACGTGGCGGTCATGCTGGCCTGGGCGCTGCCCGGCACGGTCGTGGCGATCAACCTGATCTCGGCGTTCAGCACCGGCAACGCGTTCAGCTTCGGCCAGGTCCTGATCGGCACCTTCTGGATCATGCCGCTGGCCTACTTCGTCCGGTTCCTGCCGCTGGTCTTCCGGTCCAGCTCGGCGACCCTGGCCCAGATCGACCCGTCGCTGGAGGAGGCCGCCCGCAACCTCGGTGCCTCCTGGTGGCGGGCGTTCGGCACGGTCACCCTGCGGCTGATGCTCCCCGGCGTGCTCGCCGGTGCGCTGCTGGCCTTCGTGCACGGGGTGGGCGAGTTCGTCGCCTCGGTGCTGATCTACACCTCCAGCACCGCGCCGATCTCCGTCGAGATCAACAACCGGATGTACTCGTTCGAGGTCGGCACCGCCGCCGCGTACGGCATGCTCCAGGTCGTCCTGATCTTCGTGGTGATGGTGGTCTCCGGTCGGCTGGAGACCGGCCGGCGCTCCTCCCGGGAGGCCGCGGCATGGACGAACTGAACGGCGCGGCCCCGGCCGGGCTGAACGACGCGGCCCCGGCCGGGCCGGGCGACCCGCAGGTGGCGGCCACGCACTGGCCGACCGGCGGCGGACTCGCCCCGGCCACCCGGATCCCCGGCGGCGAACTGGCGGCGGTGACCCGGGCGGCGGACTTCGCCGTCCTGCCGGTCGGGGCCGTCGAGTGGCACGGCCCGCACCTGCCGCTCGGCACCGACCTGATCCTGGCCGAGGGCTTCGCCGCCGAGAGCGGCGCCGCCGACGGCCCGAAGGGCGTGCTCTTCCCTGCGGTACCGTACGCGGCCTGCCCGGGACAGACCCGCCCCTGGCCCGGCACGGTGGCGGTCCGCCCGGAGATCGCGGTCGGCTACCTGGCCGACGTGATCGCCGGGATCGTCGCCGCCGGGTTCCCCCGACTGCTGATCGTCAACGGCCACGACGCCAACATGTCCACCGTCCGGGCCGCCATGGAGTGGGTCTCCGGCCAGCACCGGGCCAGCCTGCTGCTGGTCAACTGGTTCCAGCTGGTCACCCCGACCGAGACCACCGGGATCTACGGCGACCTGCCGGCCCGGGGACACGGCGGGGCGTACGAGACCTCCGGGGTGCTCGGCTTCGACCCCGACGCGGTACGCCTCGACGCGGTGACCGACCTGCCACCGAAGCCGAAGCTGCCGGTGACCCACCCGTACGTGCTGGTCGAGTCCCGACCCGACCCGTGGCAGGGCTGGTCCGGGCACATCTCGCTGGCCGACGAGCCGGCCGGGCGGCGGGTCCGGGAGCTGGCCGGTACCCGGCTGCGGGAGATCGTCGACGCCTGGCTGGCCGCGCCGCCGCCGGCCGAGCCCACCGCCGACCCGCTGCCGGACGATCCGCTGCCCGACGACCCTGGGTCGGCCGGGCCGCTGCCCGGGGAGGCCGGATGACGGAGCACCGGGGACTGGACGTCGTCGACTTCCACCTGCACTTCCAGCTCGGCGCGGACCCGACCGTCAGAGCCTGCGAACACGATGCCGGCATGCACCCCGGCGACGGACACGACCGGGCGGTCCGGGCCGCCGGCTCCGCGCCGTACGCCGAACAGTGGCGCCGGGCCTGGGGCTTCGGCGACCCGGAACCACCCATGACGGACCGGTACGCCGAAGCCGACCGGTGGGCCGACGAGCTGCGTACCCACCGGATCCGGCGGGCCGTCTTCGTCACCGGCGGCGGCAACGACGCCCTCGCCGACGTGGTGGACCGGCACCCCGACCTGATGCTCGGCCTGGCCCACCACGACCCGTTCGCCCCCGGCGCCGCCGCCGAACTGGAACGGGCCGTGGTGGAGCGGGGACTGCGCGGGCTGAAACTCTTCGCCCCGCTGCTGCGCGGCGGCCTCGACGACCCGGCCCTGGACGACCTGTGGGCCACCGCCCAGCGGCTGCGGGTACCGGTACTGATCCACATCGGGCACTACGGCAGCGCCGGTGGGCTGCCCGCCGGCCGGTACGACCACCCGGACCAGCTCGCCCGGATGGCCCGCCGGTTCCCGGAACTGGCCGTGGTGGTCCCGCACTTCGGGGTCCAGCACGTCAAGGAGCTGTTCTTCGCCGCCTGGGGCTGCCCGAACATCCACGTCGACACCTCCGGCTCCAACCAGTGGGTGCGCTGGATGCCGTACCGGCTCAGCCTCGACGACCTGTTCCGCCGCTGCTACGAAACCATCGGACCGCACCGGATCGTCTTCGGTAGCGACTCCTCCTGGTTCCCGCGCGGCTACGTCACCCGTTACCTCGACGACCAGTTGCGCATCTGCCGCGAGCTGGGCATGCCCGACGACCACCTGCGGGCGATCTTCGCCGGCAACGCCGAACGGCTGCTCGGCCTGGAAGAAAGCTAAGGACCTGCCGTGAGCACACCCGAGCTGACCACCTACCAGCAGCACCACCTGCGCCCGACGTACGACCACCACGTCGGCTACCTGTTCGCCCCGATGGTGCGGGCCAGCCAGGCGCACGTGGTGATGCTCACCGAGCAGGGGCTGATCCCCGCCGACCGGGGGGCGCGACTGCTGCGCGGGCTGCACGAGCTGTGGACCGACGGGGCACCCGCCCCGGCGTACGACGGCAGCTTCGAGGACGTCTACTACCTGGTGGAGAAGCGGCTCGCCGCAGCCTGCGGGGTACCCACCAGCCAACTCGACGTGCAGCTCGCCCGCAGCCGCAACGACCTCGACGCCGGCGTGTTCCGGATGGTGCTGCGCGGGCAGCTGATCGGGGTGCTCGACCGGGTCCTGGCCGCCGGGGCGACCGCCCTGGAGAAGGCCGACCGGTACGCCGACGTGGTGATCACCGGGTACACCCACCGTCGCCCCGCCCAGCCGACCACCATCGGTCACGCGCTGGCCGGGTACGCCGAGGCGCTCGCCGGGGAGGCGGTCGCCTACGCCGACCTGCTCGACCAGCTCAACGTGTCCCCGCTCGGCTCGTGCGCGTTCGCCGGCACCGACCTGGCCATCGACCCGGCCCGGGTCGCCGAGCTGCTCGGCTTCGGCGGGCTGGTGACCAACTCGTACGAGGCGGTCGCCGGAGCCGACCACCTGGTCCGGGTGGGTACCCTCAACGCCCAGTCACTGGCCACCGGCGCCCGGCTGGCCCGCACCCTGATGGACTGGCTCACCTGGCGCTGGGTGGTCACCCCCGGTGACTTCACCCAGGGCAGCAGCATCATGCCGCAGAAGCGCAACCCGGTGGTACTGGAACACCTGGTCTCGATGGCCGGGGCCACCGCCGCCGACGCCGCCTCCGTGCTCAACAACGTCGGCGCGGCCTGGTGGGAGGATTCCAACAACGCCACCACCGACGTGCAGGTCCGGCTCTGGGACAGCTGCGACCGGACGGACCGGTTCTTCGCCCTGCTCGGCGGCTTCCTCGCCGAACTGGAACCGCTGGAACCGCCGTCCGCCGCCGAGATCGTCGCCTCCGGCGCGACCACCACGGCCGCCGCCGACGCGCTCACCCGGCACGGGGTACCGTTCCGGGCCGCCCACTCGGTGGTCGGCCGGCTGGTCCGGGCCGGCGCGCCGGACACCTGGACCGCCGACGGGGTCCGCTCGGCCGCCGCCGAGGTCGGCACCGAACCGCTGACCGAGACCGCGGTCGCCGACCTGATCGCCGCCGCGGTCCGCCCCGAACTGGTGCTGGACCGGGCCCAGGTCGACGGCCCCGGCGCCGCCGCCGTCCGGGCCCAGGTGGGCACGCTGCGCGGCACCTTCGACGCGGTCGCGGAACGGTTGGCCGGGGTACGCCGCCGGCTGGCCGACGCCGACGCCGCGCTCGACGCGGTCGCCGCCCAGCGGGCCGGCCGGTGAGAGGGCTCGGCAGCCCGGTGGAGGTGCGGGTCGAGCCCGGACAGCGGGACGCTTCGCCGTCGGGCGGGCGGCTGCTCGGGATCGACTTCGGCGGTACCAAGATGGCCGTCGGGGTGGCCGACCTCCAGGGCCGGCTGCTGGCCCGCGAGCGTGTCCCGACGTACGCCGAAAAGGGTGCCGTGCAGGCCCTGGACCGCGCCCTCGACCTGGCCGCGACCCTGGTCGGACAGACCGGGCCGGGCGGGCCGCTGCTGGCGGCCGGGGTGGCCTCGCCGGGCGTGGTCCACTCCGACGGTGTCGACCTGGCGCCGAACGTACCCGGCTGGGACCGGCTGCGGCTGGCCGACGCGGTCCGGGACCGGCTCGGCGTGACACTGGTGCCGGTGGCCAACGACCTGAACGCCGCCGCCCTCGCCGAACTGCGCCTCGGCGCGCTGCGCGACGCCGACCCCGGCCTGGTCGTCGGGCTCGGCACCGGGGTCGCGGCGGCGGTCACCGTCGGCGGCCGGGTGGTCGCCGGGCAGCACGGCGCGGCCGGCGAGATCGGGTACGCCCCGACCGGTGGTTTCCCCGGCACCATGCTGGAATCGGTCTTCTCCGGTCGGGCGCTGGACCAGCTCGCCGGGTCCCTGGGCATCCCCGGTGGGGCGGCCGGGCTCGGCGCCCACGCGGCGACCCCTGGCCCGGCGCGGGACGCCCTGCTCGCCCGGGTGGACGAGCTGGCCCGGCACCTGGCGACCTGCTGCCTGCTGCTCGACCCCCGACGGGTCGTCCTGGTCGGCGGGGTGGCCGGCAGCGACCTGATCCGGGGACTGCTCGCCGACCGGCTCGCCGAGGTCCTGCCGCACCCGCCGGAGCTGGTGCTCTCCGGTTTCGCCGACGACGCCGCCCTGCTCGGCGCGGTGACCATGGCCCGGGAGGCGGTACCGACGTACCAGTAGCCCGGTGGCCGGACCGGTCGGGTGGCGCGGCGGGGTACCCGCGCGACCCGACCGGTCCGACCACCCGCCCGGCAGGGCCGACGGTGCCTTGCGACGCCCTGGGCTGCGGGGAAACGGTCGATCGGGTGCGTTGGAACTAGGGTGTCATGCCGGACACTGGCGTCGAGTGGAGACCGATCCCGTACTCGTATCGCAGGCTCGCTTCCGCGATGACCTGTGCGGCGTGCGGCAGCACCGGGTGTGAGCGGATCTTGTCGACTGCCATCCGGCGGATCGCCCGGTTCAGCCTGCTGGAGGCGCTGGTGACGGCTGACCAGTCCCACGCGGCGGGATCACCCAGGTGGCGCAGGGTTGGTGCCCAGGCTGACGCGCGCTTCTCGCTGTTGTGGTTGGTGTGACTCCAGCGCAACTCGTGTGCTCCGAAGGCTCCGCCGTAGTGCAACTGGATGAGGCCCCAGCCTTCGCAGGTGTATCGGAAGGTGGCGTCGGAGACCCCCGGAAGGAAGTCGATGCGTTTCGCCACTGGGTCCGGTCCGGCGCCGACGACCAGCAGTTGCAGGTGCTGCCCATGGTGATCCGGAGCCACCTCGTCGATGGTCCGGAACTCGCGCAGCTCGTGGTCGTGTCGCGAGTCGGACTCGAAGACGCGGAACAGCCCCAGGTCGAACACGGCTTGAAGCACCGCGGACCAGTCGTCTTCCGCAGCGTAGAAGTCCAGGTTCGGCACCGCCCCACTATGCCAATCGATTCTCGCTTGCCTGCGGTGGGTGGCCGGGCCGGTGGAAGACTGGATGTCGCTGAGCGCAAACTCAACGGGATGCCTTCGGCAACCTGCCAGACTGTCGCGGTGCCGGTTACCGAGGGATCTTCCCGTACCACGCATAACCGTCGGTTTCTGCTCGGAGTGGTGGGCGTATGGCTTCTGCTGGTGGCCTGTTGCTACCTGATGTATCCGCTGATTGACGCGATTTCGCTGCTCGCTCTCCTGGCACTGGCTGCGTGTTGGCTGTCGGCCGGGAGTGGATCAGTGCTCGCCCTCATCGTGCTGCTGCGACGGCGGGCGTACGGCTGGGCCGCCGGTGTCCTGGTTGTCGCGCTTGGGAGCGGACTGCTCCTGTGGACCACCGATTGGGAACGAACGTACGTGGACAGCCAGTTCCACCTGCACCGGAATCAGTTGGCTGAGCTGGCTGCACGTTACCGCAACGGTCAGTTGCCGTCTGCTTCCGTCCTGCCCTGGCGGCTCCGGCACCTGTCCATTGACGGACGGGCCCATAAGCGAGATAGCGCACTGTATCTGCCGGTATGGCAGGACTGGCGCGCTGAAAGTGGGGTGGGTATCGGGTACTTCCCGACTTCGCCGGGAACGGACACGCTGATCGCCACTGCGGCTGGTGACATGGGGCAACCGGTGCGTTATCTCGGAGACGGTTGGTGGTGGGTTGCCTAGATGCAGTCCATAAGCCACAAGCCAGCGTTCGCGGACTCACGAGGACGACGCGACAGCCGGTCGGGCGGCGTGGAGGGTTACCAGAACCGACGGCCATGAGTACCGTGGGTGCGGTGGCGCCATGCTTCGGCTGCGTGTCGTGCCAGGAGGAGGTCGGGATGGACTCCATGCCAGAGCTGACCTTCGGGCAGCGTCTGAAGCTCTACCGGGAGCGTTCCGGCAAGACCCGGGCGGTGCTGGGCGGGCTGGTCGGCCGTAGCGCCGAGTGGGTGAAGGCCCTGGAAAATGATCGCCTCCTGCCGCCGCGTGTTCACATGCTGGACCGGATCGCCCGCGCTCTCAAGGTCGATGTGTCCGCTCTGGTCGGTGAGTTGTGCGATCGGTCGGCCGTGGTCAATGGGCCGGAACATCCTGCGCTCGCCTCGGTCCGTGATGCCGTCAACCGCTTCGCGCTGTCCAGTGAAGCTGCTGCTCAGCCGTTACCGCAGATCAGGGAACGCCTTACCGCAGCCTGGCGGGCGCGTCATGAAGCGTCGGATCATCGCACCGTGCTCGGTGCCCTCCTGCCGGACCTGCTCAGGGACGCCCAGTGCGCCGCGCTGGCGTACGAGGGTGACGACCGTCGCCGGGCGCAAGCGCTGCTGGCCGAGACGCTCGGTCTGGCCCAGATGTTCCTTGCCTACCAGCCTGCCGCTGAGCTGATCTGGCGCGCCGCTGACCGGTCGATGGTGGCAGCGCAGGAGTCGGGTGATCCGGAGGCGATGGCCCGCGCGGGTTGGTTCCTGTGTCAGGTCCACCGGGACACGGGTGACTGGGACACCGCCATGAGGACCGCCGTCGAACTCATATCGTCGTTGCAGACGCGAACGAACGAAGAGCCGACCAACGTGAATCTTCTCGCGTTGGTGGGCGCCCTGAACTTCGAGGCTGCGTATGTTGCCGCGCGGGCGGGCGAAGAAGGTCGGGCATGGCGGTACTGGGACCGGGCGGACGCCATCGCGCAGCGCCTTCCCGTGCGATTCCACCAGCCGCAGACCTCGTTCTCACGGGCCATCATGGCTGCGCACGCAGTGACGGTCGCGGTCGAGTTGCAGAAGTCCGGTGAGGCGGTGCGGCAGGCCAAACGACTCGACCCCGCAGCCATCCCATCACGGCCACGACGTGCCCGGCATCTTGTCGAGGTGGCGCGCGGACACTACGGCAAGGGCGACAGCGCGGCAGCCGTGCGGAGCCTACGGCAGGCGTACGACTCGGCGCCGGAGACGGTCCGCTTCAACGGCTATGCCCGTCAGATAACTCTTGACCTGCTCGACGGGCCACGTTCGACGCGTGATGAGGCACGCGATCTCGCCCTGAAGGTGGGGCTCGTCTGCTGACCGGTGGCAACCGGACGTCGGCAGCCCCTGGCGGGCAGGGGTACGAACCATAACCGTCACACATGGTGACTGGTCGTAACTTCCAGTCACGGGTGTGACGGCGAAACCAGCGCGCAATGCGCTGGGTGTCGCGCCCTCCCAGGGAGGACGTGGATGGACGGTACGCAGCGCGAGTCTGCGCAGAGCCGGGGCGAGCAGGTGCAGGCCGCCGAGCGGGAGGCGGCGAGGCGGCGGCTTCTCGCCGAGGCTGAGGCGGATCGGGTACCGGCGGAGGAGACGACGCGGGCGGTGCCGGATCGGCGGTGGCGTGGTGGACAGCATTGAGTTGTTGCCGATTGGTCGGCGGGTGGCGTACTGGCGTGGGCGGCGGGGGTTGTCGCAGCAGGTGTTGGCCGATCGGTTGGGGAAGTCGAAGAGTTGGGTGGACAAGGTCGAACGGGGTGTGCGGTCGTTGGATCGGGTGTCCACGATCGAAGAAATCGCGCGGGTGTTGCGGATCGATGCCGCCGTGCTGCTGGGTCGGGACAGCCGGCCGACGACCGTGGTCGAGCAGTCCAGCGGTGTGGAGCTGGTCGGGGCGGTGTTGTCGGCGTACGACACCGCGCCGGCAAATGAGGCGGGGTTGTCCGTCGGCCAGGTGGCGGCCAGCGTGCAGCATGCGTGGACGGCGTTTCAGCACGGTCGTTATCCGCAGGTGGTGACGTTCCTGCCGGGTCTGCTGACTGCCGCGCAGCGCGTCCACGCTAATCGTCCGGTGTCGGGTCGGGCGTTGCTGGTGGAGGCGTATCGGGTGACGGCGGCGGCGTTGGTGAAACTGGGTGTGGTGGATCTGGCGTGGTTGGCCGCCGACCGGGCGATGACCGTCGCGGCCGGGGACCGGGTGCGGGTGGCTGCGGCTGCGGTGCAGCTCGGGCAGGTGTTACGGGCTGCTGGTAGGTCCGGGGTGGCGCTGTCGGTGTTGCGGAGGGCGGCGTACCGGATCGCCCCACCCGACCTCGATGGTGGCCCTGCATCGGAGGTGTCGTTGTGCGGGACGTTGCTGGTGCAAGCGGCCCTGTCAGCGGCCGACTCCGGCAACGACCGTGCTGCCGCCGGGCTGCTCGGTGAGGCTGCCGACCTGGCCGCCCGGGTGGGGGACGGGCACGACCATCATCGGACCGGGTTCGGGCCGACGGCGGTGGACCTGGCCCGGGTGACCGCCGCCGTCGACCTGGGGCACGCGGACGACGCGATCGTCTGGCACGAGAAGACCACCGGGCGGGACGGCTGGCGTTGGCTGGCCGCCGAGCATCGCGCCGCGCACCTGGTCGACGCGGCACGGGCGTACCTGCTGGCCGGCGACCCGGTCAACGCCGGCCGGCTGCTGGTCGACGCCGAACGGACCGCACCGGCCGAGATCCACCACCGACCAGCCGCCCGGGAGATCGTCGCCCAGGTCGCCCGCGACCGACGGGCCCCGACGACGATCACCCAGATCGCCACCAGCCTCGGCGTCACCTGACGATGCCTCATCCGAACGCTTTGCCGCCAGTTCGCATCGAGAGGGTCAGGTGCGTGAATCCCGTCAGCTCCGCAGATCCGCCTCCTTGTGTACTACCGTCGGGGGTGTGAGGGAGCGTGCTGCGAGGTATGAGCCACTGACGGTGGTGCGCCTGGGTGCCCTGCTTGTCGGCACTGACGAGACGCGACGGTGGCGATTGGTGGCGGAGTTCCTGGAAGAGTACCGATGGGAACCGTCTGAGATGCGCGCTGGTCTGCTGGAACAGGAACCATCTCCTACCGGGGACGAGCACTGGGACGTGTTCCTCGCAGCATTGACCGAGCATCTGGCGGCCAAGGACGGGCGCGGTGCGCCATGGTGGGTCGAGACGCGGTCGCTGCGGCGTTTCTGGTTTCCCTTCAACACCCGGGCCGCCCGGGTTGACGCGGTGGTGCACGCGCCAGCGGCGTTCCGTCGTCGTGGTGTGTACGTGTCGGCGCAGGAGTTGAACGTCGCGTGAGCTTCGATGACCCGCTGTTGGACCATGCCGCGATCGAGGATGCCTTTCGTCGGCTCGGGGATCGGCTGGCGAGGCGAGGTGTGGTCGCGTATCTGTTCCCTTTTTGGGGTGGGTTACATCACGGCGTTTCGCTATGAACGGCCTCGCAGAGAACGTCCTGCTGCCGCGACGATAGTTGTCGTGAGAATCCATCCAGCGATGATCAGGACTGAGGTAACCATCTTGGAGATGCCTGTAGGGTCCCATGAATTCTCGTGCCCTAGATTTACTAGCGGAATAAGAAGATCTGCCGAGTAAAGCCAGGCATCCCAGGTTGGGTGCTCGTTGGACTTAATTGGGCAGAGCGGGAGGTCCTCCATGCCGGGGTCGTCGCACGCAAGAGGGGCGAACGTGAACCACAAAGCTGAACCTGCGAAGAGAACCAGAAATATCAGCAATGCTCGGAAAGGGGCGTAGCCGTATCCTACAACCACGTCCTGCGTCTTGCCCCAAGCGCGAATCGGTAGACGTGACGCTTCGTAGGAGCGTCGGATTGCAGCAAGGCGTACCTTCCTTGCGTCGTCGTCCTGACCGGAAGCTGAAAGTTGTGATGCTAGTTGCTCGTACGGATGGGGAGTGTAGCTGGGCGTTGCTTGCCGCAGAATCCGAAGGCGGTCCTTGATGGTGAGTTCAGTGTCGATGGATTCGTAGCGGAGGCCATCGAGTGCAATCGGAGCTTCCTCGGGCCAGGAGTTGGCGTCGTCGACGATCGTTCCAATGGTGGCCGAGGTTAATAATACTGCTCCCGTTGGCCGTGTCTTGAGTCTCAGGCTTAGCATCGCAGCATGGAAAAAACGTGCGGCTAGAGCGGTGGATTCTTCACCCTCAAGTCGACTTGAGTCAAGATGGACGGCCCGCTGTACGGTGGCAGAATCAAGCACAAGGGACTGGGTAAAGCGTGCTCCGCGCAGATTGAAATCACCGCTTACCTTGCTGGCGGTGGCGCGCAGCGAGGCTCCCCGCCAGTCGCCTCCCCTGAATGGGTCAATCTCGGTTCCCCTCGAAGCCTCTTCCAAGGGGACGCCAGTTAGGGTGGCATCTGCGAATCTGACATCGCCGTCGATGGCGGCAGCGGCTAGATCGACGAGGCCGTCAACTTCGATTCGATTGCAAACAAAGTTGCCCGTGAGTGAGAGCCCAGCCGAGTCCAGTGCTTTCTTTCTTGAATGGGTGATCCGCGCATCGCTGAAATCTATACCAACAGCGACTTTTGCGTCGGCTAGAGAGATCATGCCCTGCGCACTAAACCCTTCTGTTGCAAAAATTCCTCCGCGCGCATCGGCGCGGCGAAGATCGAGGGCCAGAGAGCTGTTTGTGGTAAGCTTTGCCGCCTTTAAGCTGACGGGCCCGATAATCGTCGCCCCTTCAAGATCGAGATATCCTTGCAGTTCACAGTTGTTTGCGAACAGTGCCCCGCCAATTGTAGCGGCGTCTAGCGTAAATGCCGGCCCTTTGTCCGTCAACACTCGCGACTCCGCAAGTGATAGATTGCACTCAATCTTGGCGCCGTGCATATGTATCAGGCCCTCGGAGCGAAATCCGCCCTCCATCTCTACTGAGCCATCTACGATCATGTGGTCCGCTAAGATCGCCTTCTTGCCTCCGCATCTTATTATCTGAGCCTCGGATAATGAGAGCTGGCAGCCAATATGGGCATGGTGTAGGCGTATAGTACCTTCGAATCTTGCACGGTCTGCTTTAGCGCCTAGTCTGATCGATATGTGGTCTAGGTCTAGGGCAATGTCATCCGGCCGTAAGATTTGGGCACCAACTAGAACCACTTGGCCGTCGACCTTCGCGCCCTCCAGGTTCACTGCTCCGTTACAGCGGAAGTTCTTGGTGAAAAAAATGGACCCCCCCACGACCGCCTGTTTTCCGGAAATTGCCCACTCTCCCGGGCAATTCATTGTGGCGCCCGTGAAGGTTATGTCGCCAGATATAGAGGCATTGTGAAAATGGATGGCCTGGTTGGCGTTTATTCGATCAAGTGCCAGGTCGCTCGCAATGCGTGCACCGCCGAGATCGATTGAAAACTGTCGAGAAGAGGTCTCAAAGCTGGTTTCGCGGAAGACTGCATCGCCGGTAATGTTCGCATCTTCTAGATCTACGTTTCCCGCGATCTTGCATCGTGTAACCCAGACGGGGCCGTTGCATGTCATGCGCACGGCGGAAAGGCCGGGGAGTAGGCAGCTCGTGAAGCCTACGAATTCCGCGGACGCGTCATTGAGAATCGGTTCTTCCTCAAGGAGGCAATTAATCAAAGAAAAGGGGGCAACCTTGCTGCAGCCGAGGTCTAGTCGACCGGAGATTCTCGCCCCAGACAAGATCAGTCGATTGGGGCGGCCCGGTTCTTGCGGTGGGCTGTGGAGAAGGAGGCTGGCTAGAACTTCTGCCCGTATTGTCTTATCTGGACCCCAGTGGTCAGGGCCGGCCACGTTGGTAGTTACCGGGTTGACCCCGTGCAGGTTGAGCTCTTGGCCTCGGCGGAAGGAAGACCAAAGGCGCTGCTCGGGATCTGACCAATGGTTAGGGGGAGCGAGGTCCGTGGGCTCTGCGAACGGCCTCTTGTCCACATCGGAATCCATCACCCGAGTAAGCGTACGGCTGTTGCTCGGTGATGGACATCCCCCGCCGAGGGCGAGATTGTTCCGCCAAGAGTGCGGGCGGCCGGAAAGGTCAACTGCGGAAGGCGTCGATCCGTCCGGCATGCCGAAGCCAGTGACGCTGACAGGACTCCTCTGGACACAACACCTTGGACCTGCAAGCCGGAGATCCATCCCGAGGTTCGTTTGGCGTGGCGTGAGCCAAGCGAGAGCCTGTCCGGCCAGTAGGACGTCAACGAAAGGATGCCGCATGTGGTCTTGAGCTCGGCGCAGGAGTTGCCGATCGTGCGACTGCTTGGACGAGGCATGCGAGTTTGGCGGTGCCGTCGACGTCGACCCCGCCGCCCTCGTCGGACGACGGGTGGCTTCGAGGCTTTCGTCTACTTTGTGCAGATTGGTGGCGGAGATGATGGCGGGTGGACAGCGGCGACCTGGTCCGCGGTGGCGGTGGCGTTGAGCGGTGGGGAGGCAGCGCTTGGTGATGTGGGGATTTGGTGAGTCGCGTTTGGGTGTCCTGCAAAACGCAGAGCATCGTCATCTGGGCACGCTCGGCCTCTTCCGCGGGACATGAATGTGCGGAGACCCGATCGTTTTCCAGGCGTGTGCCTGGCCGGATACCTCCCAGAGAATCAGGTCAGCCAGGCGGCGGGTGAGTATGGAATGTCCGGTAGTTGGCCGGTGTACCGTCCGAAGTGGTGGCCCGCCAGGGAAGGGGTGGGGCGCTGCCGAGCCCGCTGACCGGGGAGACGTCATGAGCGATGCCGAGATGTTTGGTGCCCGCCTTCGTGCCCACCGTGAGCGGGCGGGCAAGACGAGAGCGGTCCTGGGCGGGCTGGTCGGCCGTAGCGGTGAGTGGGTTAAGGCGCTGGAGACCGGTCGCCTGCTCGTTCCCCGCTTGCCGATGCTGCTTCGTCTCGCTGAAGTTCTCGGTGTTTCCGACTTGGCTGATCTGACGGGCGACCAATCCATGCCGGTCGCTTCCGTCACCCGGGCCGGACACTCGGAGGTTGGCCGGATCGCTGCGGCCATCCAGCATTCGACCGTCCCGGTGGGCGAGCCGACATCCTCCAAGGCGTTGACCGCCCTGGTTGACCAGGCGTGGCGAATCTGGCATGGGTCCAGTACGGAGCGGACTGCTGTAGCGGAAGTGTTGCCCGGCCTGCTTGACGACGCGCGCCGCAGCGCTCGACGGCTGGAAGGTGGCGAGCGGCGGCTGGCCTTGGTCGAGTTGGCCCGTGTCTACCATCTCGTTCAGTTGTACCTCGCCCACCAGCCGCATCCGGAGCTGGTGTGGCTCGCCGCAGACCGGGCGATGGCCGCCGCGCAGGATGCTGACGATCCGTGTGCCATTGCTGCTGCTGCCTGGTACTACGCCCACGTGTACCGCTCGTCGAACATGACAGACGCAGCCGAGCAGGTGCTGATGGACTCGCTGCCTCTTGTCGATCCCGACGGTGGGCACAACTCGCTTGCCCTGCGGGGGCTGCTGCACCTGGGGACGGCGCTCGGGCACAGCAAGGCCGGTCGGACGGGACGGGCGTGGCGAGCCTGGGACCTCGCCGACGAGTCGGCCAGGAGACTCGGCAGCGGATATGTGCATCCTTGGTTGATGTTCGGGGAGACGGTCTGCGCGGTGTCCGCAGCGACGATGGAGGCGGACCTGTGCCGGCCGGGTGAGGCCATCCGGCGTGCGGCTGTCATCGACTACTCGGCGTTGCCATCCCGGACTCGGCGAGCCGCAGCGTTGATCGAGGCGGCCCGCGCGCATCTGGCACGTCGTGAGGAGATCGCCGCCGTGCATCTGCTCGGTCGTGGTCTGCGGGAGAGCGCGGATACCGTCAGGTTCAACCCCTTCGCGCGGGCGGCCACTCTGGAGCTGACCAGCCGGCGCGGTACCACCGGCGAAGATGCGCGGGAGTTGGCGCTGGCGATGGGCATGAACTGGTAGTAGTCGCAGAGGTACAAATTATCACCGTCGCACCTGGTCATTGCTCGTAACTTTCAGTCACGGGCGTGACAGGTGCGGACCCGTCAGCACCGGTACGGCGCTCTTCAACCTGGCGCGGCGGTGATCGGTCATCAGGCTGCCACCATCGCGCCATCTTGTGGGAGGACGTAGGTGGATGGTATGCAGCGCGAGTCTCCGCAGAGCCGGGGCGAGCAGGTCCAGGCCGAGGAGCACGAGGCGGCGAAGCGGCGGCTTCTCGCCGAGGCTGAGGCGGATCGGGTACCGGCGGAGGAGACGACGCGGGCGGTGCCGGATCGGCGGTGGCGTCGTGGACAGCATTGAGTTGTTGCCGATTGGTCGGCGGGTGGCGTACTGGCGTGGGCGGCGGGGGTTGTCGCAGCAGGTGTTGGCCGATCGGTTGGGGAAGTCGAAGAGTTGGGTGGACAAGGTCGAACGGGGTGTGCGGTCGTTGAATCGGGTGTCCACGATCGAGGACATCGCGCGGGTGTTGCGGATCGATGCCGCCGTGCTACTGGGCCGGGACGGCCAGCCGACGACGGTGGTCGAGCAGCCCGGGGGCGTGGAACTGGTCGGGGTGGTGTTGTCCGCGTACGACACCGCGCCGGCAAATGAAGCGGGATTGTCCGTCGACCAGGTGGCCGCCAGTGTCGGGCACGCGTGGACGGCCTTCCAGTACGCGCGTTACCCGCAGGTGGTGACGTTTCTGCCCGGCTTTCTGGCCGCCGCGCAGCGCGTCCACGCCGATCGTCCGGGATCAGGCAGGACGCTGCTGGTGGAGATGTACCGGGTGACGGCGGCGGTGTTGGTGAAGCTGGGCGTGGTGGATCTGGCGTGGCTGGCCGCTGATCGGGCGATGACGGTCGCGGCCGGTGATCGGGTGCGGGTGGCTGCCGCTGCCGTGCAGCTCGGGCAGGTGTTACGGGCCGCCGGCCGGTCCGGGGTGGCGGTGTCGGTGTTGCGGAGGGCGGCGTACCGGATCGCCCCGCCCGACCTCGACGGCGGCCCTGCATCGGAGGTGTCGTTGTGCGGGACGTTGCTGGTGCAAGCGGCCCTGTCAGCGGCCGACTCCGGCGACGACCAGGTCAGTGTCGGGCTGCTCGGGGAGGCCGCCGACCTGGCCGCCCGGGTGGGGGACGGGCACGACCATCATCGGACCGGGTTCGGGCCGACGGCGGTGGACCTGGCCCGGGTGACCGCCGCCGTCGACCTGGGGCACGCGGACGACGCGATCGTCTGGCACGAGAAGACCACCGGGCGGGACGGCTGGCGTTGGCTGGCCGCCGAGCATCGCGCCGCGCACCTGGTCGACGCGGCACGGGCGTACCTGCTGGCCGGCGACCCGGTCAACGCCGGCCGGCTGCTGGTCGACGCCGAACGGACCGCACCGGCCGAGATCCACCACCGACCAGCCGCCCGGGAGATCGTCGCCCAGGTCGCCCGCGACCGACGCGCCCCGACGACGATCACCCAACTCGCCACTAGCATCGGCGTCACCTGACGACCACGTAGTTGCGGTACGGCAGCGGAGTACCGCAACCATGCCCACCAGCCGGGTCGACGCGACCCAGTGCCCCACTCCATGCGGTGATCTCGTGGTTGAACTGCGCTCTCGTGGTTCGCAGGACCGAGGCGTGGTCTGAGGTGCCGTCCGACGGCGGCCCGGCGGGAGTGTACGGACTGCTCGGTATCGGCTGTGTCACTCGTAGTGGTAGCGGCACTGCGCTATCTGCACTGTGTCGTCAACGATCCGGTACACCAGGCGGTGTTCCTGGTCGATGCGTCTCGACCAGAATCCGGACCAGTTGCCGCGGAGTTGTTCTGGCTTACCGATGCCCTGGTGCCCGTTGCGTCGGATGTCCTCGATCAGGGTGTTCACCCGCCTGAGCATCTGGCGATCCCGTTGCCAGGCCAGATAGTCCTCCCACCCCCGGCTGGCGAACTGGACCTTCACGCTGCCGACGCCTCGCCTGGACTGGCCTCGGGGTCGATCAGGTCGTGTATCTCTCCACCCCCGCTGCGTAGCTCTTCGACGGCTTCGTTCAGACGGCGCGCGTTGGCAGGGCTGGCCATCAGGTACGCCGTTTCTTTCAGTGACTCGTACTCACGTAGCGAGATGATGACAGCGGCCTCGCGGCCGGAGCGGGTGACCACCACCTCCTCGGCGTCGTCCACGACGTGGTCGAGCATTTTGGCTAGGTTTTGTCGTAGTTGTGAGTAGGGAACGGTGCGCATAATGCCTCCCGAATCCGGCGTACAGTAAATTGTACAAGCTGTGGGGGCTGCGGTACCGCAGTGCCAGACCGCCCCGTTCAGTTCCCGGCCGGGCGGTGGGCGCGCAGCATCAGCGACACCCCGGGCAGCGACTTCACCGGCAGGTACCGCTCGGCGGTGATGATCGCCCGCAGACCGAGGTTGACCACGGCGGGCAGGTCGTCCAGGTCGCTCCCGGTCGACTTCCGGCGCCGCCAGGCGGCGACCGGGCGGAGCACCACGTTCCAGCTCCACAGCTCGTCGACCACCAGGCCGGCCTTCTCCACCACCGCCCGCAGCGACTCGCGGTCGTACCGGCGGACGTGCCCGACCGCCACGTCGTGCGCCGACCAGAGCCGCATGTCGCAGGGTACGGCGATCAGCGCCGTACCGCCGGGCCGGAGCGTCCGGTACATCTCGGCGGTGGCGAGATGATCCTCGTCGAAGTGTTCGAGGATGTCGAAGGCCACCACCAGGTCGAGGCTGTCCGACGGTAGCGGCAGGTTACGGGCGTCGGCCCGGATCACGTTCAGTCCCCGTTCCCGGGCGACCTGTGCGCCCTCGGGGCTGTACTCCAGCGCCACCGGACGCCAACCGTGGTTGCGCAGCACCCGGGTGTTGCCACCACCGGCCGCGCCGATGTCCAACGCCGGACCCGGCCGCTGCCCGGCGTCGGCGAGCCGGCGCAGCGCCCGCGCCAGCAGGGCCCGACGTTCCCGGTACCACCAGTGGGTGTCCTCCAGGGCGGCGAGCTTGCGGATCTCGGTGGCTTCCACGCGTACTCCTCGCAGGGTTCGGCGGTCCCCACCCTAGTGGCTGCCGGCGCCGTACACCGATCGGCCACGGCGCGCGGCAGGGCTGCGGCGCCGGGCGTCACGTCACCGGGTGCCGGGCGTTAAGAAGGGCCCCTTCCTATACCGAAAGCGATAAGAAGGGGCCCTTCCTTACACCTGTTACACCTCAGGGGCGGGTGAAGACCAGGGCCACGTTGTGGCCACCGAAGCCGAACGAGTTGTTCAGCGCGGCGGGGATCTCCATGTGGCGTGGCTTGTGGGCGGCCACCTCCAGGTCGAGTCCGTCGTCCGGGTCGTCCAGGTTGATCGTCGGCGGTACGACGCCGTCCCGGATGGCCAGGATCGTGGCGATCGACTCCAGCGCACCGGCCGCGCCGAGCAGGTGCCCGGACATCGACTTGGTCGCGGTCAGCACCGGGTGGTCACCGAGCGCGGCCCGCAGCGCGATGATCTCCGCCAGGTCGCCCACCGGGGTCGACGTGGCGTGCGCGTTGACGTGGACGATGTCCCGACGGTCCACCCCGGCGTCGGCGATGGCCCGGTTGATCGCCCGGATCGCCCCCTTGCCCTCGGGGTGGGGCTGCACGATGTCGTACCCGTCGGAGGTGAGACCCGCCCCGGCGAGCCGGGCGTAGACCCGGGCCCCCCGGGCGGCGGCGTGGTCGGCCCGTTCCAGTACCAGGATGCCGGCGCCCTCACCGAGGACGAAGCCGTCCCGGGCCTTGTCCCAGGGGCGGGAGGCCCGCTCCGGATCGTCGTTGCGGGTCGACATGGCCCGCATGGAGGCGAACCCGGCGATCGGCAGCGGGTGGATGACCGCCTCCGTACCACCGGCCACCACCACGTCGGCCCGGCCGGCGCGGATCATGTCCAGCCCGAGGGCGACCGCCTCGGCGCCGGTGGCGCAGGCACTGGCGACCGAGTGGACCCCGGCCTGGGCGCCGAGTTCCAGGCCCACCCAGGCGGCCGGACCGTTGGGCATCAGCATCGGCACGGTGTGCGGGGAGACCCGGCGCGGCCCGGAGGCCTCCAGGATGTCGTCCTGGTTGAGCAGGGTGGTGGCGCCACCGATGCCGGAGCCCACGCTGACCGCGAGGCGTTCCGGGTCGAGCCCCGCGTCGGTCAGTCCCGCGTCGGCCCACGCCTGGTGGGCGGCGATCAGGGCGATCGCCTCCGAGCGGTCCAACCGGCGCAGCTTGACCCGGTCGAGCAGTTCCGCCGGCTCCACGGCCAGCTGGGCGGCGATCCGGACGGGAAGTTGGCCGGCCCACTCCTGGGTGAGCGCACTCACCCCGGAGCGGCCGGCCAGCATGGCGTCCCAGGTCGACGCGACGTCCCCGCCGAGCGGGGTCGTCGCGCCGAGCCCGGTGACGACGACGTCGGTACGACTCATGATCAGGACTGCGCCAGGATGTAGGAGACAGCGTCGCCGACGGTCTTCAGGTTCTGCACCTCGTTGTCCGGGATCTTGACGCCGAACTTCTCCTCGGCAGCCACCACGACCTCCACCATGGAGAGCGAGTCGACGTCGAGGTCGTCAGTGAAGGACTTCCCCTCGGCCACGTCCTCCGGGTTCACCCCGGCAACCTCTTCGAGGATCTCGGCGAGGCCGGTGGTGATCTCCTCACGGGTCATTCTGGTGGTTCCTTCCCAATGGTTGGTTGCTCTGGGCGGCGGGGCCGCCCGGACCGGTCCCGGTTTCCGGGGCCGGGGATCAGGGGCAGCGGACGACCTGACCGGCGTAGGTCAGGCCACCGCCGAAGCCGAACAGCAGCACCGGGGCGCCCGAGGGCACCTCCCGCCGCTCGACCAGCTTGGACAGGGCCAGCGGCACGCTGGCCGCCGAGGTGTTGCCGGACTCGACGATGTCCTTGGCGATGATCGCCTGGGGAATGCCGAGCCGCTTGGCGATGCCGTCGATGATCCGGGTGTTGGCCTGGTGCGGCACGAACGCGGCCAGCTCGCCGGGGGTCACGCCGGCCCGTTCGCAGGCCGCCAGCGCCAGCGGGGCCAGCTCGGTGGTCGCCCAGCGGAAGACCGACTGGCCCTCCTGCGCGATGTACGGCCGCCAGCCCTCGATGCGTACCGCGTCGCCCTTCTCCGGGGCCGAACCCCAGACCACCGGGCCGATGCCGGTGGGCTCGCCCTCGGCGGTGGCGCTGACCACCGCGGCGCCCGCGCCGTCGGCGAAGATGATGCAGGTCGAGCGGTCGGTCCAGTCGGTGAACTCGGAGAGCTTCTCGGCACCGATGACGAGGGCGTGCCGGGCCGCGCCGGCCCGGATCGCGTGGTCGACGGTGCCCAGCGCGTAGGCGAAGCCGGAGCAGGCGGTGTTCAGGTCGAACGCGGCCGGCGCGGGGATGCCGAGCTTGGCGGCCACCCGGCAGGCCACGTTCGGGCTACGGTCCACCGAGGTGCAGGTGGCGACCACGATCATGTCGATGTCGGTGGGGGCCAGCCCGGAGTTGGCCAGCGCCTTGCCGGCGGCCACGGTGGCCATGTCGGCCACCGTCTCCGAGTCGGCGATCCGCCGGCTGACGATGCCGACCCGGTCCCGGATCCACTCGTCGTTGGTCTCCACCAGCTGGGCGATCTCGTCGTTGGTCACCACCCGGGAGGGCTGGTAGTGCCCCAGGGCGACGATCCGACTTCCCAGGCTCATACGTGCTGTCCTCCGATACGGGCGAGCGGCTGGCCCGGGGCGACCGGGTCGTCGTGGTGGGCGAGCCACTCGGTGAGCACGCCGCTGTCGTGTGCGGTCACCTCGACCGCGCCCTGCCGGGTGGTCACCTGGCCGACGACCTGGCCGGACCGGACGTACCCGCCCTCGGCCAGCCCGTCCGTCGGGGTGAAGGTACCGGCCGACCGGGCCAGCACGACCCGGAACGGTGCGGCCGGGCGGTGGCGGGCCGGCCCGCCGTGCCGGGCGATCAGGTCCCGGGCCGCCGGCAGGTCGTCCGGGGTGTTCAGGGTGACGATCTCCGGCAGGCCGTCGCCCTTGAGCTCCCGCTTGACCAACCCGGCGAGGGTACCGGCCGGCGGCAGCTCGATCACCGCGGTCACCCCCAGGTCGGCGAGGGTACGCATGCACAGGTCCCAGCGGACCGGCGCGGTGACCTGGCGGACCAGCCGCTGCACCACCTCCCGGCCGTGCTCGACGGTCGACCCGTCGAGGTTGGAGAGCAGGACGCGGCCCGGGTCGGCCGGGGTGATGCCGGCGGCCACCGCCGCGAGGGCCTGCTCGGCCGGGGCCATGTAGGGGGTGTGGAACGCGCCGGCCACCTTGAGCCGGATCACCCGGGCCCGGGCCGGCGGTTCGGCGGCCAGCTTGTCCAGCGCGTCCACCGGTCCGGCGGCGACCATCTGACCGGCGCCGTTGCGGTTGGCGGCGGTGAGTCCGTGGGCCGCCAGCGCGGCGAGTACCTCGTCCGGGTCACCGCCGAGCACGGCCGCCATGCCGGTGGGCTCGACGGCGCAGGCCGCCGCCATCTCCCGGCCCCGGAGCCCGGCGAGGGTGACCGCCGACTCGGCGGGCAGTACGCCGGCCAGGGCGGCGGCGCCGAGTTCACCGACGCTGTGCCCGGCGGTGAGCGCCACGTCGTGCATCGGGAGGTGCTCCGCGGCGAGCAGCGCGGCAGCCACCAGCAGCGGCTGGGTGCGCGCGGTGTCCTTGATCTCGTCGGCGTCGGCTGCCGTGCCGAGGTGCACCAGGTCCACTCCGGCCAGCGCCGACCACCAGCGCAGTCGCGCCCCGGCCCCGGGCAGGTCGAGCCACGGGGTCAGGAAGCCGGGTTTCTGGGAACCTTGACCAGGGGAGAGTACGGCGAGCACCCCTAAGACTCTGAGGGATACCGACCGGTCATGTGGCTGTGGTGAGTCACCAATCCGCACTAGAACCTTTGTGGGGTTCCTACAAGAACCTCGCCCGGTCGGCGCCGTCAACAGGAGAAACCCTACCTTTGCGCCCCTCAGGCGTGCCCCGGCGTCAGCGGGACCGCCGGGTCGAGCCGGCCGATGGTCAACGCGATCCGCAGGGCGAAGGCGTCCCTCGGGGCCAGCGGGGAGAAGCCGGTGACGTCCGCGACCCGGCGCAGCCGGTAACGGACCGTGTTCGGATGGACGAAGAGCGCCCGGGCGGCGCTCTCCAGCACACCCCCGGCGGTGAAGAACGCGTCGAGGGTCTCCAGCAGTTCCCCGCCGGCCCGGACCAGGGTGGCGTACACGTCCTGGCGCAACCGGCGGCGGGCCTCGGAGTCACCGGCCAGCGCGCGCTCCGGCAGCAGGTCCGCCGCCGGCACCGGACGCGGTGCGTCCGGCCAGGCCGGTGCGGCCCGGAAACCGGCCAGCGCGGCCCGCGCCGAGTCGGTCGCCTCGTCCAGGGTCGGCACCGCCGGACCCACCACCACCGGGCCGGTACCGAACGCCGGCAGCAGCCGGTCGGTCGTGGCCAGCGGATCGGGCGCCCCACCGAAGACCACCACCAGCCGGTCCCCGTGCACCCCGCCGATGATCTCCAGCCGGTGCCGTCGGGCCAGCCGGTGCACCGCGTGCAGGACGGCGGTCACGTCCCCGCCCGGCGACCGGCCCACCGCGACCGCCACCGGCGGCGCATCCGACCAGCCCAGGGCCGCCGCCCGGCTGGCCAGCACGTCCGGGGAGTCACCCCGCAGCAGCGCGTCCACCAGCAGCGCCTGCAACCGGGCGTCCCACGCGCCCCGGGTCTCGGCGGCCCGGGCGTACACCCGGGCGGCGGCGAACGCGATCTCCCGGGAGAAGCGGAGCACCACCTCGCGCAGCAACTGCTCCTCGCCGGGCGCGGCGAGATGCGGGACCTGCTCCTCGACCACGTCGATGGTCACCTTGATCAGGGCCACCGTGTGCTGGAGGCTGATCGACCGGGCCAGGGCCCGGGGCGCGGTGGCGAAGACCTCGTCGGAGACCTCCTGCGGGCTGTCCGTGACTCCACCGCCGTCGTGCAGCCACTGCACCAGGGACCGGACGCCGGCCTGGGCGACCAGCATCACCCAGGACCGCTGGTCGGCCGGGAGGTCCCGGAACCAGGGCAGGCTCTCCTCCATCCGGGCCACGCTCGCGGTCGCCAGCGCCCCCGCTGCCCGCTCGATCCGTTGCAGCGTGGCCGCCAGTTCGCCGCCGTCACCCCCGGTCACCGCACCAGCCTGCCACGTCCGACGTCGCGGGCCACGCCCGGTGTACCGGGGCCGGCCCGTCCAGCCGTCGTCACCGGCCTGGCGCCGTCGCCGATTCGGCCGGCCCGGTGCCGGTCGTCACCGGCTGGATCGGCCGGTACCGCCCACCGTCGGCGCGGAGCAGGGGCGGCACCGGCCCGGACGTGCCATCATGCACCGATGGTCGCCCGCCTGCCGCTCGTCGTACCCCTCGTCGCCGGCGTCGCCTTCGTGGTGCTGCTGCTGCTCGTCGGCACCGGCTGGCCACCCCTGGAACGGGCCGACACGGCGGTCAGCGAGGCGCTGCGGTCGTACGGCACCGACCGGCCCGGGTTGATCGACGTGCTCCGGGTCGCCACCGACATCGCCGCCACCTGGGCGTACCTGCTGACCGGGGCGGTGGCCACGCTGGGGCTGCTGGCCCGCCGGCAACGGCGTCCGGCGCTGTTCTGTGCCATCGTGACCGCCGTTGTCCCGCTGCTCTGGGGGCTGGCCCACTGGCTGCTGCACCGCCCCCGCCCGGTGGACGGGTTCGTGGTGGTGGACAGCAACGGCTTCCCCAGCGGGCACACCAGCAATGCCGCAGCGGCGGCACTGGTGGCCGTACTCCTGCTCTGGCCCCGGCTCGGTCCGACCGGCCGGGCGGTCACCGTGGCGGTCGCGGCGGGCGTTGCGGGATTCGTCGCGGCGACCCGGTTCATGCTGCTGGCGCACTGGCCGACCGACGTCCTGGGTGGCTGGCTGCTGGCCCTCACCGTCGTCCCGCTCGCCGCCCACGCGGTGACCCGCCAGCCTTCCCCGGCC
>NZ_WVUH01000540.1 GCF_017614955.1 Micromonospora echinofusca
CCCCCGAGCCGGCCGGCCCGGACCGGTACGGTGCCCCGGACGCGGTCGACCCGGACCGGTACGGCGACCCCGATCCGGTCGACGCCGGGGACCTGCGCGACTGGGCACGGGAGGTGGCGGCGGGTGTCGACACCGGACTGCGGGTCGCGCTGCGCCTGGAGATCCGGGGCGGAATCGGTACGACGCCGGTCACCGCCGTGGTCCGACTGCGCAGCCTCGCCGACCCCACCCTGATCAGGGATGCGGCGACCCTCTGGGCCGGTACCGGGCACGGTCTCGGCGACCGGGCGACCTTCGAGGCGATGCTCGCCGTACGCCGGGCGGCTGTGGTCTGGCCACCGCTGGCCCGGCTGCTCGACGTGGCCGTGCCGGCGGAACTGGAACTGGCCGACGACGAGGTCGCCGACCTGCTCGACGGGGCCGCCGCCCGGCTGGCCGCCGCCGGCATCGACCTGGCCTGGCCGGCGCAGCTCTCCCACGACCTGGGGGCCCGGATCCTGGTCCGCGCCCCCGGCCCGCCCCCGGTCGGGGTGGCGGACTTCTTCCGCCGGGTCACCCCGGTGCCGGTGAGCTGGCAGCTGACCCTGGCCGATACCCCGCTGGACGACGCCGAGACGGACCTGCTCACCGGTGGCCGGCCGGTGGCCCGGATCCGGGACCGCTGGGTGCTCGTCCCACCGGTCCTCGCGGCCCGTGCCCGGGCCCGGCTGCTCGATCCGCTGCCGGCGTACGACGCGCTCGCCGAGGTGCTCACCGGCACCCGGGAGGTCGACGGGGCGCCGGTGCCGGTGGTCGCCGACGGCTGGCTCGCCGCCCTGCACGAACGGATCGCCGAGCCGGACGCCGGCCCGGAACCGCTGACCGTACCCGCCGACCTGCACGCGACCCTGCGGGACTACCAGCGACGCGGGCTGCGCTGGCTGGACCGGATGACCTCGCTCGGGTTCGGCGGCTGCCTCGCCGACGACATGGGGCTGGGCAAGACGGTCACCGTGATCGCCCTGCACCTGCATCGGCAACGCGACCCGGCGACCGCCGGTGCCACCCTGGTCGTCTGCCCGGCGTCGCTGCTCGGCAACTGGGAACGGGAGATCAACCGGTTCGCCCCCGGTACGCCGGTCCGCCGCCACCACGGCGCCGGCCGCTCGCTGGCCGGCCTGACCGGCGGGTTCGTCCTCACCAGCTACGGCACCATGCGGCTGGACGCGACGACCCTCGCCGGACATCCGTGGCGGCTGCTTGTCGCCGACGAGGCACAGCACGTCAAGAACCGGCGCAGCGACACCGCCCGGGCGCTGCGTCACATCCCGGCGACCGCTCGGGTGGCGTTGACCGGTACCCCGGTGGAGAACGACCTCACCGACCTGTGGTCGATCCTGGACTGGACCACCCCCGGCCTGCTCGGCGGGGCGGTCGCCTTCCGTACCCGGTGGTCCCGGCCGGGGGCGGCGGACCGCGACGACGCCGCGCTGCGCCGACTGTCCCGGACGGTGCGGCCCTTCCTGCTGCGGCGACGCAAGTCCGACCCGGGGATCGCGCCGGAACTGCCGCCCCGGACCGTCACCGACCATGCCGTACCGCTCAGCGCCGAGCAGGCGACCCTCTACCGCCGGGTGGTCGCCGGCACGATGGCCGAGATCCGGGCCGGTGGCCCCGGCATCGCCCGGCGTGGCCGGGTACTCACGCTGCTCACCGGGCTCAAACAGGTCTGCAACCATCCGGCGCACCACCTGCGCGAACCGTCGGTGGGGCCGCCCGGCCGGTCGGGGAAACTCCAACTCCTCGACGAACTGCTGGACACCATCCTGGCCGGCGACGGCGCGGTGCTGGTCTTCACCCAGTACGTCCGGATGGCCCGGTTGCTCGCCGACCACCTGGCCGGGCGGGGGATCCCCGCCCAACTGCTGCACGGCGGCACCCCGGTGGCCCGACGGGAGGAACTGGTCCGCCGGTTCCAGGACGGCGAGGTGCCGGTGTTCCTGCTGTCGCTGCGGGCCGCCGGCACCGGCCTGAACCTCACCCGCGCCGACCACGTCGTGCACTACGACCGCTGGTGGAACCCGGCGGTGGAGGACCAGGCCACCGACCGGGCGTACCGGATCGGCCAGACCCGGCCGGTCCAGGTGCACCGCTTCCGCACCGAGGGCACCCTGGAGGACCGCATCGCCGACCTGCTCACCGGCAAACGTGGCCTGGCCGAAGCGGTGTTCCGCAACGGGCCGGGAGCCCTGACCGAACTGTCCGATGCCGAGCTGCTCCGCCTGGTGCAGCTCGACGACCAGGAGTGAGGAAGCCGGCGTGTACCCCGACGACGAGTACGACGAGGAACCGGACGACGACTGGGCCCACCCCGACGACGGACGGGCCCACCCCGACGAGGGACGGGCCCGGAGCTTCCCCGCGTACCCACCCGGCCGCCGGATCGGCCGCCGGTTCGCCGACACCTGGTGGGGCAACGCCTGGATCGAGGCGATGGAACGCACCGCCCTCGACCCCGACCAGCTCGTGCGGGGCCGCCGGTACGCCTTCGCCGGGCAGGTCGGCCCGATCACGGTCAGCCCCGGACGGATCTCCGCCGGGGTGCACGACGGTGACCAGTACGCCGCGCACACCACCCGGGTCCGGCTGACCACCCTCACCGACCGGCAGTGGGACCGCCTCCTCGACCGGATCGCCGCCCGGTCCGGGCACATCGCCGCCCTGCTCGACCGGGAGATGCCGGCGGACCTGGTCGACGCCGCCGACGACGCGGGGGTACCCCTGCTGCCCGGTTACGGTGATCTCGACCCGGAGTGCGACTGCCCCTCCTGGGACCAGCCCTGCCGGCATGCGGCGGCCCTGGCCTACCAGGCGGCCTGGCTGCTCGACCGGGACCCGTTCGTGCTGCTGCTGATGCGGGGCCGGGCCGAGGCGGAACTGACCGAGGAACTGCGGCAACGAAACGCCCGCCGGGCCGCCCCGGCGAACGACCGGGACGACCGGCCGACCGGGGTACCGGCCGAACTGGCCCACCGGACCCCGCCGGCCGCGCTGCCCGGGTCGCCTCCCACGGTGACCGGCCCACCGATGGACCTGGCCCCGCTGCTCGCCGGCACGACCGCCCCCGGCCC
>NZ_WVUH01000541.1 GCF_017614955.1 Micromonospora echinofusca
TCGGCGGGGTGCTGCTGGCCCTGGCACTGTTCTGGCGGCGCCGCCGCTCCACCACACCCACCACCGACTGACCGTCCGGTCGTGGCCGGCGGCGTCCGCGCGGTCGGCACCGGCCCACCCCCGGTCCGCGCCGGTTCACCGGTGTCGTCGTCGCCGACCACCCAGATTGTCGGCGAGGTCGGCCAGCAGCGCCAGCAGCACGAACCCGACCGCCACCAGCAGGGCATCCCGGAAAGCCGGGGACCAGTTCGCCGCAGCCGCCTCCAGGGTGCCGAAGAAGACCGCCCCGACCGCCGCGATACCCGCCGCCGCACCGAGCCGTTGGCCGGTCTGCAACATGCCGGCCGCACCGCCGGCCTGCGGCACCGGCACCTCGGCGAGGGTGAGCGTCTGGTTCGGTGTGATCACCAGGCCGCTGCCCAACCCGGCCACGGCCAGTGGCGCCGCCAGCAGCCACGGCAGCCCGGCGCCGGGCCGCGCGGCACCGAGCAGGGCCACCACGACCAGACCCGCCGCCGCCAGGCACAGGCCCACCGTGACCAGGCTGCGGCCGTACCGGTTGACCAGCCGCCCGCCGAGCGCGGACGCCGCCGCCGAACCGAGCGCGAACGGGGTGATCGCCAGACCGGCGGTCAGCGCGTCGTAGCCCAACCCGGCTTGCAGGTAGAGGGTGAAGACGAAGAAGATCGCGGTGAACCCGGCGAAGTAGACCAGGGCGACCAGCGACCCGAGCGCGTACGAGCGGATCCGGAACAGCGCCAGGTCGAACAGCGGCTCACCCCGTCGCGCGTACCGCCGCTCCCACCAGGCGAAGGCGGCCAGCGCGGCCAGCCCGACCGGCACGAGCAGCCACTTCCGCGCTCCGGGCCACTGTTCGCGCTGCACCAGCGGCAGCAGCAGCGCCAGCACCCCGGCACCGAGCAGCAGCACCCCGACCGGGTCGAGGGACCGGGCCCCGGTCCCGCCCCCGGCCGGGACGAACCGCCAGCCGAGGAACACGGTGACCAGGCCGACCGGCACGTTGACGAAGAACACCCACCGCCAGCCGTGCTCGACCCCGCCGAGCCGGATCAGCGTGCCGCCGAGCAGCGGACCGACCGCGGTGGACAGCCCGATGGTCGCGCCGAGCAGACCGAACGGCCGGCCCCGCTCGGCGGGCGCGAACATCTGCTGGATCAGCCCGGTCACCTGGGGACTGACCAGACCCGCCGCCGCACCCTGGAGCAGCCGCGTCACCACCAGCCAGGTCGGTGACCCGGCCAGGCCAGCCGCCGCGCTGGTCACGGTGAACAGCGCCAGACCCACCACGAACACGGTCCGTCGCCCCCGGGCGTCGCCGAAGCGTCCCGCCGGGACCAGCGTCAGACCGAAGGTCAGGGCGTACCCGGACAGCACCCAGGCCAGGTCGCTGGGGGTGGCGCCGAGCGCCCGTTCGATCGACGGTACCGCCACGTTGACGATGCTGACGTCGAGCAGCCCCATGAAGGCCGCGACGAGCCCGACGCCCAGGGCCGGCCAGCGCCGCCGGTCGGGACCGGGCGGTACCCCGGCCGGCGCCGGCTCAGGCGGGCTGCCGGGCACACCACCGGGGCCCGAAGTCGAGCCCCGCCATCGGTGAGTCCTCCCGGTGCAACAGGTTCTTCTCGGCCAGGCTGCCCAGGGGTACGTCCAACTCCTCCTCGGTCAGCCCGGCCTCCTCGGCGATCACCTCCGGGTACGGCACCTGGCCGCGCGCCTCCAGGGCGGTGACCGCGACGTACACCTGCTCCTCGACTCCGGTGAGCGGGATCTGCTGCATGACGGTTCCCTCCACGAAACCGACCGCCCCGTTCTGTCTGCCGGGCGGTTTCCGTGCGGCGCTTACCCGGCGGGACGACGATGATGCTCCCCGGTCCGGGTGACGTTCGTGGCCGCGCGACCGGTGTCCGGGCCCGGCCGGTCCGGCGTGGAGATCACCAAGCCGGCCGTGCGTGGCCTACCCTGCTGCGGTGGAATCCTGGGACCTCGTCGTGGTCGGCGCCGGACCGGCCGGCCTCTCCGCCGCACACACCGCCGCCCGGGCCGGGCTGCGCACCCTGATCGTGGAGAAGGCCGAACATCCGCGGTACAAGACCTGCGGTGGCGGCCTGATCGGCACCTCCCTCGCCGAGGTGGCCGGCCGGATCGACGTACCGGCCCACGACCACGTCGACCGGGTCACCTTCACCCACGACGGCCGCCGGGCCTTCACCCGCCGGCACGCCGGGCCGTTGCTGGCGATGGTCCGCCGGGAGGAGTTCGACGACCGGTTGCGCGTGGCGGCGCAGGCGGCCGGCGCGCAGCTCCGGCAGCGGACCGCGGTGCGGGCCGTCGAGCAGGACCCGGAGGGGGTACGCCTGCGCCTGGCCGACGGCTCGGGCATCGACGCCCGGGTGGTGATCGGGGCGGACGGCTCCTCCGGGGTGACCGCCCGGCACGTCGGCGTCCGCTACGCGCAGGTCGACCTCGGCCTGGAGGTGGAACTGCCGGTACCGCCGGCCGCACAGGAACAGTGGCGGGGCCGGCTGCTGCTCGACTGGGGCCCGGTCCCCGGCTCGTACGCCTGGGTCTTCCCCAAGGGGGACCGGCTCACCGTCGGGGTCATCGCGACCCGGGGCGAGGGGGAGCGGACCCGGGCCTACCTGCGCGACTTCGTCGCCGGGCTCGGCCTGTCCGGGATCGAGCCGGTGCACGACTCGGGGCACCTGACCCGGTGCCGGTCCGACGACTCGCCGCTGCGGCAGGGCCGGGTGCTGGTCGTCGGGGACGCGGCCGGACTGCTGGAACCGTGGACCCGGGAGGGGATCAGCTACGCGCTGCGCTCCGGCCGGTTGGCCGGTGCGGCGGTGGCCACCGGTGACCTGGACGGCTACGTCCGGGACGTGCAGACGCAGCTCGTCCCGTCGATGCGGGCCGGACGGCACCTGCTCGACGGTTTCACCCGCCGACCGGGGCTCTTCCACAGTCTGCTGGCCACCCCGGTCGGCTGGCGGATGTTCGCCCGGTTCTGCGCGGGACGTACCTCGTTCGAGCAGGTCCTGGCCCGCCGGCCGGTCCGCGCCGCCCTCGCCCTGCTGCGCTGAAC
>NZ_WVUH01000542.1 GCF_017614955.1 Micromonospora echinofusca
GCGAGGGGCCGGTCGGGTCTTTTCCGGCGGCGCGATCGCGGGTTTGATGTATCCGGACCGACCCGGTCCGGTTCGTGCCTCACTGAGCTTGTTTAACTGAATCGAACGCCACTCCGCGTCTGTTTGACCATGCTAAACAGGCTCGTGTAGTTTAGTCAAACAAGTTCAGTCACACTGTTTAAGAAGAGGGACCCCATGCTCGGTGACCGGCTCCGCGAACTGCGCCAGCAGCACGCCCTGACGCTGCGGCAGCTCGCCACCGAGGCGGACGTGTCCCCCGCGCTGCTCAGCCAGATCGAGAACGGCGCGACGGACCCCAGTCTGGCCACCCTGCGTAAGCTCGCCCAGGTCTTCGACACCTCGATCGCGGCGCTCTTCTCCGAACCGGAGGCGCCCGTGGTGCACGTCAGCCGGGTCGGCTCCCGCAGCAGGCTGGCCGCGCCGCCCGGCCAGATCGCCTACGACCGGCTCACCCCCGGCCGGGGCGACCTGGAGGTCCTCCAGGCCGACCTCGCCCCCGGCGACGCCAGCTCCACCGAGCCGTGGGCCCACCCCTCCACCGAGTGCGCCATCGTGCTGGCCGGCACGGTGGTCGCCGACATCGGCGGCGAGAAGTACGAGCTCACCACGGGGGAAGCCGTCACCTTCGACTCCCGGCTACCGCACCTCTACCGCAACGCCAGCGACCAGCCGGCCCGGATCATCATCGCGGTGACCCCGCCGACCCCGTAACGGTCGCCGGTCACCCACCAACGCACAACCGGCAGCGCCCGCCCACACCCGTCCGGGCCGTGGGCCGGTCGACGCTGCCCGGAAAGGACCACCATGGACCGCGACAGCGTCGACTGGTACGGCTACCTGCCGGCCGTCACCACCCCGTTCACCGGCTCCGGCGAGCTGGACCCGGCCGCCTGGCGGACCCAGCTCGACTGGTTCGCCGCCGAACGCCTGCACGGGATCATCGTGGCCGGCACCACCGGCGAATGGTTCAGTCTCACCGAACACGAGCGGGCCGAACTGTTCACCACCGCGGCCGACCGGGTCGGCGACCGGCTCACCGTGCTCGGCGGGTGCAACGCGTACACCGCCGCCGAGGCCATCCGGCACGCCCGCGCCGCGCAGGCCGCCGGGCTGGACGGCATCCTGCTCACCCCGCCGCCGTACGTGGTACCGACCCGGGCCGAGATCCTCACCTTCTACCGCACCGTCGCCGAGGCGGTCGACATCCCGCTCTGCGTCTACAACTGGCCGCGCGGCACCGGCGTCGACCTCGACGCCGACCTGCTGCGGGACCTCGCCGAGCTGGACACCGTGGTGGCGGTGAAGAACTCCACCCCGGACTTCGGCGGCTTCGTCCGCAGCCTGGTCGCCCTGCGCCACCGGGTGCGCTACTTCGGCATCCCCACCAACGAGGTCGGCATCGAGCTGATGACCAAGGTCGGCGGGGACGGGCTGATGGGGGCCGGGGCCGTCCTCGGCGCCGACCATCCCGACTTCTTCCGCGCGCTACAGGCCGGCGACCTGGACCGGGCCCGCACCCTCGGCGCCCGCGACCGGGTGATCATGGAGGAGTGGTTCGGGCCGGACTACGGCGCCCGGTTCGGCAACGCGCAGGCCATCATGAAGTACGCGCTCACCCTCCGGGGCGTACCCGCCGGCCAGGTCCGCGCACCGCTGCTCCCCCTCACCGACGCCGAACAGCAGCGGGTACGCGGCACGCTGACCCGGCTCGGCCTGCTGTCATGAACCACGTCGACACCGCCGTGGTCGGTGGTGGCCTGCTCGGCTGCGCCACCGCCTGGCAGCTCGCCCGGGCCGGCAGTCGGGTCCTGCTGCTGGAGAAGGACCAGATCAACCGGCACGCCTCCGGGCAGAACGCCGGCAGCCTGCACTTCCAACTCGAGTACCGGATGGTCGAACACGGCGACGACGCCGCCCGCGCGGCAGCCCGCGCGCTCCCCCTGCACCTCGACGCCGTACGCTCCTGGGCCGCCGTCGAGGACGAGTTGGGCGAGCCGTGCGGCGTGTCCCGGCACGGTGGGCTGATGCTCGCCGAGACCCCGGCCGAGGTCGCCGTGCTCGACCGCAAGGCCGCCCTGGAACGGCGGTACGGCCTGGCGGTGGAGGTACTGTCCGGCGCCGACCTGCACGCCCTCGCGCCGTACCTCGCCCCCACCGTGCGCGCCGCCGGTTTCGTCCCGGACGAGGGCAAGGCCAACCCGCGACTGGTCACCCCGGCGCTGGCCCGGGCGGCGGTCCGGTACGGCACGGTGCTGCACACCGGTTGCCGGGTGACCGGGCTGAGCCGCCGCAACGGGTACTGGGAACTGTCCACCCGCGCCGGGGCCGACGGCGGGCCGGGCGGGACGTACCGCGCCGACACGGTCGTGCTGGCCGGCGGGGTCTGGACCGCCGAGCTGGCCGGGATGGCCGACGTCCGGCTGCCGGTGTTCCCGGTCGGATTGACGATGAGCGCCACCGCCCGGACGGCACCGCTGCTGCCCCACCTGATCCAGCACGTCGGCCGACGGCTGTCGGTGAAGCAGACCGCCGAGGGGACCGTGCTGATCGGCGGTGGCTGGCCGGCCAAGCTGGTCAGCCGGTCCGGCCGGACCGACCTGGAGGTCAACCCCGAACTGCGGTACGAGTCGCTGACCGGCAACCTGGCCGCCGCACGGGTCGTCCCCGCCCTGCTCGACCTGCCGCTGATCCGGACGTGGACCGGCATGACCACCCTCACCCCGGACCAGTTGCCGCTGCTCGGCGCGGTACCCCGCCGGCCGGGACTGTTCGTGGCCACCGGCGGTTCCGCCTTCACCCTCGGCCTCACCTACGCCCGGCTGCTCGCCGGGATGGTGCTCACCGGCACGGCCGACCCGTCGGTCGCGGACTACTCGCCGGCCCGTTTCGGAGCGCTGAACTTTGCCTGACCCCGCCGCCCCGGTGCCCCCGGTCCGTACCGGCCTGCGCCGGCCCGAACCGGTCACCATCGAGGTCGACGGCGAGGCCGTCGTCACGTACCCGGGCGCGTCCCTGGCCACCGCGCTCCCC
>NZ_WVUH01000543.1 GCF_017614955.1 Micromonospora echinofusca
GGGCGGGGCGGGGGATCGTCCAGCTGGTGGCGCAATGCGGTCGTCGTGGTGACACCGTCGAAGGGTGTAGTGCCGGTGAGCAGGTCGAACAGCGTCGCCCCCAGACCGTAGAGGTCGGTGCGGTGGTCGGCCTCCTCGCCCAGGATCTGCTCCGGCGCCATGTAGCCCACGGTGCCGAGGCTCTGCCCGGTCCGCGTGATCTGTGAGTAGCGGTCGTCGTCGCGGATGACCGCCAGGCCGAAGTCGAGCAGCTTCACCGCGCCGCTCGGTTCGACCATGACGTTGCTCGGCTTGACGTCGCGGTGTATCAGGCCGATCTGCCCGGCGGCGAGCAGGATGCTGCTGACCTGCGCGCCGATGGCGGCGACCCATCCGATCGGGAGTGGACCCTGCTCCGCGACCAGGTCGGTCAGGGTCACACCCTTGATCTTCTGCAGGATGACGTAGGGCCGACCGGCGTGCTCGCCGAGGTCGTAGACGGCGGGTACGCCGGGATGGTCGAGCCGGGCGGTCAGCAGTGCCTCGCGGCGGAACCGGCGCACCAGGTCGGCGTCCATCATGGTGGGGTTGACGAACTTCACGATGACGGGGCGGTCGAGCAGGAGGTCCTGTGCAGGCCAGACCTCACCCATTCCTTTGTGGGCCAGGGGGAGTCGGCCCAGCCGGTAGCGGTCCTTGAGGCTCGTGCCGGACGTCACGGGGTTCAGCATAACGGCCCGTCCGGTCACCACTACGCACCGCCGTCCGCCCAGCCTGCGAGATGGTGAACCTCATCCACGGGATAGTTACTTGCAAACATAGTTCACAGGGTGTTTGAATGCTGCTCGGCGCGGATCCTTCCCGCGCCTTCGATGCTGCGCGATCGGCACGGTCCACTGTGTTCGCTACGCGACAGTTCCGTCATTCACGCCCGGATACGCCCTGGGCGCCTTCGACAGGGGACGGTATGGCTGAATTGGCCATCGGTCGGGGATTTCTGCCCGCCTATGCCCGGCTGCAACGCCGGGCGCAGCGTGCCGTCGACGCCGCCATCAGCAAGTTCGCCCAGCACACCCACGCCGGCCTGCACCTGGAGAAACTGACCGGAGCGCGGGACCCGAACATCCGCACCATCCGGATCGACCAGTTCTACCGCGGCGTGGTCCTCGCCCTCGGCGAAGAGAAGTACGCACTCCTCGACGTCCTGCCCCACGACGACGCCATCGCCTTCGCCGTGAGCCGCCGGTTCACCGTCAACCAGACCCTCGGCGTGCTGGAGATGCGCGACCAGGCAGGCATCGAGGAGTTCACCCGCACCGAACCGTCGACCCCGGGCGGCGCACTGTTCGACCAGGTGTCGAACGCCGACCTCGTCCGGCTCGGCGTCGACGCGGACCTGCTACCCCTGCTGCGCATCATCGCCACCGACCAGCAGTTGGAAAGCCTCGCCGGGCGGCTACCGGAAACCCAGCTCGACATCCTGCGCGGCCTGGCCAGCGGACTGTCCGTGGCCGAGGTCTGGGCCGAACAGGCCGACCGCATCGTCTCCGGCGTCGACACCGACGACCTGCTGACCGCAGCCCGCCGCACGCCCGAACGGATCGCCTTCGTGTCCGGCCCGGTCGAACTCGCCGCCATCCTCGCCCACCCCTTCGACGTCTGGCGGACCTTCCTGCACCCGACCCAGCGCGACGTCGCCTACCGTGACACCTACAGCGGACCCGCGCTGGTGACCGGCAGCGCCGGGACCGGCAAGACCGTGACCGGCCTGCACCGGGCGGTGTTCCTCGCCGAACGGCTGCCCGACGGCGGGAAGGTCCTGCTGACCACCTACACCCGTGCCCTGGCCGAAGCCCTCACCCGGCAGCTGTACCGGCTCACCACCGACCCTGCCGTGCGGGCCCGCATCGACGTGACCAGCATCGACAAACTCGCCTACGAGATCGTCACCCGCGACCGGGGACGGGTCACGGTCGCCGACAACGAGATCCTCGACGAACTGTGGCAGGCTGCGGCGAAGACCGGCCCCACCTACCTCAACCGCGCCGGCCAGGTCACCACCTTCAGCGCCTCCTTCCTCAGACACGAATGGGAACAGGTCGTCCTGGCGCAGCAACTGACCACCCGGGACGCCTACCGCGACGCACCCCGCCGGGGCCGTGGCACAGGCCTGCGAGCTGCGCAGCGCGACCAGGTGTGGGACGCGATCGACACCGTGGCACGGGAACTGACCAGGCGGCACCTGCGCACCCACACCCAGCTCGCCGACGAGGCGGCCGCGATCCTGCGCCGCTCACCGGCGCCCTACCGGCATGTCGTCGTCGACGAGGGACAGGACCTGCACCCGGCGCAGTGGCGGCTGCTGCGGACCTTGGTCGCTCCCGGCCCGAACGACATGTTCCTGCTCGCCGACCCGTACCAGCGCATCTACGACAGCCACGTCTCACTGGCCCAGCTCGGCATCGAGGTACGCGGCCGCACCCGACGGCTCACCGTCAACTACCGCACCACCCACCAGATTCTGAACTTGTCGGTGAAGGTCCTCAACGGCGACGCCGCCATCGGCCTCGACGGGCAGGACGACACCCTGCACGGCTACCGCTCGACCACCCTCGGCGGCGTACCGGAGCTGGGTGCGCACGACAACCGCGACGACGAGTACGAAGCGCTGATCGAACGGGTCGGCACCTGGCTGGACCAGGGCGTGGAACCCCACGCCATCGGCGTGGCCGTACGCACCGGACAACTCGTCCGGACCATCAGCAGGATCCTCGCCGACGCCCACATCCCCGTCGCCGACGACAAACGAGGCATCGACGGCGTGCACGTGGCGACCATGCACCGCATGAAGGGCCTGGAATTCCAGTGCCTCGCCGCCGTCGGACTCGACGCGGGCATCCTGCCCGCACCGAACGCACTCACCTCCGCCGCCGAGGACCCCCACGCCCACCAGCAGGACCTGCGCCGGGAACGCTGCCTGCTCTTCGTCGCCCTCACCCGCGCCCGTGACGTGCTCTACCTGTCCCACAGCGGCACCCCCAGCCCACTGCTGCCGGTGACCCGATGACC
>NZ_WVUH01000544.1 GCF_017614955.1 Micromonospora echinofusca
CCCGCCCCACGGGCCTGACCGATCCCCCCGACCGACTGCCCGGCCGTGGACGACCTTCCCCCTCCAGGAGTCCAAGCTGGAGAACCTGGGCCACCTGGGCCACCTGGGCGACCGCAACGACCACGACTCGCAGGGCCTGTTCCAGCAGCGCCCGTCCAGCGGCTGGGGCACGGTCGAGCAGATCACCGACCCCGCCTACTCGACCACCGCGTTCCTGAAGGGCCTGAAGCAGGTCGACGGTTGGAAGGACATGCCGCTGACCCAGGCCGCGCAGGCCGTACAGGTGTCGGCCTACCCCGACCACTACGCCCAGTGGGAGACCCAGGCCGCCGACCTCGTCGCCGAACTCTGGAACAGGTGACCCCACACCGAACCCGAGGGCCCCTTCCCGCACCTGGGAAGGGGCCCTCGCCCGTTGGCCCGCCAGCAGCGTGCGTCACCGCCGGGTGGCGCATCGCGCCGACAGCAGGTCGGCGAACCGGTCGGTCGCCCGGCGCAGTTCCCGGGCGATGCCCGGTTCGCGGGCCGAGTGCCCGGCGTCGGGCACCATCCGCAGTCGCGCCTCGGGCCACCGTCGGGCCAGGTCGTACGCGCTGACCGGCGGGCAGCACAGGTCGTAGCGGCCCTGGATCAGCACGGCCGGCAGGTGCCGGATCCGGTCCACCCCGTCGAGGAGGTGGTGGTCACCGTCGAGGAAGCCGCCGTGCACCACGTAGTGCGACAGGATGCGGGCGATCGGCAGGGCCTGCTCGGCTGAGGTCAGGTGGGCGAGCAGGTCGGGATCCACCCGCAGCGCCGAGTTCACCGCCTCCCATCGGCCCCAGGCCGCCGCGCAGGCCCGCGCCTCGGCGTCGTCCGGTCCATGCAGCCGCCGGTGGTACGCGGCCAGGATGTCGTGGCGTTCGGCTTCCGGGATCGGGGCGACGAACCGCGACCACTCCTCCGGTTGCAGGTGGTGCAGGCCGTGCTGGTAGAACCACTCCCGTTCGCTGCGGCGCATCAGGAAGATGCCCCGCAGGATCAGGCCGGTGACCCGTTCCGGGTGCGCCTGGGCGTAGGCCAGACCGAGGGTGGTGCCCCAGGAACCGCCGAAGACCAGCCACGCGTCGATGCCCAGCCGGGCGCGGATCACCTCCAGGTCGTCGACGAGGTGCCAGGTGGTGTTCTCCACCAGGCTGCCGAACGGGGTGCTCCGCCCCGCGCCGCGCTGGTCGTACAGGACGACCCGGTACCGGTCGGGGTCGAAGAAGCGTCGAGCCGCGGGCACCAGGCCGCCGCCGGGGCCGCCGTGCAGGAAGACCGCCGGTGCGCCGTCCGGCCGACCGACCTCCTCCACGTACAGGTCGTGTCCACCACCGACCGGGACGCGGTGTGTGGCGTAGGGCTCCACCGGGGGGTAGAGACAGCCCCCCGCGTCGGGTTCCGTTACTGACAGAGGGTTTCCACCGGCCCGGATCATCCTGTCGGTGTACCACGGGTGACCGGGCCACCGCGATACGTGTCGCTGCCGGTCCGTCGCCCGGGATGGTCGGGGCAGTGGTGGCTGACCGGGCCTCGCGCCAGCACGCCGGTGCAGGCCGACAGGGCGGCGGCCGGCGGTCTGCGTCCACTGTCGACCCGTTGATCGCGGCCCGCCTACCCGCGCTGCGACGAAAGCACGGCGAATCCTCCGGCGACTACTTTCGGTAGCGCTGTGGTTTCGTGTCCGGGGGAGTCGTGCCGGCGATCAATGTCCTGACCAGCGTCGATGCCCGGTGTGGCGGAAACTCGGTCTGGACAGTCGCCTGACAGCGGGTTATCTTCTTTCCACATTATATGGAATACAGAATGCAGGGCGAAGGGAAGCGGAGCGCGTGGTGATCGCAACCTCACGGGCAGCGGTGGTCACCGGACCCGGTGGGCCGGTGGAGATCCGCGAGTACCCCGTCCCCGCTCCCGGGCCCGGCGAGGCGGTGGTACGCGTCGAACTGTGCGGCATCTGCGGGACCGACGCCCACGTCTTCCACGGCCGGCTGCCCAGCATCGTCTTCCCGGCGCTGCTGGGTCACGAGGTCGTCGGCACCGTCGTCGCCCTCGGAGCCGGCCTCGACCGGGACTTCGCCCACCGGCCGGTCGCCGTCGGCGACCGGATCGGGATCTTCCCCGCCACGAGCTGCGGGGCCTGCTACGAGTGCGTGGTGCTGCGCCGCCCCGGCCAGTGCCGGCAGCGCCCCCCGTCCTACGGCTTCAAGTCGCCGGTCGAGGTGGGATCCCCCCTCACCGGAGGGTTCGCCGACTACCTGCACCTGGCCAACCCGGGGACGGTCTTCTACCGCACCGACCTCGCCCCCGAGGTCGCGATCCTGGCCGAGCCGATGTCGGTGGCCCTGCACGGTGTGCACCGCGCCGGAATCGGGATCGGTGCCACCGTGGTGGTCCAGGGCGTGGGGGCCATCGGCCTGATGGTCGTCGCCGCCGCGCGGACCGCCGGGGCCGCCCGCGTGGTCGCCGTCGACGGCAACGCCCGCCGGCTCGCGTTGGCCGCCGAACTCGGCGCGGACCGGGTCGTCGACGTCAGCGCCCTCGACGCCGGCGTGCCACGGCACCGCGCCGTCCGGGACGCGCTCGACGGCTCCGGCGCCAGCGCGGTCATCGGTTGCAGCGGATCACCGGCCGGCTTCGCCGAGGCGATCGGCTACGTCGCCGACGGCGGTGTGCTCGCCGAGCTCGGCAACTTCACCGACCGGGGGAGCATCCCGATCAACCCCTACACCGACCTGCTCCGGCGGGACATCACCATCGCCGGTGTCTACGGCGCCGGACCCGACATGCAGGCGCGCTACCTACGCGCCCTGGAGATCCTCGAGCGGGGCGACCTGCCCTTCGCCCGGGTGGTCTCACACCGTGTCCCGCTCCGGGACGTGGAACCGGCACTGCGGGCACTCAGCACGGGCTACCAACTGGACGGCAGCGACGTCGTCAAGATCGCCATCGACCCGTCCCGGTAGGCACCAGCCCGGTCACCCCTCACCCCCACCAC
>NZ_WVUH01000545.1 GCF_017614955.1 Micromonospora echinofusca
GCCCTGATCTGGACCGCCCTCACCGTGGTCTACCTGGTCTGGGGGTCCACCTACCTGGCCATCCAGGTGACCGTCGACACCGTGCCGCCGCTGCTCTCGGCCGCCGCGCGGTTCTCGGCCGCCGCCGTGGTGCTCGCCGTGATCATCCGGGTACGCCGGGGAGCCGGTGCGCTGCGCGTCGACCGTCGGCAACTCGCCGGTGCGGCGCTGGTGGGCGTACTCCTGCTCACCGGTGGTAACGGCCTGGTGGTACTCGCCGAGTCGGGGCCGTCCGGGGTCGCTGTGCCGTCCGGGATCGCCGCGCTCCTGGTTGCCGGGGTACCCCTGCTCGTCGTACTGCTCCGGATGACCACCGGTGACCGGCCCGGCCTGCTCAGCCTGCTCGGCGTGGGGGTCGGCCTGCTCGGCCTGGTGCTGTTGGTCCTCCCGTCGGACGGACCGGGTGTGGTACCGGTAACCGGTGCCCTGACCGTGACCGGCGGGGCCGCCTCCTGGGCGCTCGGCTCGTTCCTGTCCGGACGGATCGGCATGCCCGCCGACCCGTTCGTCGCCACCGTCTACGAGATGTTCGCCGGTGCCGCCGCGCTGGCCCTGCTCGCCACGCTCAGGGGTGAACCGGCCCGGTTCGACCCGGCGGCGGTGTCGGCGCGATCCTGGCTGGCCCTCGGGTACCTCGTGCTCGCCGGCTCCCTGGTCGCCTTCACCGCGTACGTGTGGCTGCTGCACCACGCGCCGGTCTCCCTGGCGGCCACGTACGCGTACGTCAATCCGGCTGTGGCAGTCGCGCTCGGCGCCCTGTTGGCGGGCGAACCGGTGACCGCCCGGGTGCTCGCCGGGGGCGCCGTGATCGTGGTCGGGGTGGCGCTGGTCGTCGCCACCGAACGCCCCGGCCGGGCCACGCAGCGTCGCCGACGGGACCACCGACGGCGGTAGGCGTCCGGCCCACTTGGTGCTCGGTCCGCTGGCATCCGGTCGGGTACGCCGGAAGACCCTGCCGATCCGGGGGCCGGCGCTGCCGTCGTCGTTCCTCGGTCGTTTGCAGCTCAGCCGCACTTCGGTCGGGGTGTCACACCGCTCGACGACAACGATCAAGATGTTCCCGCCGCGCTCGTCCTGGCCGCGCTCGTCCTGGCGGCCCTCTCGTCCCCTCTTGCCCTCTGACGCTGGGCGGCTGCCCGGTCGGTGAGGGTCGAGATGCCGGTCGAGGTGTTAACAGGGGGCCCTTCCTATACCGAAAACGTTAATAGGGGGCCCTTCCTTACATCTCAGAGCAGGCGGAGCTGGCGGTCCTTCGGGCGGCGCGGCTCGGTGTCGCCGAACCGTTCGAAGAGTCCCGGATCGATCACGTCGAGGAAGGGCGACGGTACGCAGTCGCGTTCCCTGCCGTACCGGGAGCGGCGGGCGGCGTGGCTGACGTAGAGCCGGTCCTGTGCCCGGGTCAGCCCGACGAAGAACAGACGACGCTCCTCGGCGACCGCCTCCTCGTCCGGCGTGGTACCCGGCCAGCGCAGCGGGAGCAGCCCGTCCTCGCAGCCGACCAGGAACACCACCGGGAACTCCAGGCCCTTCGCGGCGTGCAGGGTCAGCAGGGTGACCGCCTCGGCGCGCGGGTCGAGGGCGTCCACCTCCGCGCCGGTGGCCAACTGGGACAGGAACGACCCGAGGTCGTCGCCGCAGCGCTGGGCGAGCGGGGTGAGCAGGTCCACCGCTGCGCGGACGTCCTCCGGCCCGACCTGGCCGGTCGAGTCCAGGGTGGGCGCCGAGTACCGCTCGGCGAGGATCTGCCCGGCGAGCCGGACCCGGGCCGGCAGTGCGCCGCTCAGCCCGTTCGCGTGCCGCAGTTCCCGGGCGATCGCGTCCACCCCGGGCCGGTCCCGGAGCCGGTCGTGGGACCGTTTCTGCACCGGGATGTTGGCCCGGCGCAGCGCGTCGGCGATCGGGGCGGCCTGCGCGTCGGTGCGGTAGAGCACCGCGATGTCGGAGAAGGAGACGGTGGACGAGCGGCCGTCGATCCGGCCCGAGTCCAGCGACCGGTGGGAGAGCCCACCGACCAGGTCGTCGACGGTACGGACCACGAAGTCGGCCTCGTCGGCGACGGAGGTGGCCGGGTACCGGCCGACCAGCGGGGCCTCCGGGTCGAGCCGGGCCGGGTCCAGCCGCCGGCCCCGGACCAGCGACGACGGCGCGATGGCCTGCACGGCGGCGGCCAGGATCGGCGCCGAGGACCGGTAGTTGCGGGTCAACCGGACCAGCCGGGCGTCCACGAAGTCCTGCGAGAAGCGCAGGAAGTACGACACGTCGGCACCCCGGAACGAGTAGATCGCCTGGTCCGGGTCACCGATCGCGCAGAGGTTGCCGTCCGCCGGGCTGAGCAGCCGCAGCAGTTCGTACTGCACCGCGTCGACGTCCTGGTACTCGTCGACGAAGATCCACCGCCACCGGTCCCGGTACCGTTCCACCAGCGCCGGATCGTCGCGGAGCAGACGTACCGGCAGGGTGAGCAGCTCGTCCAGGTCGATCAGGTCCTGCTTGCGCAGCAGTTGCGTGTACGCGACCGGATCCTCGCCGGCCTCGGTCCGGGCGGCCGTCCGCTCCGCGTCGTCGGCGATCCGGAAGCCGTCCGGCAGCCCGGCCGCGCGGGCGTTCTCCCGCAGGATGGTCAATCCGAGCGAGTGGAAGGTGCCGACGGTGACGTCCTCGGCCACCGGGCCGAGCAGCCCGTCCAGCCGGTGCCGCAGCTCCTCGGCGGCCCGCCGGGTGAACGTGATCGCCAGGCAGCGTTCCGGGAAGACGTTCAGCTCCGCGCAGAGGTAGGCGATCCGGTGGGTCAGGGTGCGGGTCTTGCCGGTACCCGGTCCGGCCACGATCAGCAGCGGACCGCCCGGCGCGGACGCGGCCACCCGCTGCATCGCGTCGAGCCGGTCGAGCAGGCCGGTGCCGACCTCCTCCATGCCGGCGAGCATCGGTTCGAACGGCTCGTGCGGGGACGGTGGCGGGGCGATCGGTGGTGCCGGGG
>NZ_WVUH01000546.1 GCF_017614955.1 Micromonospora echinofusca
CACCCCCACATCACCCCGATCCGGAGCGGCCACCCCTAGACATGCGAAGCATGTTTCGTGAATACTGTAACCACATTCGAGGGGGAGTACCCGCCCACCGGACGTACCGTCGTCAGTACGGACCACCTGGTCCCGGCGGTACGGGCCGCCGTACCGGCGGTCCGGGGAGACCTTCGACCACCAGTCCGACGATCCCCGTCGGCCGGTCGAAGGGAGCGCACCATGCCCGTGTCCGTACCGTGGTGGGCCTGGGTGGCCCTCACCGTCGCCATCGCGGCGATGCTCGCGGTGGACCTGTTCCTGCACCGCGACAACCACGTGATCGGCTTCCGGGAGGCCGCCGTCTGGTCCGGCGTCTGGATCGCCGCCGGGCTGGCCTTCGGCATCGTGCTCTGGCTCTGGCAGGGTGACGAGGCCGCCGGCGCGTACTACGCCGGCTACCTGATCGAGAAGGCCCTCTCGGTCGACAACGTCTTCGTCTTCGCCCTGATCTTCACGTACTTCGCGGTACCCCCCGCGTACCAGCACAAGGTGCTCTTCTGGGGCGTGGTGGGGGCGCTGCTGTTCCGCCTCGGGTTCATCTTCGTCGGGGCCGAACTGCTGGAGACCTTCTTCTGGACCGCCTACCTGTTCGGGGCGTTCCTGGTCTGGACCGGTTGGCGGATGGCGTTCGCGCACAGCCAGGAGATCGACCCGGGCCGCAACCCGGTGGTCCGACTGGTCCGGCGGATCGTCCCGACCGACGCCCGGTACCACGGGGACCGGTTCTTCACCCGCATCGACGGTCGCCGGGTGGCCACCCTGCTCTTCGTCGTACTGGTCGCGGTCGAGGCCACCGACCTGATCTTCGCCATCGACTCGGTCGCGGCGATCCTGGCCATCACCACCAGCACGTTCATCGTCTGGACCGCGAACGCGTTCGCCATCCTCGGCCTGCGCAGCCTCTACTTCTGCCTGGCCGGTCTGCTGCGCCGCTTCACCCACCTGCACTACGGCCTGGCGCTGCTGCTCGCCTTCGCCGGCGTGAAGCTGATCCTCTCCGAGACCCCGGTCGGCAAGCTGCCCATTCCGGTCACCCTCGGGGTCATCGCGGTGACCCTCGCCGGATCCATCGCCTGGAGCCTGCTCGCCACCCGCGACGCCACCCGCGACGGCACCCGGGCGGCCACCCCGGCCGGCGACGACCGCGAGGTCCGGAGCCACTGACGCCGTGACCGGAACACCGGTGGGTTCCCGGCCGATCGGCCGGGAACCCACCGGTCAGCGCCGCCACCCGGGCACCGACCGCCCGGGTGGCAGAGCGCGGGTCAGCCCAGGGTGCAGGCCGCGCCGTTGAGGCTGAACGCGGTCGGCGCGGGGTTGCTGCCGTTGTGGTTGGCGTTGAAGCCGAGGCTCACCGAGGCGCCCGGCGCGATCTGGCCGTTCCAGGCTTCGTTGCGCAGCGTCACCTGGCTGCCGGACTGGGTGTAGAGGGAGCTCCACGACTGGGTGACGGTCTGCCCGGCGGAGAAGGCGAAGGTGAGCGCCCAGCCGTTCACCGCGCTGGTGCCGGTGTTGGTGACCGTCAGGTTCGCGGTGAACCCGGTGTTCCACTGGTTGACGGTGTAGCCGACCCGGCAGGCGCCGCCGCCCCCGGGGCCGTCCCCGGTGGTGGCGGTGACCGTCGGCGAGGCCGCCGAGACGTTGCCGGCGGCGTCCCGGGCCACCACGTAGAAGGTGTACGCGGTGGCGGCGCTGAGCCCGCTGACCGTCGCCGAGGTGCCGGTCGAGGTGGCCACCGCCACGTCGGTCGCCCCGTTCTCCCGGTAGACGGTGTACCCGGTGACCCCCACGTTGTCGGTGGCCGCCGGCCAGGACAGCGCGACGCTGCTGCTGGTGACCGTACCCGCGACCGGCTGGCCCGGGGCGGTCGGCGCGACGGTGTCCCCGCCGGTCCCGCCACCGCCCAGCGCCTCGGTCAACGCGGCGTACGCCGGCTTGGCCTGGTAGTTCTCGTCCCACACCAGCGCCGCGCCCTGCCCGGGGAAGACGTCCGGGATCCAGGAGTAGCGGTCGGTGATGCCCCAGATGGTGACGCCCTGGCAGCGGGTGAGGTTGAGGCAGATCTGCATGACCTTCTTGTAGTCGGCGGCCTGCTGGGCGAGCTTGTTCGCGTCGGCCGGCAACTGCATCCGGATGTCCAGCTCGGTGACCCGCACGTCGACCCCGAGGTCGATGAAGCGCTGGAGGTTGGCCTGCATGTCACCGGGGACCTGGCCGACGATCAGGTGGGCCTGGAAGCCCACGCAGTCGATCGGTACGCCCTGCGTCTTGAAGCTGCGGACCAGGTTGTACAGCCCGGTGCTCTTCGCGTTGATCCCGTCGGTGCTGTAGTCGTTGATGCAGAGCTTGACGTTCGGGTCGGCGGCCCGGGCGGTGCGAAACGCCTCGGCGATGTACCCGTCCCCGAGCTTCTGCTGGAACACCGAGTTGCTCCGCCGGGAACCGTCACCGTTGTCGGAGAACGCCTCGTTGACCACGTCCCAGGAGCTGACCTTGCCCCGGTAGCGGCTGACCACCGTGGTGATGTGGTTGTTCATGGCCGAGCGGAGCTGGTCGGCGCTGAGGTTGCCCACCCAGCCGGGCAGTTGGCTGTGCCAGACCAGGGTGTGGCCGTACAGTTCCTTGCCGGTGCTGGCGGCGTAGTTGGCCACCGTGTCGGCGTCGGTCCAGCGGAACTGGCCCTGGGTCGGCTCGGTGGCGTCCCACTTCATCGCGTTCTCGGCGACGACCAGGTTGAACTCGTTGTCGGCGATGGTCTTGTAGGCGGTCTCGCTCATCCGGTTCGGGGCCATCGCGAAGCCGATGTCCTTGCCCTTGGCGGCGGCCAGGCCGGCCAGGGTGGTGGCGGCCGTCGCGGGTGCGGCCACCGCCAGGCTGCCGGCGGCCAGCGCGGCGACCGCCATGCCGGCGAAGGCGGCCCGCCTGCGCCGGTACGGGGATCCGGGGACCATGG
>NZ_WVUH01000547.1 GCF_017614955.1 Micromonospora echinofusca
GGTCGGTGCAGGGCAACCTGGACCCGTGTGTGCTCTTCGCCCCCTGGGAGGTCGTCGAGACCGAGGTGCGGCGGGTACTCGCGCAGGGGCGGGCCGCCCCGGGGCACATCTTCAACCTGGGGCACGGGGTGCTCCCGGAGACGGACCCGGACGTGCTGACCCGGGTGGTCGCGCTGGTGCACGAGGTGTCCGCGCGGCCGGACGGCGACCGGAGCCACCAGGACGGCCGGCAGCGCCAGCAGGACAGCAGCAAAGGCTAGGAGCGGACCATGCGACGACCGTGGCGGGTGGCGGTGATCGGCGGCGGGATCACCGGGCTGGCCGCCGCGGTCCGGTTGCGCGACCACGCGCCGGCCGCCACCGAGATCACCGTGTACGAGCAGTCCGGCGCCCTCGGTGGCAAGCTGCGCACCGGTGAGCTGGCCGGTTCGGCGGTGGAGTTCGGCGCCGAGTCGTTCCTGATGCGGGACCCGGCCGGCGGGGGCTCTGCCGCCGTGGCCCTGGCCCGCCGGCTCGACCTGACCGGGGCGATCGTGCACCCCACCGTCGGGCAGGCCGCGTTGCTGGTCGACGGGCGGCTGGTGCCGATTCCGGGCGGCACGCTGGTGGGCGTACCCGGGGACCTGTCGACGCTGACGGCGGTGGCCGGACTGCCGGCGGACCCTGACCCCGACGAGGGCCGGCCGCTGCTCGCCCCGGACGCCGACGTGCCGGTCGGTGCGCTGGTCCGGGCCCGGCTCGGTGACCAGGTGACCGACCGGCTGGTGGACCCGATGCTCGGCGGGGTGTACGCCGGCCGTGCCGACCACCTCTCCCTGGCCACCACGATGCCGGCGCTGGCCCGCGCGGCCCGGGTCGAACACACCCTGACCGGGGCGGTCCGGGCGGCCCAGTCCGCCGCGCCGCGCGCCCCGGGCACGCCGGTCTTCGGCACCATCGACGGTGGGATGAGCCGGCTGGTCGAGGCGGCTGCGACGGCCAGCGGGGCGACGGTCCGGCGGCACGCGGCGGTCCGGGCGCTGACCCCCACCGCGACCGGGTGGCGGCTGGTGGTCGGCCCCACGCCGGCCGCCGAGACCGTCGAGGCCGACGCGGTGCTGCTCACCGTGCCGGCCCGCCCGGCGGCCAGGCTGCTCGACAGTTTCGCCCCGCAGGTGGCCGCGACGGTCGGGATGCTGGACTACGCCAGCGTCGCGCTGGTCACCCTGGCCCTGCCCGAACCGGAGCTGCCGCAGCTCTCCGGCTTCCTGGTACCCGCCACCGAGGGCACCCTGATCAAGGCGGCCACCTTCTTCACCACGAAGTGGGGGCACCTGCGCCGGTCGGACGGGGTGGCCCTGGTGCGCGCCTCGGTCGGCCGGTACGGCGAGGAGACCCTGCTGCACCGCGCGGACGACGAACTGCTCGACCTCGTGCACCGGGAACTGTCGGCGGTGCTCGGCGCCCCGCTGCCCGCCCCGCTCGCCGGGCACGTCCAGCGCTGGGGTGGCGCGCTGCCCCAGTACACCCCCGGCCACCTGGACCGGGTGGCCGCCGCGCGGGCCGCGCTGCGGGCCGCGCATCCGACCCTGGCGCTGGCCGGCGCCGGGTACGACGGGGTCGGCATCCCGGTCTGCGTCCGTTCCGGCGAGACGGGTGCCGAGGAGATCATCAAGGCCCTGGGAGGATCGGGATCATGACGGAACAGAGCAACGTGGCACCGGGCCAGAGCGGTGCGGCACCGGACCAGACGAACGCCGCCCGGATCCGCGAGCTGAACGAGACCATCCGGTACACCATGTGGTCGGTGTTCCGGGTGACCGGCCCGCTGCCCGCCCTGCGGGACAACATCTGCGACGAGGTGGAGTCGCTCTTCGCCGAGTTGGCCGGCAAGGACGTCACCGTCCGGGGCACGTACGACGTCTCCGGGCTGCGCGCCGACGCGGACCTGATGATCTGGTGGCACTCCGCGTCCAGTGACGCGCTCCAGGACGCGTACGGCCGGCTGCGGCGTACCGTCCTCGGCCGGCACCTGGCCCCGGTCTGGTCGCAGCTGGCGCTGCACCGTCCGGCCGAGTTCAACAAGAGCCACATCCCGGCCTTCCTGGCCGGTGAGGAGGCCCGCGCCTACCTCTGCGTCTACCCGTTCGTCCGCTCGTACGAGTGGTACCTGCTGCCCGACGCGGAACGCCGGGAAATGCTCGCCGAGCACGGCCGGATGGCCCGGGGCTACCCGGACGTCCGCGCCAACACGGTCGCCTCGTTCGCCCTCGGCGACTACGAGTGGATGCTCGCCTTCGAGGCCGACGAGCTGTACCGGATCGTCGACCTGATGCGTGACCTGCGGGCCTCCCGGGCCCGGCGGCACGTCCGTGAGGAGATCCCGTTCTACACCGGCCGGCGCCGCTCCATCGCCGACTTCGTGGCCTGCCTCCCCTAGCGGGTTAGGAAGGGCCCCTTCCTATCGCTTTCGGTATAGGAAGGGGCCCTTCCTCACACCCGTGCACGGGTACGTGGCCGGTCGGGGCCACGCCTGGAGGGGTAGGCGCGGCCCCGACCGGGGCTACCGGGGCGGTGCTGCCGGGGCTCCCGTCCGCCCGTTCCGTAGGGCGGCGGACGGTGGTTCAGCGCGGCGGACGTTCAGCGCGCCGGACGATGGTTCAGCGTGCCGACGGTGACTCAGGCGCCGGCGGTGCAGGTGAGCGTCGCGGGGGCGGCGTTGGTGCCGTTCCACGATGCGAGGAACCCGAAGGTGGTGCTCGTTCCGGCGGCGAGGTTGCCGTTGTAGCCGACGTTGCGGGCGGTCACGCTCGATCCGCTGGCGGTGACGGTGGCACTCCAGCTCGAACTGATCTGCTGGCCGTTCGGGAAGGCCCAGTTCACCGTCCAACCGTTGACCGCGGTGCTGCCGGCGACCACCTCGACCTCACCCTGGAAGCCGCCGCTCCACTGCCCGGTCACCCGGTAGCGGGCCGTGCAGGCGGCCGGCGGTCCGGTGGTCGGGGGCGGGG
>NZ_WVUH01000548.1 GCF_017614955.1 Micromonospora echinofusca
GGGGGCAGCCCGGGTGAAGGGGGCAGCGCGGATCGGTGGTCAGGTGGTGGGGACGGTGGCGGAGGCGAAGAGCTGCCCGGCCAGTTCGGCGAGGAGTTGGGCGGTCTGCTCGATCGGCGCCACCGGCAGCACGATGTGACTGACCACCAACCGGACCACCGCGTCCGCCGCGAACGCGGCCCGCACCGGATCAGCCGGCGGCAGGTGTTCGCCCGCCCAGGCGAGCAGTGCGCCGGTCGCCTCGGTCAGCACCAGCTCGGACCGGGTGGTCAGGTACGGCAGCAGGGCGTCCGAGCCACCCCGGGCGCTGGTCAGGATCGCCTTGATCAGCGGATTGCCGGCCGCCTCGGTCAGGGTGTGCGCGATCGCCGCGTACGCCGCGCCCCGCACGTCACCGCCGTGCGCCCGCAGGGTGTCCCGGACCGCGGTGACGAACCGGTCGACCTCGCGTTGCGCCAACGCCTCGGCCAACCCGGCCTTGCTGCCGAACTCGTTGTAGACCGTCTGCCGGCTGACCCCGGCCAGGCGCGCCACGGCACCCATCCGGACGCTGTCCCAGCCGATGGCGACCGTCTGCTCCCGGGCCGCGTCGACGATCCCGTCCCGCAGCCGTTGCCGCCCGGTCTGCCGCAGGTCGCTCATGGTGCCTGCCGTGCCTTGCGTGTCATCGTGTCCGCCGCAGGTCGCTGATGGTGCCTGCCGGAACGTTTCATCGCGCTCACCGTCGCCCACTCGTGGTGGTCGAATTCTACGGTGGCGGCAGCGGGGATGCCGGTCCGCGCGCGGGGACCCGGCCGGTGCCGAATAGGATGTGCGGTCATGGCACGCGTGCTCACTCCCCGTGCGGAGGATTTTCCCCGCTGGTACCAGGACCTGATCGCCAAGGCGCAGCTCGCCGACAACGGCCCGGTGCGGGGGACCATGGTCATCCGACCGGCCGGCTATGCCATCTGGGAACGGATGCAGGCCGAGATGGACGCCCGGATCAAGGCGGCCGGCGCGGAGAACGCGTACTTCCCGCTCTTCATCCCGGAGAACTACCTCAAGCGCGAGGCCGAGCACGTCGAGGGCTTCTCGCCGGAGCTGGCCGTGGTCACCCACGGTGGTGGCAAGCAGCTCGCCGAGCCGGTCGTGGTCCGGCCGACCAGCGAGACGGTCATCGGCGAGTTCATGGCCAAGTGGGTCGACTCCTACCGTGACCTGCCGCTGCTGCTCAACCAGTGGGCCAACGTGGTCCGCTGGGAGCTGCGGCCCCGGATCTTCCTGCGGACCAGCGAGTTCCTCTGGCAGGAGGGGCACACCGCGCACGCGACGGCCGCCGACGCGCGGGCCTACGCCCGGCGGATCCTGCACGAGGTGTACGAGGACTTCATGGTCGGGGTGCTGGGCATCCCGGTGGTGGTCGGGCTGAAGACCGCCCGGGAGCGGTTCGCCGGGGCCACCGCCACCTACACCTGCGAAGGCATGATGGGCGACGGCAAGGCCCTCCAGATGGGCACCAGCCACGAGCTGGGGCAGAACTTCGCCAAGGCGTTCGACATCACCTACACCTCGGCCGAGCGCACCGTGGAGCACGCCTGGACGACCTCCTGGGGCACCTCCACCCGGATGCTCGGTGGTCTGATCATGAGCCACGGCGACGACAACGGCCTGCGGGTGCCGCCGCGGATCGCGCCCATCCAGGCGCACGTGATGGTGGTCAAGGCCGGTGACGGCGTGGGCGAGGCGGCGGCCAAGCTGCGCGACGCGCTGCGTGACGCCGGGGTCCGGGTGGGCTTCGACGACCGTACCGACACCCCGTTCGGCCGGCGGGCCGTCGACGCCGAGCTGAAGGGCTATCCGGTACGCGTCGAGGTCGGCCCGCGCGACCTGGCCGCCGGCAACGCGGTGCTGGTCCGCCGGACCGACGGCTCGAAGACCCCGGTGCCGGTGACCGACGTGGTGGGCGCGGTACTCGCCGCCCTGGAGGCCGACCAGAAGGCCCTGCACGACGAGGCGCTGCACCGCCGGGAGTCCCGGACCACCGAGGTCACGACGTTGGCCGACGCGATCGCCGCCGCCGCCACCGGCTGGGCCCGGGTGCCCTGGTCGGCGGTCGGGGCGGCCGGGGAGGCCGAGGCGAACGGGCAGGGCGTGACGGTGCGCTGCCTGCTCCGTGCCGACGGCTCGGTACCGGACACCGAGGACGAGCCCGACCTGGTCGCCATCCTCGCCCGCTCGTACTGAAAGGAAGGGCCCCTTCCTATCGCTTCCGGTATAGGAAGGGGCCCCTGTCAACGCGGGGGTGACGGTGCGCTTCGAACCTGGCCGGCTGATCCTGCACCGCAATGTCCGGCGGGGCCGGATCGGCTGGGTCCGCCCGGCCCGGGTGGTCCGCGACGACGACCGGGGCCTGCTGCTCTGGCTCGCCCGGCACACACCGGTGGTGGACGAGGTGGCTGACGACGGCCGGGGCATGCGGACCATGCCCTTCGCCGAGTGGATCACCCGCTCGTACCGGCTGCGGGTGGTCGAGTGGCACGGTCCGGCACTGCTGATGTTCCTGCCGGCCGGCGCGGCGCACTCGGTCTGGTGGTTCCGTGACCCGGTGACCGACGTGTTCGCCAACTGGTACGTCAACCTGGAGGAGCCCGGCGTGCGCTGGGACGACGGTGCCGTGGCCGGGGTCGACGTGGTCGACCAGGACCTGGACGTGGTGGCCCGCCGGGACCGGAGTTGGGCCTGGAAGGACGAGGAGGAGTTCGCCGAGCGTCTCGCCTTCCCCGAGCACTACTGGGTACCCGACCCGGCGGCGGTCCGGGCCGAGGGCGAGCGGGTGGTCAAGCTGATCGAGGCCGGCCAGTTCCCGTTCGACGGCACCTGGTGCGACTTCCGACCCGACCCGTCCTGGACACCGCCCCGGGAACTACCGGTCGGCTGGGACCGCCCGCCGGTCCGCTGATCCGCTCCGGGGCCGCCGGGATGCGGGCCGGGGG
>NZ_WVUH01000549.1 GCF_017614955.1 Micromonospora echinofusca
CCGGCACGGTGACCAGGGCACCCAGGCCACGCCCCAGGTCCACCCGGGGCACCCGGCTCAACCCCGCGTCGACCACCACCCGGACCCCCGGCACGGTCAGGCTGCTCTCCGCGACCGAGGTGGCCAGCACCACCCGGCGGCGCGGGCCGGGCCGCAGCGCCGCGTCCTGGTCCCGGCCGGACTGGCGTCCGTGCAGGGTGACCAGGTCCACGGTGTCCGTCAACCCGGCCAGCCGGCCGCCCACCCCGGCGATCTCCGCCGCACCCGGCAGGAAGACCAGCAGGTCCCCGTCCCGCTCGTGCAGGGCCCGCCGGACCGTGGCCGCGACATGGTCGAGCAGCGCGGGATCGACCCGTGACCCGGTCCGCCCGCCGGGGCGGGTACCGGCCCGTGCCGGTCCGGCCGGTGGCGGCGCCCAGACCGTGGTGACCGGGTGCAGCGCCCCGTCGGCCCGCAGTACGGGCGCCGGACCGGTCGCCGTACCGAGCAGCTCGGCGAACCGGTCCGCCTCGGCGGTCGCGGACATCGCCACCAGCCACAGGTCCGGCCGGAGTGCGGCCCGCGCCTCCACCGTGAACGCCAGCGCCAGGTCGGCGTCGAGCTGCCGCTCGTGGCACTCGTCGAGCAGGACGACCGAGGTGCCGGGCAGTTCCGGGTCGTGTTGCAGCCGCCGGACCAGCAGACCGGTGGTCACCACCTCGATCCGGGTGGCCGGACCGATCCGTCGGTCACCGCGTACCGCGTAGCCGACCGTCCCACCGACCCGTTCGCCGAGCAGGGCGGCCATCCGGTGTGCCGCCGCCCGGGCGGCCACCCGACGCGGTGCGGCCAGTACCACCGTCCCGGTGACCGCCCCGGCCAGCACCAGCGGGCTGAGGGTGGTCTTGCCGGTACCCGGCGGGGCCACCAGCACCGCCGTACCCCCGGTGCGCAGCGCGTCGACCAGGCTCGGGAGCACCCGGGTCACCGGCAGCTCAGGCAGGTGCAAGGAAGGGCCCCTTCTTAACGTTTTCGGTATAGGAAGGGCCCCTTCTTAACACCCCTGCCTAGCGCGGTGTCGTCAACCGGTCCAGCCCGGCGAGGAAGCTCCGCCACGACGCGGCCGGAAAGGCGAGTACCGGTCCACCACGGTCCTTGCTGTCCCGGACGGCCACCGCTGTCGACCCGGCGGCGACCTCCACACAGTTGCCGTTGCCGCTGCTGCGGCTGCTGGTGCGCCAGGCACCGGGGACCGGGTCGTGCGGGATCATGTGGTACCTCTCGTCATCCCGGTGGGCGTGCCGCCAACCGGTCACGCAAAGTAACGAGAAGCGGCCTCCAGGTAGGTTGCGGAGTCCTCCGGGGTCAGTGCCATCCGGCTCAACTTCTCGTGGACAAGGGTATACCCGTGCACGTGCGCGGCTTCCTCCAGAGCCAACCCCATCGTGAGGTTGTCCAGGTAAACCACTGGTTCCTCGGCGGCGTCGGCGAAGCCGAGGATGACGTACGGCGTGGTCATGGCCGGATGACCACCAGCCGCGAATGGAAGTACCTGAATGGTAACGTTAGGTAGTTGACTAATGTCAAGCATCTGTCGAAGTTGATCTCTCATCACGGCTGCGCCACCCACCGGCCGCCGGAGTACCGCCTCGTTGAGCACCACGGACAGCTGTACCGGCTGCTTCTGGTGCAGCACCTCCTGCCGCTGCATCCGGGCGGCGACCTTCCGGTCCACCCCGTCCTCGCCGGCGGTCAGCCGGTAGATCGCGCGGGCGTACTCCTCGGTCTGCAGCAGCCCGGGCACCGACTCGGCCTCGTACGTCCGCAGGGTGGCCGCCTCGGCCTCCAGGCCGACGTAGAACTCGAACCACTCGGGCAGTACGTCGCTGTAGTTCTGCCACCAGCCGCGCTGCTGGGCGCCCCGGGCGATCTCGATGAGCGCCTCGGCGTCCTCCCCGGTCACCTGGTAGAGGGCGAGGGCGGCGCGGACGTCCCGGGGCTTGATGCCGATCTGGGCGTTCTCGATCCGGGACAGGTTGCTCTTGGACATGTCCAACTGCCGGGCGGCCTGGTCGAGGGTCATGCCGGTGCGTTCCCGGAGGTGACGCAGTTCCCGGGCGATACGGCGGCGGCGGACGGTCGGGCTGGCGGTCACGACCACGAGTCTGACATGCGCAAGATCGACAGCCGCCGGCCCCTGGGGGAATGTTCCGCGCTGCAACCAACGGATCCGGGAGTTGCATTGCCGGCACCTGCGGTGCATCCTTTCTCGGGCGTCGATCTCCGATGTGTCCGGTCGAGGAGGACCGTTGCAACTCGCCGACGAGTTCTTTCTCATCGCGCACCACGACAGTCGTGCCGGCCGGCCCCGGCTCAACCCGGTGGCGACCGGGCTCGGGCTCGCCGCGGCCCTGCTCGGTGAGCTCGTCCTCTCCGGACACATCTCGCTCGGCGCCGGCCTGGTCACCCTGGTCGACCGCCGGCCGCCCGCCGACGCGCTCGCGCACACCGTGCTCGACCACATCGTCCACGAGCCGGAGCACCAGGCGGTGCGTACCTGGCTGAACTTCCTCGCCCAGAGCGCGGCCGGCTCGGTGGGGGAGCGGATGACCCGCAACGGGACGGTGCGCCGGGAGGAGTCCCGGCGGCTGCTGCGTACCTCGGTGGCCTACGTCCCGGTGGACATCAACGCGGCGGCCTGGCCCGCCACCCGGCTGCGGGACCTGCTGGACCGCCCCGATCCGCCGACCGTGCCGGACGGCCTGCTGTTCGGGCTGGTCACCGCGACCGGGTTGACCCGCGAGGTGCTCTGGGCGGCCGGCCCCCGGGCCCACCACCGGCTCAGCGTGCTGATCGCCGCCCTGCCGCCGCCCCTGAAGGAACTCGTCATGCACACCGAGGCGGCCGTCGGAGCCGCCGTGCTGCGGCAGTAGCCCGCGCTCCCCGGCCCGCCGCCCCACCC
>NZ_WVUH01000054.1 GCF_017614955.1 Micromonospora echinofusca
TGCACACTGATCACCAGACAGCCCTTGGTTTGCGATCTTCTTCCCTAGACAAGAGGAATGATCGATCAAGGGCTGTCCCCATGATCAGCCGGGGTCGATGCCACCACGCCGCAGGTTAAAGATCAAGTTAGTGTCCGACCTCGGACCGATGCCCGGTCGCCATGTCGGCCGCCATGCGGTCGAGCTGGGCCAGCACGCCGTCGGGGCGCAGCCAGCCGTATCCGACGTCCTGCAACCGTCGCAGCAGGACGTCGACGTTGCAGTTTGTCCGTTGCGGACCGTATCGGCGCACGAACATTTCGAGGTACGGTTTCGCGCCGTCATCCCAGTCGGCCGCGGCTCGGGCCTCAAGCTCCCAGTCGAGCTCCCAGCGCCGCAGGTTGTCACCGCTCCCGGCCAGCAGGAAGCGACCGTCGGGCGTCAGCGCTAGGCAGCTGACACCCTGTTCGTGCCCGTCGAGGACCCGTACGCGTCGTCCGCTATGGATGTCCCATACCTCGATGGGTGACCAGAATGCGGCGCACACGGCGAAGCGTCCGTCAGCGGTCATCCGGACCGTGTGAAGTCCACGGGGCGGCGACCCATCCAACGTCCGCGTGATCTTCCCGGTGACGACGTTCCACAGGTGGAAGCCGTCGTCGTCGCCGGCCATCACGGACCCTCCGTCGGCACTGAGCGACACGGTACGCATCCGGCCGGCGGTAAGGCGGCTCCCCTCCCTCCGCAACCGGCTCACGGATCCGCCGTCCGCCGGGCTCCACACCTCGACCTCGCCGCCCTTCGCGGTCACGACGAGACGGCCGTCATCACCGACGCACATGTCGTCGATGCCCCAGACCCTGCCCCTCAGTTCCCTGACGGGAGCCCCGGTCTCCAGGTCCCAGTATCGGATCGTGCCGTCCTTACCGCCGACCACGGCCTGCGTGCCGTCGGGGCTGAACCGCACCGGCGATGAACGGTGCATCAGCCCTCGGTTGCGCTCGATGATGCGTAGACAGTTGCCGGTGTCGAGGTCCCACAGGCGAACGGTGCCGTCCCGGCTGGAGGACAGTGCCCGCCGTCCGTCGTCGCTCAGGCGGACCGACTCCACCATGTGCTGGTGGCCTTCCAGAACCCGTAGGCACGTACCCGCGTCGAGGTCCCACACCCGGACCGTTGCGTCGCTGCCGCCGGACAGCCCGATTCTGCCGTCACCGGACAGGTCCACGGCCTGCACTGACCTGGTGTGCCCCGTCAGGAGTCGTGACGACCAGGCCGATCGCAGACCCGTGCGCACGCTGCGGCGGCCCAGTGCCCACCAAGCGGACATGAGGCGCGGCGCGCGCTCGTACCCTTCGATCGAGCGCGCCTGCCGCAACAGGTCGAGCGCCGCCGGGAAACGGCCGCCCGCCATCGCCTGCTCCGCCTCGGCCACCAGCGAGTCCACCCGGCCGCCGAGCCGGCTCAATTCGAGGTGCTGGCGCGGCCGGCTCAGTCGCGGCGTGCCCCGGTACCGGCCGGGCAGTTCCCACCGCCGTACCGTCCTGTCTTGTCCGGTCGACAGCGCGGACCGGCCGTCGGCTTCCAGCCGGACCAGGGTGGTGCCGCCCTGGTGAGCGCCGAACGTCCGCAGGCACCGTCCGCTGTCCAGTTCCCACAGCCGGATGCTGCGGCCGTCGCCGCCGGAGATCATGAGTCGCGCACCGGCGTCGAGGGAAAGGGTGTCGGGCGTGGTTCCGCCCTTCAGAACGCGTACGCAGCGACCATCGCCGAGATCCCAGACCCGGATCGTGCCGCCGTGGCATCCGGTGGCGGCGTAACGACCGTCGGCGCTGAAACACAGGCTGGTCACCCCCGACTCGTGCGGGGTCAACTCCTGCCGGCACTGCCCGTCGGCCAGATCCCACAGCCGTACGACACGCTCCCGCTCCTGCTCGCGCCCGCGCCAACCGACCGACAGTGCCCAGCGGCCGTCGGCGCTCGTCGACACCAACCGTCCGGCCGCGGCCTCGTCGAGCGTCCGCGTCCGTCGGCCGGGGGTGTCCCAGATTCGCAGCACGCCGTCCAGGCCCGCGTAGAGGACGCAGCGCCCGTCGGGGGTCAGCCGGACCGTCGTGCGGTCGACGCGCAGGGCGAGTTCGCCGATCCGGTCGCCGCTGTCCCAGTTCGGCGGGTTGGGGCTGGCGTACAGGCGGCGGCCTTTGGGCGAGCTGCGGAAGCGGGTGCTGGTCAGCTCCCAGAACCACACGGACTCGTCCTCACAGACGGAGACGGCCCAGCGTCCGTCCGGCGTGAGGTCGACCGCGTGCACCGGCCGGCGGTGCCGGCCGAGTGTCCGTACGCACCGTCCGCTGTGGATGTCCCAGAGTCTGAGCGCGCCGTCCCAGCCGCCGGAGAGCATCAACCGTCCGTCGGGGGTGACGGCGAGCGGGATCCGGTAAGGGTCCGCGCCGACCGAGTAGAGGTCACGCTGGCGCCGGGGCCAGGGGACCTGCCACTCGCGGGTGCAGCGCGCGTCGATGAGCTCGGGGGAGGCAGTCAGGTCCAGGGCCTTGATGACCTCGCGTTCGTCCGGTCGCTCACGGGCCACCTCGTCGAGCAGCGTGCGGGCCGTACCCAGGTCGCCGCGTTCCAGGTGGATCTGGGCGAGCGCATACCGCACCTCCCAGGGATCACTGGTGTCCGCGCGGGTCGCCTCGATCTCGGCGAGGAGCGCGTCGTCGGTGACCGCGCCGCGGCGCCACTTCATCAGTCCGGCGTTGTACATGGCCCGCGCGTTGCGTGGGTCGGCCGCCAGCGCCTGTGCGAACGCCTGGTCGGCCTCGTCCGGCCGGTCGAGGTCGAGCAGCGACACCGCCCGGTTGTTGAGTTCATCGGTGAGCAGGTCGGCCATGGCGGGTGCCGCCCGCGGGTAGGCGTGACCGGTGACCGCCTGGTAGATGTCGATCAGCTCGGTGGCGACGTCGGGCATGGCGCTCGGCCGGTCGGCGGGATCCTGGCGGAGGCACCGCTCGAGCAGGTCGCCGAGGGCCGGCGAGATGGTGACGGCGCCTGCCGCGGCGTCCATGCGGAGACCGGTCAGCGCCGCCCCCGCGGCGGCACCCGTCATCCAGGTCACCTTGCCGGCGCACATCTGCAGCAGTGACACAGCGAAGCTGTAGATGTCGGTACGCCGCCCCACCATCTCCCCCGCGGCCTGCTCGGGCGAGGCGTACAACGGTGTCATTCCGCTGCCGCCGGGCACCAGGATGCTGGCGCCGGCCGGCGCGTCGGTGCCGACCGTGATCGGGAATTCCCGGGCCCGGGCCATGCCGAAGTCGGTAATCTTCGCGGTGACTGCGCCGTTCTCGATGTCGAGCAGCACATTGGCCGGTTTTACGTCCCGGTGTACCAGGCCACGGCTGTGCGCGTGGTCGAGTCCCCACGCGGTCTGGATCGCCACGTCCAGGATCCGGGCCGTCACCTCGGTCGGATCACCGTCGTACAGCCGCCGGCTTCTGATCCAGTCGTACAGGTTGCCGCCGGGGACGTACTCGGCGAAGACCCGGGGCACACCGTCCAGCACCCGGACGTAGTAGCAGTTGCACACGTGCGGATGCAGGCCCAGCGACACCCACGTTTCCGCCTCGGCGATGAACCGCTGCTGATCCTTCGGTCGCCAGAACAGCTCCGGCCGAGGGCTTTTCACCGCGAGGTCGATGCCCCAGGCCAGGTGCTGGACCCGGTACACCAGGCCCATGCCGCCCTGCTCGTGTACGAGGGTCACCCGGTACCGGCCATCGATCACCTCGCCGACCTGCCACGTCATTGCGCGCTCACCCCTGCTCCTCGTCCTGCTCCTCGCCGAGCAGGCGCAGATCCGACGGCATCAGCGTGGTGCTGAGCAGCAGCGCCTGGATCAGGTTGTGGTTCAGCGTGTTGCCCACCGGTTCGCCGACCCCGTCCTCGCGCCGGATCCCGCGAATCGGATCGGGGCCCTCGGCCAGGCGCTCGCGTACCGCGGCGACGAGGTGCGCCGCGGTCTTCGGCGTCCACTGCCTGCCGTCCGGTACCTGGTTGAGGTCGCTGGCCACCTGGTTCCAGGACACGGGTTGGGGATAGCGCTCGTGGCGCAGGTACCGCTGCGCGAGCGCGGTCAGTACCAGCCGCTCCGCCAGGCTCAGGTCGTAGACCTCCGGCATCTTCGTCCGGCTGCGTTGCTCGACGTGGGCGTCGGTGATCCGGAACCCGACGACGTAGATCTCGAGCAGATGTGACCGGCCCTTCGGGGAGCTGATGAACAGCGGGTTGTAACCTGTTTCGATCAGCCGTTCGTGACCGGACAGCAGCATCGCATCACCGGACAGTTGGAGCGGCAGCTTGCCCTTGTTGCGGATTCGCCACTCCAGCCCGTCACCCACGATGATGCCGTGAAGTCGGCTGACATAGGGATCGTCGAGGCCGATCGGCACATGGACGTCGTCCCTGTCGCGACCGAAGTGCAGCGTGAACTTCCGGGGCGGCACCGCGAACCCGCCACCGGCGGCCAGCGCGAAGATCGTGCCCGGCGGCGCCGGCGGCACCCCGCCGGCCAGGCTGCGGGTGGACGCAGGCAACACCTGCGACACGAACTCCTTCATCGCCACCTCGCACTCCCCTCCGGCCCACCGCACGTTAATCCATCCGGTTCGGGACCGGTCCCGGTCATTGTGTGCTGCGATGTCGCCTCCGAAGGAGGACTCCGGGCGTGCCGTGGCTCGCTGTTGAGGACTCGCCGGACGCCGCGAGGAGATCCGCTCTGGCGGCGACGACGGTCACGGCGTCCCCGATCCGGGGCAGGGGAGGGTACACGGATGAATGAGGCGCGAGCGATTTCGCTGGTGGTGGAATGGATAAGGTCCCAGGACATCGACTACCCCACGGAAGGGCTGGAGGCAGACCGTTTCGAGGTGGGCTGGGCCGTGTACGCGCCGGTGGACATCGACGAGAGCGATCCGATGGCCTTCCTGGACATGCCGGTGGGGCGGTCGGTGTTTCTCATCGGTGATTCCGGGCGTATTGAGGAGGTCTCGTCCTCGGTACCGCCGCAGCATGCCTATGGCCAGTTCATCGAGGTCGAGCTCCGGAGCGGGGGCGGATGCGGTGGCTCCGACGAGTCAGAGTTCGCCGCCGAGTTCGAGCGACTGTTCAACCAGGCCGCGTCCGAGAACACGCCGGTGATCAGCGGGTTCAGCATCGTCGACGCCCCGACCGACAACGCCGGGACCGCAGCCGAAGCCTCCCGGCTGATCGACCCGATCGTGCAGCAGCTGGCTCAGCTCGGTCCCACCGGCTGGGACCGGTTCTTGGCCGAGTTCGCGTACACCGTCTCCGCTGAAATCGCCCAGCTGCGCTTCTGGGTGCACGGCCGATCAGGGCTCGTACCAGTGCCGAATCCGATCGGCGAGCTGATCCGCCGCCAGCGCGAGGTTGCCGCGCGGATGCCGGCCGGTCCCTGGTGGCGACCGCTGTTGACTGTCACGAACCGCGGCGAGACGACTGTAAACTACGACTACGACTACGGCGACGAGCCCTTTCCCGACGATCAACTGATGCTTCCGGAGCACTACCGCAACGACCTGGCGCAGTATCCGCGTACCCGCCTGCCGGTATGGCTCGCCGGGTACGTTGCCGGACCCGACGCGCAGGGCCGCGACCCCGGCCGGGCCGCTGTCGCGGCCGCCGCGGCCGCCGCCGCTGATCGTGGCGCTGTGGCCGCCGACTCGGTTCCTCCGCTCTCGGAGGTCTGGGCGCGCTGGGCGGTGCTCTCGGCGATTGAAGCCGGCCTCCGAATGGAGTTGGGGCCACGCATCTTCCCCGGCCACGCGTGGTACGAGGACGGCCAACGCAACGGATCCGTCCTCTTCCTGCTCCCCGGCGAACGCGCGGTGCTTTCCGGTGGACGATGGAACTCCGCACTGTTGGAGGCCGCCTACAACCGTGGTGCACGCCTGCCCGACCTCTACACAGGAGCTCCGGCCTGGGTCACGGACAGCGTCCTCAACACCCGCAACCGCAACGGCCTGCTGACGTTCTGCTGGTGGTGGGCCGACGGCCGGTGGCACCGAGGCACCACCGACACCCTCGGCGAACTTGATGCCTGCATGCCTCACGTCCGGACCTTCGACGCGACCCTCCAGGCGATGGTCAACCGAACCGGTCCGCGTACGGCGCGGGAGTGCCGGGCGCTGCTCAGCGCGGCCATCAGCCACCACGCCACGGTCGGCCAGGTGGCCGCGCTGTTCACCGACAGGCCCGACGCCGACGTACACACCGCAGTCAACCAACTCGACCTGGCCGGCCTGCTCACCGGCTGAGCCACGACGACAACCCGGCGGTACAGGTCGAGCGAGCCACAGCGTCCCGCAATAGAGCCCTCGACGACCCCGGACATGGCCGACTTGTTCAAGACAGCCGGGAGGTGCCGCCCTATCGTCAAGAGAGATGGAATCCGGATCGACGACACCATGATCGGCAGTCCTGGGCGCATACTGTGGACCTCGGACGGCGTACTCGAACAGCGCCGCTTCGCGTTCCTCCTCGGCGGCCCGTCCGGGCCGGACGGCGTGCTCGCGGCGTTGGACGCCTATCGCAGGGCGGATGACGGTACGCGTTCGGCCTGGAGCCCGACGTACACGGCCGGCCAGCCGATCTCACTGTCGGCCGCCCTGCGAGTCCTGGAGGAGACCGGCTCGCTGCACGGCGACCGAGCCATACGGATCTGCGACTGGGCGGCTGGGCACGCCGCCCGCCGACGCCAGCGACGTCCCGGCTTTCCTGTCGAGCCCTCGCGCACACCCGCGCCCGCCCTGGCTGCCGATCACCGACGAGCCCGCGGGGGATTCTACTGACCACCGGACAAATCGCGGTGCCCGGTGACACGAACAGAAAGTCAGGCACCTGTTCGCGCTGATGCCCGTTCACCATCGCTACGAGCTTGACATGACTGCGCCCAGATACCAGCTACCTGCTGCGCATCGACGACCGCTTCACCGACCGGACCGTTCACGCACCTGCGCACTCATGTGGACGCCAACGCACCTCGGACGGAGGCTCGGCACCATGAGCGTTGACACTGACGCGTTGATGGCCGTGCTCACGGATACGCACGCAATCTTGACGCGGCAAGGCAATGACTTCTCGTGGTCGTCGTTTCCTGATGCGGATGCCGCGCTGCAGGAAGTCGAGGAGCTGAGTGCTGCGGTTCGTGCCGGCGATCCGCCACTGCTGATGCTCACGATCTTGTTCGCGCCGACAGGTCCGATCCAGGAGGTCTCGCTATCTAGCGGATGGGCTGAGGAGTTTCTCGTTCTCGCCGATCGTTTCGACGCGGCAATAGCCAACGCCGCCCTGCCGTAACCGAGGGGCGCCGATTGGCCTCTTTCTGAACGATGATCTGATGCGCCGCCAGGTGGCTGCTCGTAGGGCAGCGCCTGTGGGCGGCGCGGGCGATCTACTTCGATCTCGCGCAGTTGCTGCTTCATCTCCTCCAGAGTTGCCAGCCGCACGCGGCCGGAAGCGAAGTCCTGTCGCCTCTTACGCGACTCGCCGACCTGCTGGTCGATGCGCCGCACTTGAACGTCTCGGTCCGGGTTAGTCATGTCGGCCAAGACGCACGGCGTGGGTGATGGAGCCGAGACAGGCACCGCTGACCGTTGTCTCTCCCTCGACAAGCTCACGGGCGATCCGCAGCGCTCGTAGCGAGTAGGGCGACCAGCGATACCTCAGACGTCAGTTGAATTTTCGGTCTCCATCCACCGCTTGTCGACCCAGTCACGGCAGTGTACGGCCGGTGTGAGGTTGCCCTGCCACCTGGGGACCTGCTCGCGCGCCTCACCGACCGGGCATCTGCCTGACCTGCTGACAACCACGAAACCCATCGCCGAGGTGTAGCGGGTCCGTCCTCTGGTGACGAGGCGATCTGTTCCTCCCCTACGAGCGAGTCGGCGTGAGGTGCGCGGCGCTTTGAGTAGCCGCCCGGAGCAGCAACGCGCCCGCGCAGCCGATGACGATCCAGGTCACCAACTGGAGCATCCAGAAGGCTCCGTCGGTCAGCTCGGAGGCCGGGGTGACAAGATTGGAGGAGGTGAACACCAGAGTGGTGTTCAGCAGCGCGTGAGCCCACGCCGCCGGCCAGACCGATGCCGACAGCGCCCGCGCCGCGCTCAGCACGAGCGCTGCGAACAGCAGGTTGACCGTGGTGGCGACGATCTCCCGCCCAGCCATCGCTCCGTCGAGGTGGTACCCGAGCAGCAACGGCAGGTGCCACAGCGCCCACAGACCGCCGATCGAGACGCTCGCGCGAACCAGTCCGTAGCGAGCCAGACTCGTGTGAAGGGCGCCGCGCCATCCGATCTCCTCGCCCGTAACCGTCAGCATGCCTACCAGGGCTAGTGGCAGCATCAGCGGCACCAGGCGCAGCGCCTGCTCGCTCGGCTGCCAGTCGACGACGCCCAGCGCCAAGGACAGCAGCGTGATCACTGCCGGGATGGCCACGAATACCGCGAGCATCAGCGCACTGGTGCGCAGCACGCGTCCGGTGCGCAACGGACGGAGCGCCGACCAGTTCAGAAAGGACGTGCGGCGACCGGTGCCCAGGTGTGCCACGAACGCCGACAATGCCGGCGCCCAGGACAGGAAGGGGACGGTGGCATTGAAGGTGTCGGCGTCCGCGTCGTTGGCGAACAGCGGCGCGAGGACGATTGCCGTGATGAAGGTCAACGTCCCGGCGAACCACGCCAGGACCCGTCGCGGGTCGCGGGCCGTGGACGAGGTCGCCTCGGTCCTGCCGGTGACGGCGCCCTCGGAAGTGCGGCTCCGTTGTGTGGTCATGGTGATGATCTCCTCGCCGGGTCACGGTGACCCTCGCCGTCGAGCCTGGCAGCGGGGAACCGGCCGCCGCATCACCCCGGCCGGCGGGTGGCCCTCACCCCGCGGGGTGAGGTGGGCCGGCCAGACCGTTGTCGTAGGCGAAGATCACGACGTGCACCCGGTCACGCAGGTCGAGCTTGGTCAAGATCGCGCGCACGTGCGTCTTGACCGTGTTCTGCGTCAGGTGCAGCTGCGCGCCGATCTCACCGTTCGACCGCCCCGCAGCGATCAGGTCGAACACCTCCCGTTCCCGGGGGGACAGCTGCGTGACCGCCTGGGGCCGGGGCGCTGACGTCCGCCGCACGTGCTCCACCAGGCAAGCCGCCGCCGCGGGCGCCAACGCCGAGCTGCCGGCAGCCACGTCGCAGATCGCGTCGACGAGCGCCGCAGGGCGGGCATCCTTCGTCAGGTATCCGCTGGCCCCGGCGCGCAGTGCGGCCAGGACCAGCTCGTCCAGGTCGAACGTCGTCAGGGCCAGCACGCGGGTGCGCGGGCTGAGGCGCACGACTTGCGCGGTGGCGGCGATGCCGTCCAGCACTGGCATGCGGATGTCCATCAGCACCACATCGACTGAGCACTGCTGCACCGCTGTGACAGCGGCACGGCCGTCGCCGACTGCGCCGACCACCTCGATCCGCTCGTCGGCTCCCAGCACGGTGGCGAGCGACAAGCGCAACAGGGCCTGGTCGTCGGCGAGCAGCACCCGCACCGGTGGCGTCACGGCGTACCCACTGTCGGCAGCCGCGCGCAGAGGGTCCAGCCTTTCCCGCGCACGACTGCGAGCTCACCGCCTGCGGCCTCGACCCGCCTCGCCACACCCGCCAGCCCGGAACCGGTGCCCGGAGACATCCCGGGGTCCCCTGCCGTCCGTGGTCCCGAACCGCCGTCGTCCTGCACTCGCACCTGCACCACGTCGCCACCCCCGTCCTCGTCCAGCTCGACATTCCAGTCCACGTGCACCGTCACGCTCAGCGGCGGTTCGACATGCCGCAGTGCGTTGGTGATGCCCTCCTGCACCAGCCGCACCAGCGCCGACTCGGCATCGGCCGGCATCGCCCGCCGGTCCCCGTGCTGGGTCAGCGTCACCCGGTGCAATGGTGTCGCCGCCGCCGCGACCAGCGCCGGTAGCCCATCAAGGGACGGGACGATGTCACCCGCCGCGAGCGGAGCAGCATCGAGTACCCGCAGCATCCCGCGTAGACCCAACAGGGCCGCGCGAGCCGTGTCTGCCACCTGAGCGAGAGCCCGCTCAGTTTCATGCTCAGCAGTGCCGACTCGCGCTGCCTCCGCCTGTGCCACAACCAAGGTGAGCGAGTGCGCGATGACGTCATGCAGGTCCCGACGGATCTCCGCGCGCTCGGCGCGCCGGGCGACGGCAAGCCGCTGTGCTGCTTGGGCCACCGAGCGTTGTCGTTGCGCCCGGACAACGCGCGCGAAACCCCACACACCGACGACCACGGCCAGCAGCAGCATCACCTCCAGCACCGGCATCCACAGCGGCAACCGCGCACCGGCCGGCTCGCGGAGCGTTGAGGCCATCCCAGCGAGCGCCACGCCCGCGACCGCGGTCGCCAGCGCCGGGGCCACCCACCGACTCGGCCCCACGGCGACCAGCCGCCACAAGACGAGCAGGAAGCACAAAGACGACGGGGTCAACACCCCGCTGGACCAGCCCGGCATCGGCACGAGCGCCAAGACCACCATGGCAAGAGCCGCCGCCACGAACGCCCTGACAGGCTGCGAAGTCGCCCCCCACGCCGTGACGTGCAGCACCGTCGCCGCCACTCCCACCGCCACGAGGGACACCGTGTCCGCCCCGCTGAGCGCCATGGCCACGAGCAGGGCCAACGTTCCGAGCGGAAGGACAGTCGCGGACAGCAGCACGAACAGCCGCCACGCGTAGTCTTCGCCGGATAGTCGGATCTGCATGATGCCATTGTCTCGTACTGGACGTTTGCTTCAGCTTCGAGTCAGTTCACGTCGGGGCTGTTGCACTGGCGGATTGGTGAGGGCGCCGAGCTGCGCCGACGGGCACTGGTCAGATGGTCAGATCGTTCGTGCGAGTTCGGTGAAGGCGGCCACCCGCAACGCGGGCGGATGTCGATGGCGAGTTCGTAGTGTCCCTGTGAGGTTCTGCCCGAAGGCGTGCCCGGTGACGACCGCCTGGCGGTGCGGTCGGTGCGGAGCCCGCGCATCGGTGTGAGCCGGTGCTTGGCTGGCTGTGGTCGGCCTCGGTCGGATTGTTGGCGTGCCGCTCGATGTGGTGCCACGCCGACGGGAGCAGGTCGTCCAACACCCTGACGTAGGCGGGAGCGGCGTCGGTCACGACCTCGGTGGGCGTGACCTTCAGCGTGGTCAGCGCCCGGTGGAGGAATCGCCGGGCTACGGCGGCGTCCCGACGCGCCGATACGAGCATGTCGATGACCTGACCATGCTGGTCAACGGCGGTAGACGTATCGCCAGATGCCGTTGACCTTGGCGTAGGTCCCGTCGATGTGCCAGGGGTCCCAGGTGAGTGACGAGCGAACCGGGCGGCGTCGACCAGCAGCGGGGTGAACTGCTGCACCCACCGGTAGACCGTTACACGATCGGCCTCGACACCGCGTTCGACCAGCAGATCCTCCACATCCCGGTACGAGAGGTTGAAACGCAGGTACCAACGGACCGCCAGCACGATCACCTCGGGTGGGAACCGGAGCCCGACGAACGCTGATGACGTCGACGGGGACTAGCTCGGACGACGTCGACATCAATGCGGTGACCGGCGATGGACAGATCGACGGGCTCGCAGGACGGCCTCGTGGGTGTGACGGGTGCCTGCGGGCACGGGCCCGGTTCGTAGGCGGATCTCGTTGACCAGGACCGTCCAGTGGTGGTCGAGGAGCCGGGTGATACCGCCGGGTTGGTAGTAGTCGGACGGGTTGAGGACCTCCCCCGGCGTGGGGTCAGGTCGGCGAGGTCGTGGGTGGCGAACAGTCCAACATGCGGTACACGGTGCGGAACGGCCGGCCGTCAGGTCACGAGCAGTCGAACCGGTGGTCATCGGGCCGGTCCGGGCAAGCCGCACACACGAACAGGTTAGCCCGTCCAGGGCGTTCACTCTGCGTGAACGCGTTCACGTCCTTCAACATCACCCGTTGGGGCTGTGGTGCCTTGCCGGCGGCGCCAGACCGCGCTCGCCGAGAGCGCGACCACGGTGCAGAGCAGGGCAAGGCTGTAGGCACCGGACTTGAGGGCGCCGACCGTGCCGACCGTGGAGGCGAGGCCGTCGAGACGGCGCGGGTAACTCAGCAGCAGCGTGGCCACACCGGCGTCCTCGACGGCGTTGAGCACACCACCGGCGACGGCCACCACGGTGAACGCGGCACGGAGCCGGGCTGGCGCGCCCAGGCGGACGGCGGCGTAGCGCAGGCCTAGGGCGGTGAAGGCAACGGCGGACAGGATCAGCGGTACGTCCAAGAGAAGGATGAGCAGATGGTTGATGCGCCCATCGGCACCGTAGGCGGTCAGCCAGGTGTAGGCAACGTCGGGTGTGTAGCCGCCGCGAGGGGCGGCCGCGTTGCGGGCGCCGTTGAGGTTGAGAATGCCGGCGCCGGTGGCATCGTAGAAGGCGGTGACCGCGACGGTCATCACAGCGAAGACACCGACAAAGGCGAGCGCCGACAGCAGTACGTTGCGGCCGGTGGCGAGGCGGGTGAGGCGCATTACGGGAATCTCCTTATCGCAGCGATGGCAGCTTGTTCGATGACGAGGTCGTGTCGGGTGTCGCCGAGCAGATCGAGCGCTCCGGGACGGGACAGGGTGGCCAGGATGATGGGGCGCAGGACGCAGCCGAGCAGGATCGCGCTGAGCAGGTTGGGTTGGCCCTCGCGGACCACGCCGGCGTCCTGGGCCTCGGTGACGATGCGCTCGACGATGTCGATCGGGTAGGCGACGCCCTCGGGCAACTGCGGCATGAAGGTACCGGTGCTCAGCAGGGTGAACACGAACGCATCCGGCTGTCGCCGGTAGACGGCAAGGACCGAGTGGACGACCTCGACGAGCTTGTCGACCGGTGGGTGCGTGCTGTCGGCGATCGCCGTCAACCGGTCGGCGTAGTAGGTGAGGTGCTGGCTGTACAGGTGCTGGGCGAGCGCTTCCTTGGACGGATAGTGCCGGTACAGGGCGGCCTCGGAGACCCCGGCCCGCTCGGCGATGTGCTTGACGCGCGTGGCGTCGTATCCGCGTTCGGCAAAGCAGGACAAAGCGGCGTCGAGGATGGCGGGTTCCTGGCTGATGCGTGGCATCGGGCTATCCTCGACCATCGATCGTGGCCGGCGGGCCGAACCGGCGTGTGCCGGGGATGTCGAGAGGAAAGTCGGCGCCGAGTAGACCACCGGGTGAGTGCGAACCGGCGGCGGGACCGGCCAACACTGACTCGACCGCCCGTACCGACGCCTCGGCGGTGAAGGCGTACCCTTTCCCGGTCGCCAGCCATGCCTCGGCCGACCGCCCGTCCACGGCGCTCGCGCGGGCCCGCACGTAGGTGCGCCGGCTCGGGTCCCTGAGAGGAAGTGTCTTGCCGGTCGCGCGCGCGGCGCGGCGTTGCAGCGCGCGGCTGCGCGCGACGACCGGCAGTACCGGTAGGGCCAGCCGGGCCAGCCATGACGGCGCAGCGATGGCGGTCTCCACGGTGATATCGGCGATGCCGGCCGTGCGGTACGCCGCGGCGAGGTCACCGAGCGGAGCGGCGAAGACGGTCGCGTCGCCGCCGGGCCGCTCCGCCCGGCGCACGCTGGCGCCGAGTCCGACCGGGACGAGCCGCCCGGTCCGGCGCACCTGTCCGCCGCTGGCCAGCGCGCTGAGGGCGTTGGCGTGCGCCCCCGGACTGGTGCCGGCCGTGTACAGGCAATAGGTCAGGTCGAGGCGGTCGGCGTCGGCCAGGGCGTCGGCGACGTGGCGGGCGAGGGGGTCGGTGGCGGTAACCCCGAAGCCGGCCCCGAGCAGCAGTGCCGCTCCCCGTCGGCGGGCCTGTTGGTCGTGGCCGTACACCGTCTCGAACACGCCCGGCTCGTTCGCGATGTCGAGATAATGCACCCCAGCGGCGAGGCAGGCCCGCAGCAGCGGGGGACCGGTCACGGTGAATGGGCTCGCGGCGAGCAGGGTCAGCGGCGCCGACCCGACGAGTACGGCCAGCGCCGCCTCGTCGGCGATGTCGGCGACGGCCCACTCCAGTCCCAGCCGTTCGGCAAGTGGAGCGAGCCGCGAAGCGGCTCGACCGACAAGCAGCGGCCGGTGCCTGCGGCGTACCGCAACCTCCGCGATCTGGGCACCCGTAACTCCGGAGGCACCGTAGAGGATCCAGTCCCGAGCCATACGAACTCCTAAAGTGAATACTCACTAACATAGGTTTTCGTGCGCTGCCCGTCAACAGAGGTTGGCGTTCCGCAACGACGAGACTTGCCGCGGAGCGTCGAGTTCGGGCCCGGTGGCGGCGGCCGTTCGGCGTGCTGGCTTCCGACCTTCGAGGACCAGCAGGTCGTGCAGGCGGGAAACGGGCGAAGAGCTCGAACTCCTTGTAGGTGAGATCGAGCGGCCCGGAAGTTCAAGCAGCACGGCGGCATTCGTATTCGTGGATCAAGCCGCCCAACAGGTCGGCACGTTGCACCGACGACTCGGCGAGACGTCACCCCGAGTCTTGCCGGTCCGTGCCGAGCAGATCGACCAGATCCTACGGCGGCGCACACCATCGAAGCGATCAGACGGCATGGTCGGGCCCACGATGGAAAGGACCGTTGGGCCGCAAGGCCTTCCCGGGCGGGCCGCGGTGTGACATGTACGGCGACCCGCCTGTCGGGAGAGATCATCGGAGGCAGACGTCGCCGCCGACGTGCCCCACCGTTTCTCGTGCCAAGAACTTCACGTCAGATGCTCGGCGAGGCGTTGGGCGAGTTCCTCGGGTGTGATGGTTTCGATGCCCAGGGCCTGGGCCTTGGTGAGTTTGCTGCCGGCGTTCTCGCCGGCGACGACGAGGTGGGTGCGGGTGGAGACGCTGGAGGATGCGCGTCCTCCCGCTTTGGTGATCAGCTCGGTCATCTCGGTTCGGGACAGGTGTGAGAGGGGGCCGGTCATCGCGCCGGTTACCACCACGGTCATTCCCGCCAGCGGCAGCCCGATGTTCGCCTTCTGGGTGGATGTCTCCGTGTCGGCCTCGGCGTCTGTGGGGGCGGGGGGAGCGAAGCCGGGTTGGTCCATGTTCACGCCTGCGGCGACGAGCTTGTCGATGACGGGGGCGAGGCTGGCCAGTTCCTCCACGATCACGGGGGCTTTCTCGTTGCCGATGCCGTCGACCTGTGCCAGGGCGACGGCATCGGCGTCTCGGATGGCCCGCATGGAGCCGAAGTGCGCGGCGATGCGCAGGGACATGGACCGGCCGGTGCCCAGGACGCCGAGGGCGCAGAAGACGCGGTTGAGGGGTTTGGTCCTGGCGGCTTCGATGGCGGCGGTGAGGTTGTCGGCGCTCCTGGTCCCCATGCGGTCGAGGGTGAGCAGCTGATCGCGGGTGAGGGTGAACAGGTCGGCGAAGTCCTCGATCAACCCCTTGTCGACGAGCTGCACGATGATCTTCTCGCCGAGGCCGTCGATGTCGAGCGCGTCGCGGGCGACGGCGTACCGGATCGCTTCTTTCTGCCCGCAGGCGCGTCCCCGCTCGCAGCGCCAGCGTTCCTGACCGCGGTCGATGTCGCCGCCGCAGCGCGGGCACAGTTCGGGGAAGTCGACAGGTTGTTCGGTGCCGGTGCGGAGGCCGGCGACCGCGCCTTCGACGCGGGGGATGACCTCACCGGCCCGGTAGACGACGACGTGGTCTCCGAGCATCAGGCCACGACGGGCGATGTCGGCCGGGTTGTGCAACGTGGCGTAGGTGATGGTGGTCCCGGCGACGTCCACGGGGTCGAGGACAGCACGTGGGGCGATCACGCCGGTGCGGCCCACGCTCCACTGCACGGCGCGCAGCACGGTGATCTTCTGGGCGGCCGGGAACTTGAAGGCGGTGGCCCAGTGCGGGGTGCGGGAGCCCGTCCCGGCCCGGAGCTGGTCGGCGGGGCTGTCGGCCTTGATCACGGCACCGTCGAGTTCGATGTCGAGTGCCGCCCGTAGGGCGCCGATCTCACGCACCCGATCTACGACCTGGTCAAGGGTCGCGTAGGCCCGGGTGGCCAGCGGGGTGTCGGCCGTCGTTCCCAGTCCGAGGGCGGCCAGGCGGGCGACGAGTTGGGTGTGGGTGAGCCCGGCGAGGCCGGGGTCGTCGGTGTGCGCCGGGTCGGTCAGTGCGGCGTAGGCGAAGAAGGTCTGCCCGACCCGGTAGGCCCGGTCCCTGGCGCGTAGTGATCCCGAGGAGGCGTTGCGGCGGTTGGCGAAGCCTGTGGCGCCGTGCGCGGTCCGCTGCTCGTTCGCGGCGGCGAACTGGTCTTCGGTCATGAGGACCTCGCCCCGTACCTCGATCGTGACCGGTTCGGTCAGGGTCAGGGGCAGGCCGATGATGTCCCCGATCGTGTGGGACACGTCCTCCCCGGTCGTCCCGTCGCCCCGGGTGACCAGTTGCGCCAGCCGGCCCTCGCGGTAGCGGGCCGCCAGGGCCACACCGTCGAGCTTGGGCTCCACCGCCCAGCCTGCCACTGCCGCTCCGCCCAGCCGTCGCTGCAACGAGACCGCCCACGCCGTCAGCTCCTCGTCGGAGAAGACGTTGCCCAGGCTGAGCATCGCGACGGTGTGCGTGACGTCGCCAGCGGTCACTCCTGCCGCGACCTGCTGCGACGGGGAGTCGGCCGCAGCCTGCCCGGGGTGCGCGTCCTCCCAGGCGGTGATGGCGCGCAGCAGCCGATCGTAGGTCTCGTCGTCCAAACCTGACTCGCCGGAGCCGTAGTAGGCATCGGCGGCCTTCCGCGCCTGCGCGACGGCTTCAAGGTAGGCGGCCTCATCAGCGAGGTCGACAGCAGGCGCCGTTGCGGGAGGCTTCGTCATGCCGCCCATTCTGCTGACTGCCACCGACAGTACGGCGGTGGCGCTGGTGTGATTCACCCCTGGTGCCGCAGGGACGCAGTCGGGTGGGGTTCCGTCCGCTGGCCCGGCGGACGATGACGGCTGAACGGCGCCGGTCGATGCGTTTCGGATCATGCCGGGGAGAGCCCGAGCGTGCGGTAGAAGGTGTCGTTCTCGAAGCGTCGGTGCGGGTCGAACCTGCTGAGAGCCTGCCGGAACCGGGGGAAGCCGTCGGTGTTGAAGGCGGGCAGCAGCTCCGGGGTGTAGTACTTGCCCCAGTGCGGCCTGCCGCCCAGACCGTAGAGCAGGCGTTGGATGTCGTCGAACAGTGGACGCGCGGCGGTGATCAATCCGGCGGCGGTCATGTAGGACACGAAGCCAAAGTAGGTGGCCGGGACTGCCTGCGCGGGACTCAGGTGGCCGCGGGCCGGGCCGGTGGTACGCAGGATAACGGGGTAGTGCAGCTTGTAGGGAGAGGCGTGCAGGACTTCCTTGAGGCGGGCGTACGCCTCGGGGACGGCGTCCAGGGGAACGGCGATCTCCATGTTCAACTGCGGTGCTGGGATGCCGTTTTTGAAGATCTCGTGAAGTGTCCCTTTAGAGTTTCTCGCGCCGAGGAACTTTTTCAGCGTCTGGGTGGCCGGCGTCCGGCCCTGGCCGTCGCCGATGTCGGCCATCAGTTGGCGGCGGGTGCTGGTCACAATGCGGTCCAGGTCAGCCGGATCTTGGGCCTCGGAGGCCGTAGGTGTCCAGCTGTCGTTGTGGGTGATCCAGGTGTGCACGACCTGGTGCTCGGTAAACCACCAGCTCTTGGCGGCCACGGATTCGCGGTTCCAGGCAGCGTAGCGCTCGGGCAGGCTGTCCTCGGCTGCGGTGAAACGGGTGCAGTGCAAAACCTCTGCCGGTCGACCGAGAAGTTCCACGCCGACGACCACACCGAGGCACCCGAGGTTGAGCACGGCCGCGTCGAACTCGGCGTCAGCGCGGGTGAGCCGGTGCAAGGTGCCAGTACCGTCCATGAGCTCGACGGCGGCCACACAGTCGGAGAAGGTGCCGCCGGACAGACCCTGGGCGTGGGTGCCGGTGGCGAGGGCACCGGCGACCGTCTGACTCGTGATCACGGGCGGGCATGCGGCCGGCTCCAGACCGTGGCTGTCCAACGCCCGCCATACGTCTTCGAGCAGCGTGTCTCCGGTGACGTACAGGTCCTCGCCACGCAGCTCACCGACTCTGCGGCCGGGGAGGTCGAGGAGGATGCCGCGAGTCCCGTCCGGGCACCGCAGCTGTGCCGGGTAGGTGAACCTGGACCCGAGGACGCGCAATGTTCCTTCCTCGCGCGTCAGCATCGACTCCAGCTGTTCCAGGGACGTGATACGCGTCCAGCCGCCCTGGCCGGCGATGGTGACGTTGCCACCCCAGTTGGTGAGAGTCATAGGGAGAGTCCTCAGTAATCTCGGCCTGCATCAGGGGCGGAGAGTGCCCGTCGCACCCTGGTGCCGGAATGCCTGTACTCGAACAAGCTGTCGTGTCCCCGCAGGCGCCGCCCCAGTTGAAGGCGGGGCGCGCGGGCCCTTGCGGGGACTCGCGCCGCGCCCCGGCAGTCCGCCTTTTAGAACTCCTAACTTTGGAGTCGGCGCCAGCAGATGATGGCGCAGGCGAGGGTGAGGAAGGCTTCGTGGATGTCGTCGCGGATCTCCCAGCGGATGCGGAGGCGGCGGAACCAGTGCAGCCAGGCGAAGGTTCTCTCCACCACCCAGCGGTGGGTGCCGAGGCTGGAGCCGTGGGCGACACCACGACGGGCGATGACCGGGGTGATACCCCGGTTGCGGACCTCACGGCGGTGACGGGGGTAGTCGTAGCCCCGATCGGCGTACAGCCGGTCGGGGCGCCGTCGTGGCGGGCCGGGTCGCCCACCGACCGCTGGCAGCTTGTCCAGCAACGGCACCAGTTGGGTGGAGTCGTGGCGGTTGCCGCCGGTCAGCGTTACCGCGAGGGGGATACCGCCGGCATCGGTGATGACGTGGTGTTTCGAGCCCGGACGGCGGCGGTCGACCGGACTCGGACCGGTTTTGGGCCGCCCTTGAGCGCCCGGATGTGGGAGCCGTCGATCACCGCCCTCGACATGTCCAACTGCCCGGCGGCACGCAGTCTGGCCAGCAGGATCTCGTGTAGCCGTTGCCACACCCCGGCGTTGTTCCAGTCCCGCAGCCGCCGCCAGCAGGTCATCCCGCAACCGAACCCCAGCTCCTGGGGCAGGTACTCCCAGCGGATACCGGTGTAGAGCACGAACAGGATCCCGCACAACACCTTGCGGTCGTCCAGGGGCTTACGTCCGGGGTAGCGACGCCGACGCGCGGGCCGGGGTGGCAGCAGTGGCGCAATCTCGGCCCACAACGCGTCCGACACGATCCACGGAGGCTGCTCACCCCTTCCCACGTTCAGACAGAACGATCCTCACGTCACCCGGTAACGCCCCAACATCATTTAGTTAGGGGTTCTTAATGGCACTGCCCGGCGGGATCACCTGGAAAGGATCATGGCCCCGTCTTCGATCAAGGCGTCGCGCCATGCGGGATCACATTGACATCGGCGACCCCGAGGTCACCGTCGGCTGACGTCGGCTGCGTAGGTGGTCCAGTCTCCGGCGCAGGCGCGTTGCCATCGGACTGCGCCTTTGATGTCGATGCCGAGTACGCGTGCCAGGATCGCGGCGGGCAGTTCGGTGGCGAGCTGGAACAGTGCTGCGGTCCGCGCTTGCGTGACGTGAATACCGATCCGTGCCAGGCGGTCACGGAGCGCGCCGTCGGTGATGGGGCGCCCGGCGAGCCGGCCGGGGAACAGCCACGTCTGGCTGCCTACGTGGGTGTGGGAGCGGGTTCTGGCGGTGACTAGTTCGCGGGTCAGCGTGGCGAGCGGTTCGGGTATCTCGATGGGCCGGTCGCCGAGTCGTGTCCGCACGCTGTCGTCGGTGACCTGCAGGTGGCCGAGGGTGAGCCGGCTGACGTCGGCGGCGTTCTGGGCGTAGAGGACCACGAGAAGTCCGGCGACGCGGTCGGCCAGGTCGATGGTGTGGTCATGAAGGAGCCGGCGGGCGATCTCCCACCGGCGGTCGCCGTCGATGGGAGCACCTGGCCCGCCCCACTGCTGGACGGGTAGGTAGACCGCTGTCAGCTTGTTGGCGTTCGCCCAGCGTAGGAAGGCGCCGACTGCCTTGCTGTGGCGGATCTGGCCGCCGGCCAGCCACCGGTCGAGGTGGGTGTGGGCGCAGGTGGCCAAGGTCAGGTGGTTGGCGCTGAGCAGGTCGAGGAAGCTGATGACAGCGCGGGTCTGGTCCCGCACCGCGCTGCACTGATTGGTGTTGGCGTGGGTGCCTGCGACGCGACGGCGGAGCCGTCTGAGCAGGTGCCATACCGTGTATTGCTGTACGAGGTGCCGCTGCGCCGGGTCGGGGATGGCGTCGATGGTGGCGTGCAGCCACCGTTCCAGCCGGGCCAGGAGTTCGTCGCGGGGCGGCAGCGCTCCCGCGCCGACGAGTAGTTCTCGCAGGTACCGCCCGGCTTTGTCGGGCTCGAGCGCGTCGAAGGTGTCGTGCGTGAGCGGGGTGCGGCCGGTGGCGAGGTCGGACAGTAGGGAGCGGGCACGGGGCTGGCGATTCAGCCAGGCCGACACGTTCTGGGGCTGGTCGCCGGCCACGAGGAAGTCACGTAGTGCCTGCATCGGGGCGGGGATCGCGCCGGTGTGGTCGGCCAGGAGTTGGTCAAGCCGGTCGGTGAGCGCACAGCGCTTGCACACGGCGGCCGTGAGCTGGCCGGAGACGCCGCAGCGGGGACAGCTCAGCCAGTAACCAGGTTCGGCCCGGGTGCAGGCCGCGCACAGCGGCCGGTCGATCGTGCCGCTGCGTACGAGCCGGACGTGGCTGCAGCCGGTGCACCTCATCCGCCTGCTTCGGCAGGGCACGCACCAGGGCAAGCCCGTGGCTTTCGAGGTTTCGCAGTGCGCGAGGCGGCCGCAGATGGAGCACGCCTGCATCGGTGGCGGTGTCCGGCACGCCGCGCAGACCGGCCCGTCGTCGGTGCGGGCGTGAACACGACGGTGCCGGCCGCAGCGCACGCACGGCTTCAGGTTCGCCGGGTCGGTCGCGTTGCAATACCGGCACAGCGGGCGTCCCTGCAGATCGCGGGCAGACGGTTCGCGAACCTTGCCGCAGCGGCTGCATTCCACTTCACGGGACTTGCCGGCGCAGGTGTGGCAGACCCGCACTCCGTCGCGGTATTCGACCAGCGCAACAGTGCGCCGGCAACCGGGGCACTCGGGCGGGTGAATGCGGGTAGCTCCTCGTGCGCGGAGGTGGTCGATGAGCAGCAGCACCGTGTGGGTGGGCGCGTCGTGCCCTGATCCGGTGAGCAGGTCTGGGCGTTCTGTGACGGCCCAGGCGAGCCGTCGCAGCTGCTGGGGCTTGGGTGCCGACGCACGTATGGCTTCCTCGATTAGGTGAGCGGGTATGCCGGGGTCCACGGTGGCGACGGCCGCGGCGACCGCCTGCAGGCACGCGGCGCGGTCTGCCGGGGTGCAGCGGGCACACCGCGGACGCCCGTTCCCCGCCACGAGCGGCCGGTAACGGAAAGTGCATAAGTGAGAGGTAGGTGACAATATCGTCGCGTTGCGCCGCGCCCGCCGCTAAAGGAAGGCGGGCAGCAGCTCGGCCCGATTTGTGGCGGTTTGGACTCGGTTGTACGGGCTGCGAGGCGGTGCGTGGGACAGGCGAGGCCGGTGATGTCGTCCACGGTCATGCGGCGTTCCTGATCACGGCGGCATCCGTGTCAACGCGTTCGGCGATCTCCGCGCCGTAGCATTTCTGGGATTGGTTTGCCGATAGCCACGGCAAGGTGCTTTGCTGGTCGCTATGACGTCGGTTCCCGCCCCGGTTGGTGACATCTTCACGATGTGCCTGATCGCGGTGACGGGTCTGGCGGTCGATGACCGGCTGTGTATGCCCGGCGTCGCCTGCGGCTGACCGGTCTGCGACCGGTATCGCCCGGCGGCGCCTTCCGGCCTTGTCGACCGCGAGCTGAGGACTTCCCGCTGATGTCAACGATCCCTGTTTCCTCTGTCCAGCCCACGCGTGCTCGGGTGTCTTCTCCCGATGGCGCGGCTATGGGTGGCTTTCGGGCTTTATGGCGTCGCGCCGTGTGCGCGGTGAGCGCGGCGCACCGCGCGAAAGTGCCGTTCTGACGGTTCTGTTCGGCCGGTTAGGGCTTGAGGTAGGACCAGCCGGCGCGTTGCTTGCGGATGAGTTCGGCGACACCGGCGGGCACGATGTGGACGCCGTCGATCAGGTCTTCGGCGGTGAGGTGCTGGCTGCGCATGGTGTTGGCGCAGGCCGCCACCGTCACGCCTTCGGTGATCAGGGCGGTGACGGCGGCGGCGTGCGGGGTCAATGTCCGGCAGATGTCGAGTCCGGGGCCGTGGGCGACCAGTTCGGTGGGGGTGTCCTCGCCGAGTTCGGCGCGCAGATTGTTGATGTTGCGCAGGACGGCCTGGTGGTGGTCGGGGTCGGCGTCGTTGAGGTGGATCACGACGCCCGGCGGTGCCGGTGGGCTGGTCAACGGGTCTCTCTTCGGTCAGGCGCGGCCGCGGAGCATGAGGTTCCAGTACAGGGCGGGTAGCCCGTAGCGCTTGAGGTACCACATGTCGGTGCGTTCGTGGGTGGTGTCGATGAACGGGATGCTCGGGGCGGGTTGCATGGTGTAGTCGAATTCGGCGAGCAGCATCTTGTTGCGGGCGGTGGTGAGCGGGCAGGACGCGTATCCGTCGTAGGAGGCGGGTAGTGGCCGGCCTTTGATGGTGGCGGCCAGGTTGCGGGCGACGACGGGTGCTTGTTTGCGGATGGCCGCGCCGGTTTTGGAGTTGGGGCTGTTGCCGGCGTCGCCGAGGGCGTACACGTTTGGGTAGCGGGTGTGCTGCAGGGTGTGTTTGTCGATCTGGACGTAGCCGGCCGGGTTGTCGGGGTCGGCGAGGCTGGTGGCCTTGAGCCAGTCGGGGGCGGACTGGGGTGGGACGACGTGCATCAGGTCGTAGCTGATGGCTTGTTTGCTGTCGTCGGCGTGGTCCACGACGATGGCTTGGCGGCCGGCGCCGTCGACTTCGACGAGTTCGCTGTTCTTGTGCACTTCGATGCCGTAGCGGGCGACGACGCGTTCGAGTTCGTCGGCGAAGACTTTGACGCCGAACATGCCGGGGGTGGGTAGGACCAGCACGACCCGGATGTCGTTCAGGACGCCTTGCTGGCGCCAGTAGTCGGCGGCGAGGTAGGCGATCTTCTGCGGGGCGCCGGCGCATTTGATCGGCCCGGCCGGCATGGTGAACACGGCGGTGCCTGAGCGCAGGTTGCGGATCAGTTCCCAGGTCTTCGGGGCGGTGGCGTAGGTGTAGTTGCTGGAGACCGCCGGGGTGTCCATGGCGTCGGCCATGCCGGGGATTTTGCCCCAGTCCAGTTGGATGCCAGGACAGACCACGAGGTGGTCGTAGCTGATCCGGGCGCCGGTGCCTGTGGTGACGACCTGGTTGTCGGCGTCGATCGCCGTGGCGGAGTCCTTGATCCAGGCGACGCCTTTGGGCATGACCGACGCCTGCGGGCGGGCGCTTTCCTTGGCGGGTGCGCAGCCGCCGCCGACCAGTGTCCACAGCGGCTGGTAGTAGTGGGTGTCGGCGGGGTCGAGCAGGGCGACGTCGGGGGCTTGGGCGTGGCGTAGCCGGGCGGCGACGTCGATGCCGGCGCTGCCGCCGCCGATGATCAGGATGCGGTGGTGCATGGTGGGTGTGCTCATGACGGTGCCTCCATGGGGTGTGAGGTCGTCGGCGGACACGATCCGTCGGCGTGAACCGGTGGGGGTAGGGGTTAGCCGGTGGCCTGGCCGGAGTCGACGGCGGTGGCGTACTCGTCGTCGATGAGCACGACGTCGTGGCCGGCGCGGTCGAGCAGGCTGGCGGCGATGCTGGCGCGGAAGCCGCTGGCGCAGTGCACCCACAGCGGTCCCGGCGGCACCTTGTCGAGGTTGTTGAGCAGTGAGTGCAGCGGCAGGTGGGTGGAGCCGGGCACGTTGCCGTGGGCGCGTTCGTCGTCGCGGCGTACGTCCAGGACGGTGACCGGGTCGCCGGCCTGTTGGGCGGCGGCGAGGTCGGCGAAAGTCGCGCGGCGGTAGCCGCGGAGGTCGTGGCCGTCGGCGAGGTCCTGCGGGGTCCCGACGGCGCTGCCGTCGGGGCGGTCGATGCCGATGCGCACCAGCTGGCGCTGGGCGTCGGCGATCTGTTGCGGGTTTTCCCCGATGAGGGTCAGGCTGGTGCCCCAGGGGATCAGCCAGCCGAGGTAGGTGGCGAACTGCTGGCCCAGGGCGATACCGATGGTGCCGCTCAGGTGCTCGGCGGCGTACGCGGTGCGGTCGCGCAGGTCGACCACCCACTCGCCGGCGCTGATGCGTTTGTGCAGCTCGGCCGGGTTGACCTGGTGCGGTGGGGACAGGTCGACGGGGCCGGCGCCGTCGCGGTTACGGGCACCCATGTGGGCGTAGTAGGCGGGGTAGGCGGTCAGACCGGCGACCAGCTTCGCCACGAACGTGTCCTCGTCCGGTGCGGTCAGCGCGTCGTTACGAGCCTTCTCCTGGCCCATCGTGCTGTCCTGGCCGCCGGCGGCGGACCCGGAGGAGCAGAAGCTGCCGAACCCGTGGGTGGGGAAGATCCGCGCGTCGTCGTCGAGCAGACCGGCGAGGTGGTGCGCGGAGCGGTACTGCGCCCGGGTGAGTTCCTCGGTGCGGGCCGGGTCGATCAGGTCGGTGCGCCCGACACTGCCGTAGAGGACCGATCCTCCGGTGAATACCGCGGCCGGGGTGTGGCCGCCGGTGATCACGTAGCTGAGGTGGGTGTCGGTGTGTCCCGGGGTGGCCACGACCTGGATCTGCATGTCCCCGACGTCGAGCCGATCACCGTCCGCCACCGACTGGCGGTCGAAGGTGACTTCGTCGGCGCCGTTGACCGCGTACGGGGCGCCGTGCTGGTGGGCCAGTTGCAGCCCGCCGGAGACGTAGTCGTTGTGGATGTGCGTCTCCAGCACCATCGCGCAGCGCAGCCCGTGCTCGTCCAGTACCGCCTGCAAACGGTCCAGGTCACGCTGTGGATCGATCACGATCGCGAGCTGCCCGTCGTGGGCGATGTAGCTGCGGTCGCCGAGCTCGTTGGTCTGTACCACTGCCACGTCCACCACGACGAAACCCCCACCTTGCCATCGAGTCCGAATGTCCGTACATTACGTGGAGTCAAGGTGAACGTCAAGTAGAGCGACGAGACGAAGGCGGGGCGGGGATGAGCGAGTCAGGGCCCGCGCGGGTGGACCGGGCGAGCGCGCTGCCGTTGTGGGCGCAGGTCCACGCCGATCTGCGCCGCCGGGTCGAGACCGGCGAGTTCGCCACAGCGTTCCCGGGCGAGCTGGTCTTGATCGAGCAGTACGCGGTCAGCCGGCACACCGTCCGCGAGGCGCTGCGGCGGCTACGCGACGACGGCGTCGTGGTCGCCGAACGCGGGCGCCAGCCACGACTGGCCGGCACCGCGGAGATCGAACAGCCCCTCGGCGCCCTGTACAGCCTGTTCGCCGCCGTGGAAGCCGCCGGTCAGGACCAGCACAGCGTCGTACGCCGCCTCGACGTCCGCGCCGACGCGGTCGTCGCCGTACGCCTGGGCCTGGAGGAGTCGACCCCGCTGCTCTACCTGGAACGGCTGCGGCTGGCCGACGGGCAACCTCTGGCCGTGGACCGGGTGTGGCTGCCCGCCCAGATCGCCGCGCCCCTGCTGGACGCCGACTTCACCCACACCGCCCTCTACACCGAACTGGCCGCCCGCTGCGGGATCCGCCTCACCGGCGGCCGCGAGAACATCCGCGCCGTGATACCCACCCACGCCGAACGGACCCAGCTCGGCATCGACGACACCGTCGCCGCGTTCGCCATCGAACGACTCTCCGAGCACCACGGCCGGCCCCTGGAATGGCGCACCACCCTCGTACGCGGTGACCGGTTCAGCGTCACCGCCGCGTTCACCGCCCGCACCGGCTACCGCCTCGACGTCACCGGACCCGCACCCCGGCCACGTCGCCGTCCGCACGCCGCCACCCTCACGGAGCCCCGATGACCACACCAGAAGTCACCGACGTCGACGCTGCCACCGCCGAGAAACTCGTCAGCGAGGGCGCTGTCACCCTCGTCGACGTCCGCGAACCCGACGAATGGGCCGCCGGGCACGCCCCGCACGCCCTGCACCTGCCCCTCGGCTCCCTCAACCCCGCCGACGTGCCCGCCGGCCGGCCCGTCATCGCGGTCTGCCGCTCCGGGAAACGCTCCACCATCGCGACCGGAAAACTGCTCGCCGCCGGCCTGGACGCCCGTAACCTCACCGGCGGCATGACCGCCTGGGCCCAGGCCGGACTGCCCGTGCGCACCGACGACGGCCGCGAGGGGACAGTGGCGTGATCCTGTTCGCCGCCGCCGGCCTGGGACTGCTCATCGGAGCGGTCCTGGGCGCGCTCGGCGGCGGCGGCGCCATCCTCACCGTCCCCGCCCTGGTCTACCTGCTCGGGCAAAACCCACAGGACGCCACCACCAGCAGCCTGATCATCGTCGGGCTCACCGCCGTCGTCGGCGCCGTCGGGCACGCCCGCTCCCGCCACGTGCGCTGGCCGACCGGCATCGCGTTCGGTGTCGCCGGGATCGCCGCCGCCGTGGCCGGAACCGCCGCCAACCGGCACGTCGAGCCACACATCCTGCTCCTCGGCTTCGCCGCCCTGATGACCCTCGCCGCGATCGGCATGCTCGCCCGCGCCCGCCACGAACC
>NZ_WVUH01000550.1 GCF_017614955.1 Micromonospora echinofusca
TCAGCCCGCCCGCCCGGCCGAACATCCCCCGGAACATCTGGCCCGGCTTCTGCTGCTCACCCATGAACGAGGTGACCACGATCAGGGCACCGGTCAGCGCCGGGATCGCCCACTGCAACATCTTCATCTGCCGCTGGGCGGACGCGACGTTCGACGGGGTGTCGAAGGTGGGTTCGGTGGTCCCGCCGACCGGAATCCGGCCGGCCTTCTCCAGCCGCATACCGAGCAACCGGCTGTACCCGGTGACCGCGAGCGCCGCCACGGTGAGCCCGGTCTTGATCGCGCTGGCCTTGGCCACGCCCGCCTGGGCGGCCAACCGGGGACTCTCCACCGCCAGCTCACCGGCCGCCCCGATCAGGTGCGAACCGATCGCCGCCGCGTTGACCGGCGTCCAGCGGGCCCAGCCCGCCGAGGCCGTGGGCAGGCGCTGCTTCGAGTCGTCGAGCTGGGCCGCCGCGCCGTTGACCCCGAGTGCGCCCATCAGCGAGCCACCGAACCAGGCCGCGAGACCCAGATCGTGCATGGAACGTAGGGCGGTATGCCGTTCGGACATGTGCTCCCCTTTCGCCGTTGGCGCGTCGGCATACCCACCGTCCGGTCGGCTACTCCTGCTGTCGGCCGGCCTGTGCCGGCGCCCCGCCGCCCCAGCGCTTCAGGGCGCCCCGCCGCCCCAGCGCTTCAGGGCGGAGCGGAGCACCGCCTGCCGGTGAGCGGGATCGGGGTCGTCGCTGACGGCGGCAAGGTAGCCGTCGGGGCGTACCAGCATCATCGGACCGGGCGTGGTGACCACGGTGAGCCGGTCGGCGAGGTCGGCCGGCGGCACACTCGGGGTGAGCAGGACGAAGCGACCACCACGCAGGGCCGCGCGGAGCCGGTCGGCGGCGGCGCCGGCCACCGCCGGGTCCTCGGCCCGGCGGCCGACCAGCCGGTGGTCACCGTGGCTTCCCGGGTACGCGATGCCGAGGCCGGAGATGATGCCGGTGGCCCGGTGCCGGATCGCGGGGATGCGCAGCGCGGTGCCGGCGGCCAGGTTGCGGGCGACCCGGGCCGGGCGGGGCCGGAGCATCGCGGCCCGGATCAGGGCGCCGCTGCTGCGCAGCACCAGCCGGCCGACCGGATGCCGTTCGGCGTGGTACGAATCGAGCAGCCCGGCGGGTGCCGTGCCCTGGACCGTGGCGGCGAGCTTCCAGCCCAGGTTGGCGGCATCCTGGAGGCCGGTGTTCAGGCCCTGCCCGCCGGCCGGCGAGTGCACGTGCGCCGCGTCGCCGGCCAGCAGGACCCGACCGACCCGGTACGCCGGGACCTGCCGCTCGTCAGAATGGAAGCGGGACATCCAGCGCGGGTCACGCATCCCGTGGTCGGTGCCGAGTGCGCGCCGGGTCACCTCCCGGATCTCCGCGAGGTCGAGCGGCGCATCGTCGGGCCGCTGGTGGTGCCGGTCCCAGGCCATGACCCGGTACCAGCCGTCGCCGAAGGGCGCGATGAAAGCGAGCGCGTCCCCGGTGGCGGCGACCGCGATCGTGTCTGCGGGTGGCGTGTCCAGCCGGACGTCGGCGAGCATCATCGAGGCGAGGACCGCCTCGCCGGGGAACGGCAAGCCGACCGCCTCGCGCACCCGGCTGCGTACCCCGTCCGCCCCGACCAGGTACCTTGCGCGCACGGTCGTCGTGGTCCCGTCGGCCATCGCCACCTCGGCGTCGACCCCGTCGGGGTCCTGGTGCAGGCCGGTCAGCTCGGCGCCCCGGACGATGGTGGCGCCGTGTTCCACCGCCCGGCGCCGGAGCAGTCGCTCCACCTCGTACTGCGGCACGATCAGCAGGTACGGATAGCGGCTGGGCAGGTCGGCGAAACTGACCTCGATCCGGTCGAAGAGGCGTAGTCCCCGGACGATCTGCCCGGCGGCGATCAGTTCGTCGGCGAGCCCCCGGTTGTCGAGCTGTTCCAGGGTCCGGGCATGTACCCCGAACGCCCGGGTCAGGTTCGACTCTGTGGTCCGGCGCTCCAGCACGGTGGTGCGTACGCCGGCAGCGGCCAGGTCCCCGGCGAGCAGCAGCCCGGTCGGGCCCGCCCCCACCACGACGACCTCGCTCTCCTCGGGGATCGCCGGATTCTCGCTGCGGCTTGCCGTCTTCTCGTTGGGGATCGCCATGTCCGCCTCCCGAAAGTCAACAACCGTTGGCATCTACTGATGTCGAGGCTAGGCACGACGCTCTATCGATGTCAACGTTTGTTGGCCTACACTTGTTGACGTGAACCCGACGACTCCACCAGCCGATCCGGGCGGCGGGCGTCCGCGCCGAGCCGAGAGCCCGCAGCGAGCCGACCCGAACCGTCCACGCCGGTCGGACGCCACCCGGGCCGCCATCCTGACCGCCGCCCGGGAACGTTTCGCCGCCGACGGGTACGAGCGGGCCACCATCCGGGCGATCGCCGCCGACGCCGGGATCGACCCGGCGATGGTGATGCGCTACTACGGCAACAAGGAGAAACTCTTCGCCGCAGCGGCCGAGTTCGACCTCCGGTTACCGGACTTCGCCGAGTTGTCCCGGGCCGGGCTCGGCGCCACCGGGCTGCCCGGAGACGGGACCGGCGCTGCCGCCACACTGCCCGGCGGCGGGATCGGCGCCACCGTGGTCCGGCACATGTTGCGCCGCTGGGAAGGCGACGAGACGCTGTTCGCGCTGCTCCGGGCCGCCGTCAGTCACGAGGCAGCCGCCGAGCGGATGCGGGAGATCTTCGGCGCCCAGCTCGCCCCGGCGGTGGCGCAGGTCTGCCCCGATCCGGCGGACGCCGCACGCCGGGCCGGACTGGTCGCCACCCAGATGCTCGGGCTGGCGCTGACCCGGTATGTCCTGCGCCTGCCCCCGGTGGTCGCCATGTCCCCGGACGAGCTGGCAGTCTGGCTCGGCCCCACCCTCGACCGCTACCTCACCACC
>NZ_WVUH01000551.1 GCF_017614955.1 Micromonospora echinofusca
CAGCTGCTTGTCCTTCAGCGTCTCCGGCACCTCACCCTTGATGATCTTCTGGGACAGACCCTCGACCACCGCGGTCTTACCCACACCCGGCTCCCCGATCAACACCGGGTTGTTCTTCGTCCGCCGGCAGAGCACCTGCATGACCCGCTCGATCTCGGTCGAGCGACCGATCACCGGGTCGAGCTTGCCCTCCCGGGCCGCCTGGGTCAGGTTACGACCGAACTGGTCCAGGACGGCACTGGTCGAGGAGGCCGCCTCGCCACCGGCTGCGGCGGCACCGGAGGCGGGCGCCTCCTTGCCGCCCTGGTAGCCGGAGAGCAGCTGGATGACCTGCTGCCGCACCCGGTTCAGATCGGCACCCAACTTCACCAGCACCTGGGCGGCGACGCCCTCACCCTCCCGGATCAGACCCAGGAGCAGGTGTTCCGTGCCGATGTAGTTGTGGCCGAGCTGCAACGCCTCACGCAGCGACAGCTCCAGGACCTTCTTGGCCCGCGGGGTGAACGGGATGTGACCGCCCGGAGCCTGCTGGCCCTGGCCGATGATCTCCTCGACCTGCTGGCGGACACCCTCAAGCGAGATGCCCAGGCTCTCCAGAGCCTTCGCCGCCACGCCCTCACCCTCGTGGATCAGGCCAAGCAGGACATGCTCTGTCCCGATGTAGTTGTGGTTGAGCATCCGGGCCTCTTCCTGGGCCAGGACGACAACCCGTCGCGCTCGGTCGGTGAACCGCTCGAACATGCCCTCGTGCTCCTCACGTGCCCCACGCCGGCGGCCCACCGGGTGACGGATCACCCGTCGTGCGACCGCGCCGCCCGACGACCGTTGACCGTCCCCGGGCCGCGACCGGACCGGCTGTTACTTGACCAATTCAAGCAGGTATCCCTGTCCCCACACAGTGCGGATCGCCAGGTTCAGCGGCTTGATCCGCCTGCGTACCCGCATGATGTGCAGGTCCAGTGCGTTGCGGCGGCTGAGTGTCGGTCGCTCGGGCAGGCACTGCAGCAGTTCCTCGCGGGAGACCACCTCACCGAAGCTCCGGATCAGGCACTCCAACAGGTCGGCCTCAGTGGGCGAGATGGCGCAGGACCGGCCCCCGTGGCGCAGGACGCCGACCGGGTCGATCTCCGGCACCCGGTCCACCCAGGCTTTCGCCCGCAGCGTCGCCATCCGGGCCTCGAGGTCGGTCCGGCTGACGGGAGCCCGGATCCAGTCCTCTTTGGCATCACTGCACACCGGTGGCCGGCAGCCACCCTCGACAACGAGCAGCCGGGGGATCCCCAGTGCCCGGTACCTTTCCCGACGGACCTCTTCAGCCGGCCAACGGACCAGCTTGACATCGGTCTCGTACTGAACTCCGGTCATCGTTCACCTACCTTCAGGCGGACTACCGAATGAGGAAGCGGCGCCGGCTATCCCCGAGGCGCCAAAGCCATTGAAAGACTTACATCGAGCTGCCCCTTTGTCAACCGCTTGACTCGGAGATCAACAACTACACTCAGCTTATGTCAAACGTTTGACCTGGGGGTTTGCTGAGAACAGATGATCTTGCCATCGTCACAGCTAGCAGCCGTGACTCGGGATTGACCAATGACTTGACAAGGTTGCAGCCGGTGATATTTCTTTTGACCCGCTGATGGATTCCACTCGACAGATCGATGACGGCGCTTGAATCAGGGCGAGGAAGTTGACCGACATCCGGGAGGCCAGGTGCGCCGTCCGACCGCCGAGATCAGCGCCGTGGCCCGGCCGAGCGGCCCACCGGCCACCGTCGCACCCCCTCCCGTGGCGACCTCGCTGTGGCACCGGGTCGACGAGGTAGCCGTGCTGGTCCGCCGCAACCTGATCCACATGCGCCGCCGACCCGCCCTGCTGATCTTCTCGCTGATCGAACCGGTACTCCTGGTCCTGCTGTTCCGGTTCGTGTTCGGCGGTGCGGTCGAGATGAGCATCGACACCACGTACCCGAACTTCATGGTCCCCGGCATCCTGGTGCAGACCGTCACCCTCGGCGCGGTCACCATCGGCGCGAGCCTGGCCCGGGACCTCTACGGCGGCATGCTGGACCGGTTCCGCTCGCTACCCATCGCCCGGGCCTCGGTGCTCGCCGGCCACACCATCGCCGGCCTGGCCCGCAGTCTGCTGGTGCTGCTGGCGATGGTGGCCACCGGCGCCCTGGTCGGCTTCCGGCCGCAGGCGGACCCGCTGGCCTGGGTCGGTGCCCTGGCCCTGCTGCTGCTCTGCGCCCTGGCCATGGCCTGGGTGTCCGCGCTCATCGCCCTGCTCGTCGGCGGCGTGGAGATGGTGGAGACCCTGGGGTTGAGCCTGCTGTTCCCGCTGACCCTGGTCAGCAGTGCCTTCGTGCCGGTGGAGACGATGCCCGGCGCGGTCGGCGCGTTCGCGGCCCACCAACCGGTCACCGCCGTGGTGGACGCCGTCCGGGCCCTGCTGCTCGACCAGCCGCTCGGCAACACGGTCTGGGTGGCTGTCGCGTGGGCCGTCGGCACCATCGCGGTGTTCGCCCCGCTGTCCGCCCTGGCCTACCGCCGCCGCACCCGGCACTGACCGGCCGGCGCCCCGGCCCGGCGCACCCGGCAGCGGTGGCGGCTCCGTCAGCCGCACCGGCAGCGGTGGCGGCGCTGTCAGCCGCGGCGGTCGATCGGTGGCCTGCGGCGCGGCAGCGCCCTCCACGCCGGACAGCCGGTCCACCCGCCGGGGATCCGCCGGGTCCGTCGGCGCGCGGGACATCGACGCGCGGGACATCGGGGCACCGCACGGTGCCCGGCCCGGCACGGGTCGCACGTTGCCCGCCAGCTCGCCTACCCGCGCCCGGTCCCACTCTGCCCCGGCTGCCGCCCCACGGTCGCTGCCACCCGGCCGGACGGCGCCCGCGTGCCCTGTCACCGCCGTACCC
>NZ_WVUH01000552.1 GCF_017614955.1 Micromonospora echinofusca
CGACCCCGACCCCGACCCCGTCCGGAGGGACCGAAACCGATGACCATGCTGTTGACCGGTGCCACGCTCATCGACGGGCTCGGCGGCGACCCGGTGACCGGACCGGCCGTACGGGTCGACGCCGACCGGATCACGCAGGTCGGCGCCCGCGTCCCGGTCGACGGCGCCGACCTGGTCGACCTGGGCGGGCTGACCCTGCTGCCGGGACTGATCGACGCGCACACCCACGTCGGCTACTCCAGCGACGTACGCGCCATGGTGAGCGGGGAACTGTCGGTGGCCGAGCGGGCCGCCGACATCTTCCGCAACCTGCGGGAGACCCTGGAGTCCGGGTTCACCACCATCCGGGACTGCGGCGGGCTCGACCTCGGGGTGCTGCGCACCGTGCAACGGGGACTGGTACCCGGCCCCCGGATCTGGGCCGCCGCCGTGGCGCTGTCCCAGACCGGCGGCCACGGCCGACTGAGTTCACCGCTGGCACCGGCCGGCCCGTCCCCCATCTCGGTACGCGGTCTGACCGGGATGACGCCCAACGCCGACGGGGTCGAGGAGGTCCGCCGGGCCGCGCGGGAGTGTTTCCGCCAGGGCGCGTCGTTCCTGAAGATGGCCGTCACCGGCGGGGTCATCTCGGTGTCCGACTCGTTGGAGGACACCCAGTACACCGTCGAGGAGATCGCGGTCGCCGTCGAGGAGGCCCGCGCCCGCAACACCTACGTCACCGTGCACGCGCACAACGGCGCCGGGATCCGCAACGCCGTCCGGGCGGGCGTGGGCTGTGTCGAGCACGGCACCGGCATCGACGAGGCTACCGCCGCGATGATGGCCGGGCGGGGTGTGCACCTGGTGCCCACCCTGGCCATCGCCGAGACGATGCGCACCGACTTCGCGCGGCAGGGGCTCGCCCCCGGTATCCGGGACCGGGTCGGCGACACCGCACAGCGCATGGTCGACGCCCTGCTGCTGGCCCGGGAGGCCGGCGTACTGGTCGGTTCCGGCTCCGACCTGATCGGCCCGGACCAGAACCGGCGCGGGCTGGAACTCGTGCTCAAGGCCCGCGTCCTGGGCCCGATGGCGGCGATCGTCTCGGCCACCTCGGTCAACGCCCGGATCATGCGGGTCGCCGACCGGCTCGGCTCGGTCGAGGCGGGCAAGCTGGCCGACCTCGTCGCGGTGGACTTCGACCCGCTGGCCGAGCCGGACCTGTTCGACGACCCGGCCCGGGTGGTGCTCGTGGTCCGCAACGGCGAGATCGTCAAGGACACCCGGAAGTGAGCCGGTGCCGCGGGGAGGTCGCCCGATGACCGCTGTGCTGGAACCGGACCGGGCCGACGGCACCCTTCTCGGCCGGGGCGGCGCCCCGACCACCGCGCAGAAACTGGCCGAGCTGCGCCGCCGACGCGCCGAGGCGGCACAGCCCGGCTCGCCGCGCGCGGCCCGCCGGTTGGCCGCGCGGGGCCGGATGACCGCCCGGGAGCGGATCCTGGCGCTGCTCGACCCCGACTCGTTCGTGGAGACCGACCGGCTGGCCCGCCGGGAGGTCGACGGGTACGCCGGGCCGCAGCCGCCCGGGGACGGGGTGATCACCGGGTACGGCACCGTCGACGGTCGACAGGTGTGCGTGTACGCGCACGACGCCACCCACCGGGGCGGCAGTGCCGGGGCGGTCTTCGGTGCCAAGGTCAGCAAGATCCTCGACCATGCCCTGCGGGTCGGTTGCCCGGTGGTCGGCATCAACGACTCCAGTGGCGCCCGGGTCGAGGAGGGGGTGCTGGCCCTGGCCGCGTACGGCGAGGTGGCCCGGCGCCTGGTCACCGCCTCCGGGGTGATCCCGCAGATCTCCCTGATCATGGGGGTCTGTGCCGGGGGTGCCGTCTACACCCCGGCGTTCACCGACTTCGTGGTGATGGTGGAGCAGACCTCGCACATGTTCGTCACCGGTCCGGACGTCATCCGGGCGGTGACCGGGGAGCGGGTGGGCATGGAGGCGTTGGGCGGGGCGACGGTGCACGCCTCCCGGACCGGGAACGCCCACTACGCCGCCGCCAGCGAGGCCGACGCCATCGACTACGTCCGGGACCTGCTGTCGTACCTGCCGGCCAACAACCTCGACCCGGCCCCGGTCTGGCCACCGGCGGTCCCGCTGGCGGTCACCGACACCGACCGGGAACTCGACACGCTCGTACCCGACCAGGCCACCACCGGGTTCGACATGTGCGAGGTGATCCGGCGGATCGTGGACGACGGTGACCTGCTGCCGGTGCACCCCGACTTCGCCCGGAACATCATCTGCGGCTTCGGCCGGGTGGACGGCACCCCGGTGGGGGTGGTGGCGAACCAGCCGCTGCACCTGGCCGGTGCCATCGACATCGACGCGGCGGAGAAGGCCGCCCGGTTCGTCCGCTTCTGCGACTCGTTCAACCTCCCGGTGCTCACCCTCGTCGACGTGCCCGGCTACCTGCCCGGTACCGCCCAGGAACACCAGGGCATCATCCGCCGGGGTGCGAAGCTGGCGTTCGCCTACATCGAGGCGACGGTACCGAAGGTCACCATCGTGGTCCGGCGGGCCTTCGGTGGCGGGTACGCGGTGATGGGCTCCCGGGAACTCGGCGCCGACCTCTGCTTCGCCTGGCCGACCGCGCAGATCGGGGTGATGGGCGCGGCGGGTGGGGTCGCCCTGCTGCACCACCGGACCCTGGCCGGGGCCGACGACCCGACGGCCACCCGGCAGGCCCTCGTGCGGGAGTACGAGGAGCAGCTGCTCACCCCGTACCGGGCGGCCGAGCACGGCTGCGTCGACGACCTGATCCTGCCGTCGGAGACCCGCTCCACGGTGGCCCGTGCGCTGCGGGCGCTGAGCACCAAACGGGTCGTCCTGCCGGCCCGCAAGCACGGCAACATCCCGCT
>NZ_WVUH01000553.1 GCF_017614955.1 Micromonospora echinofusca
GGCGACGCCCCCGCCCACGGCGGGCTCCTCGACTGGGCCGAACTGGCCGCCGACACCGACGAGCCGCTCACCTTCCACCCGGTCCCCTTCGACCACCCGCTCTACGTGCTCTACTCCTCCGGTACCACGGGGCTGCCCAAGCCGATCGTGCACGGGCACGGGGGCATCCTGCTGGAACACCTGAAGATGCTCGCCCTGCACCACGACCTCGGCCCCGGCGACCGGTTCTTCTGGTTCACCACCACCGGCTGGATGATGTGGAACTTCCTGGTCTCCGGCCCGGCGGTGGGCGCGGCGATCGTGCTCTTCGACGGCAACCCGGGCCACCCGGACCTGGGCGCGCTCTGGCGGCTGGCCGCCGAGACCGGCACCACCTACTTCGGCACCTCGGCGCCGTTCCTGCTCGCCTGCCGCAAGGCCGAGCTGCGGCCGAAGGAGATCGCCGACCTCGGCGCGCTGCGCGGGGTGGGCTCCACCGGGGCGCCGCTGCCGGCCGAGGGCTTCACCTGGGTCTACGAGTCGGTCGGCGACCGGCTCCAGCTCCAGTCGCTCTCCGGCGGCACCGACGTCTGCACCGGGTTCGTCGGCGGCGTCCCGCTGCTGCCGGTGTACGCCGGGGAGATCGCCTGCCGGGCGCTGGGCGCGAAGGTCGAGGCCCGCTCGGCGGACGGCAGCCCGGTCGTCGACCAGCTCGGCGAGCTGGTGATCACCGAGCCGATGCCGAGCATGCCGGTCGGCTTCTGGAACGACCCGGACGGTCGCCGCTACCGGGAGGCGTACTTCGACGTCTACCCGGGCGTGTGGCGGCACGGCGACTGGATCACCGTCAACTCCCGGGGCGGCTGCGTCATCACCGGCCGCTCCGACGCCACCCTCAACCGGGGCGGGGTACGCCTCGGCACCGCCGAGTTCTACTCCGTGGTCGAAGGGCTGGACGAGGTGGTCGACTCGGTGGTCGTCCACCTGGAGGACAACGAGGGGGGCGCCGGGGAACTGCTGCTCTTCGTGGTACTCGCCGACGGGCTGGAGCTGGACGAGACGCTGCGGAAGAAGATCTGCCGCGAGCTGCGGACCGCCCTGTCGCCCCGGCACGTACCGGACGACATCCACCAGGTCCGGGCGGTACCGCGCACCCTGTCGGCCAAGAAACTGGAGGTACCGGTGAAGAAGATCCTCACCGGCACCCCGGTGGAGTCGGCGGCGGCGACCGGCGCGCTGGCCAACCCGGAGTCGCTGACCGCCTTCGCCCGGTTCGCCGAGGGCCGCGCCGCACACTGACCCGCCCCACCCCCGCCCCGCCGGTCGGGGACGGGGGCGCTCAGGTCAGTGACACGGTGACCTTCTCGGTGTCGACCCGGTCCGCCAGCCGGGCCGGGTCCAGCCGACCGCAGAGCACCACGCTCGCCCCGGCGACCAACGGGGCGAGCAGCCAGTCGACCGGGTCGGGGTACCGGGCCGCGTCGACGAGTACCCGGTCCCCGGCGCCGACCCCCAGCTCCGCGCCGCGCCGGGCCGCCCGGGCCAGCAGCTCCGCGTCCTGCGGCCCGCCGTCCGGGTACGCCCCGAAGTGGTCGCCCTGCCCCCGCACCTCGGCGATGTAGTCGACGAAGCCGGCCGGTACCTCGCGCAGCGGCAGCCCGAGCGGGGCCAGACCGAGCAGGTACCGCTCGCCGGCCGGCCAGTCGGCCGCCTCGTCCGCCCGGTCCAGCCCGGTGAAGAGCACCTCGACCGGTGCCCCCGGGCCCTGGACCACGGTCGCCCCGACCGACCAGCAGCCGAGCAGGACCACGGCGGACTGCCAGTGCGGCGGCAGCAACACGCCGACCGGGTCACCCGGCGCGACTGCGGCGTCGTCGACGAGCAGGTTCGCGGTCTTGGCCACCCAGTTGGCGCAGGTCGCCCCGGACAGCTCGGTCCGCTCGCCGGTGGCATCGTCGTACCAGGTCAGCAGGGGTCGGGTCGGGTCCGCCGCGACCGCGTCGGCGAACACCCGGGCAATGTTCTCGGCCATCGCGGGAACGATACGCCCCGTCGCGCCGACTCGATGACAGCGGAAAAGCGGCGTACGGTCGGGTCGCAGTCAGCGCTGCCACCCCCGCTCGGCGTAGGCTGCCGGGAGTGTTGTTCCCCACAGTTCCTGCCAACCGAGGAGTTGCCCCGTGACCGCCGGTCGCCCGCCCCGCGTGCTCATCGACGCTACGAGTGTCCCCGCCGATCGGGGTGGCGTCGGTAGATACGTCGATGGCCTGCTCGGTGCGCTGGGCAGGGTCATCGGGTCCGGGCTGGACCTGGCCGTGGTCAGCCTCCGGACCGACGTCGAGCGGTACGCGCGGATGCTGCCGGCGGCCGAGGTGGTCTCCGCCCCGGCGGCGGTGGCGCACCGGCCGGCCCGGCTGGCCTGGGAACAGACCGGCCTGCCGCTGCTCGCCCAGCAGCTCGGGGTGGACGTGCTGCACGCGCCCTTCTACACCTGCCCGCTGCGGGCCGGCTGCCCGGTCACGGTGACCGTGCACGACGCGACCTTCTTCACCGAGCCGGAGCACTACGACAAGTCCCGCCGGACCTTCTTCCGCAGTGCCATCAAGACCTCGCTGCGGCGGGCCGACCGGGTGATCGTGCCGAGCAAGGCCACCCGGGACGAGTTGATCCGGCTGCTCGACGCCGACCCGACCCGGATCGACGTCGCCTACCACGGCGTGGACCAGGCGGCGTTCCACGCGCCCACCGAGGAGGAGAAGGCCCGGGTGCGCGCCCGACTCGGTCTCGGGGACGGCAGCTACCTCGCCTTCCTCGGTGCCAAGGAGCCGCGCAAGAACGTCCCCAACCTGATCCGTGGCTGGGCCCGGGCGGTGGCCGACCGGCCCAACCCGCC
>NZ_WVUH01000554.1 GCF_017614955.1 Micromonospora echinofusca
GTGTACGGCAGGACCACCTTCGAGGCGTCGCCCACGGCCACCTTCGTCGCCGACGAGCCGATCGCGTTCCACACCTCCACCTTCACCGACCCGTTCACCAGGTCACCGAACGCACCCGTCACCGAGCGCACCCCCTGGGTGTTCCGGTAGTGCTCCCACCCGCCCACCGGATCGGTGGCGAAGTAGTTGTACGTCTCCACCCGGTCGAAGGTCCCGTCCCCGGTCAGGTCGTACGACACCCGCGCCTGCACACCGTTACCCACCCCGGTACCGGCATCCACGAACAGGTCGAACGACGTCGCCCCACCCTCGTACGCACCGGTCAACCCCGACGCCGTGAACACCTGCGCGTTCGCCGGCACCCCGTCGTGGTTCCCGTTCGCCGCCGCCACCGTCACCTCACCGGCAGCCCCGGCCGTACCACCGAGCGCACCACCGGAGAGCAGGTACTGCGTCGGGCTCAACGGGTTGGCTGGCGGAGTGGTCGGCGGGGTCGTCGGAGGCGTGGTCGGCGGAGTGGTCGGCGGAGTGGTCGGCGGGGTCGTCGGGTTGTCCCCCCACGGCACGCCACCGGTGGCGGCGCCACCGCTCCAGGTGTGCGCACCGGAGGTCACCGTCTTACCGGCCGGCACGTTCAGCACCGTGCCGTCGGAGAAGGTCACGGCCAGCGCCTGGTTGGTGATGTTGGACGCGACGTAGGTGCGCGCCGTGCCCTTCTTGAACACCTTGGCCAGCGGGTGGTTCGCGGTGATGGTGATGTCCGGGCTGCCGAGCGCGGCGAGGTTGCGGATCCAGTGGAAGGTGTGTGCCTTGCTCTCGCCCTCCTCGCTCTTGAACGTCGAGTTGTTGCGGAAGGCGGTCAGCGCCCGGTCGCCGTCCCCGGTGGCCAGGAACTGCCAGATGATGTCCTGCCAGACGTTCGGTGGGTTGCCGTTGTTGTTGCGGAGCAACTCCTCGTAGTTGGTGGTCACGTAGGCCGGGTAGTCACCGAAGTAGAAGTGACCGCCGGTGACGGGGAGCATGTTGATGCCCTGGATCATCTCCGGCGCGGCGGAGAACCAGGTGGCGTAGGCGCCACCGTCGCCCCAGACCATGCCCACCGTGGCCCGCTTGAAGTTGGCGGGGAAGTTCTCGTTGTGCACGTCGAACCAGTACTCGTGGATAGCGGCGGCCTGGGTGGTGTAGATGTACACCCCGGCGTCGCGTACCGCCCGGTTGCCGGTCGCCTGGCCCCACTGGATCAGGGCGTTGGCGAAGTTCATGCCCTCCGACGAGGACTCCTGGTTGTTGCCGGCGAAGAAGGCACCGTGCCCGGAGGCCCAGTCGTGACCGGCGTAGATGTCGAAGTCACGCAGGTACGGGAAGCGGGTGTCGGTGCGGTCGTAGTTGTTGGCGTCCCGGATCAGCAGGTCGATCATGCCGCCGTACTGCTCCTGGGTGGCCCAGGCCGGGTCGAACTTGGCCACCGTGGCCGCTGCGGCGATGAAGTAGCCGTAGTGGAAGTGGTGGTCGTTGAGTTCCATGTCGGAGCCGTACGAGGCCGGGTACCCGATCAGGGTGCCCCACTTCTTGTCGTAGTAGAAGATCTGGCTGAGCTCGTTGGGGCTGGCGGTGAGCCAGTTGTTGAGCTTGCTCTTGATGGCGTCCAGGGCGGCCTTGCGCACGTCGAGCATGCCGAGCTGGTCGGCGATCTCGGCGATCCGCGCGGCGCGGCCCATCCCCTTGCCGTTCCAGTAGGTGTCCTCGCCCAGGTACTTGGCCGGGTCGGCGAGTTCGGCCATCAGGTAGTTGCGGATGGTGGTGAGGTCGGCACCGGCGGAGTCGGCGACCGCCGGGACCTCCGGCAGTACGCCGGTGTACTTCATCGTCGTGGTGAACGACCCCACCCCGGTCAGGGTCTTCATCGCACCCCGGGCCGAGACGTAGGTCGGCTCGATCGGGGTGGCCCCGGTCAGGTGCCGCCACTGGTGCGGGTACAGCGACACCACGGTCTTCGTCTCGGTGCCCTCACGCGGCGTGGTGGTGTAGGTGTACGTCGTGTTCAGCGTGCCGCTGGCCTGGTCGTAGGTGTAGCCGATCCTCGTGCCGGTGATGTGGGCGTGGGCGTACCTGCCGTACTCGGCGGCGAGCTGCTGCCGGTCCCCGCCACCGGGGAGCACCGCGATGGAGAAGTACCCCTTGCCGGCCAGCGACGAGGTGATGACGCCACCGGAGACGGTCCAGGTGGCGCCGGTCGGCGCGTACGCCACGTAGTTGTCGTTGCCGATGCTGAAACCGATCGTCGGGCCGCTGTTCGACCAGACCACGGGCGCGGTGGTGGTGCCGGTGATCTGGGCGTTGCCGCCGGTGATCTGGTAGTAGCTGAACGGCAGACCGTGGCCGATGGTGGCCTTCATGCTGCGTACGCCGTCGCTCCAGTACGGCGTGACCGTCCAGTCGGTCCAGTCGGCGACCTTGACGGTCGGTACGCCGAGCCCGGGTACACCGACGCGGATGTCCTCGGCGTACGTGTAGTGGTACTCGCCGACCCCGGTGTCCGCACCGGTGATCAGCGGGGTGGTGTTGTAGGACAGTCCAATGCCGTTGTTGAACGTGTCGTACGACAGCGGGTGGGCGTGCAGGTTCTCGCTGTAGGCGCAGTCGAACTTCTTCCACAGCAGCGACGACCACCAGTCGTTGGTCGGCACCGGTCCGGGGGGCGCGTCGGCGGTGACGAACTCCCGGGGGTTGCTGCTGAGCTGGCCGCAGCCCTGGGGGAGGTTGCGGCCGGGGGGCAGGGTCTCGGTGTAGCTGCCGGCACCGACCGTGCCGGCCTGGGCGTTGCCGGTGCCGAGCACGACGCCGACGACGCCGGTGGCGAGGAAGG
>NZ_WVUH01000555.1 GCF_017614955.1 Micromonospora echinofusca
GGGGGTGGCCAGGGCGACCCGGATGTCGCCGTCGTGCAGCAGGTCGAGCACCCGGTCGAGCCAGTCGAGGGTGTACCGGCCGGGCTCGGGTTCCAGTCGGGACCAGGCGAACACCCCCACGGTGACCAGGTTGACCCGGGCGGCCCGCATCAGCGTGACGTCCTGCCGCCAGACCTCGGTCGGCCACTGTTCCGGGTTGTAGTCGCCCCCGTAGCAGAGCCGGCCGGTGTCCCACATGTCACGCCCCCCGATTTGTTTGGAACATCGCCAAACTAGGAAGCGGGGCGGCCCGTGTCAATGCCGCCCCCGGACCGGCACGCGTTGACAGTTTGTTGGGTTTCCAAAGAAACTAATCCGGCCTGAACCGGCAGACCGAGGAGAATGCCATGCCGTACCGACCGCCCCTGGTGCCGTACGAGACCTTCGTGGCCGACCCACCGGACCTGCCGGTACGGTCCGCCGGGGACAGCGGTCCGGCCGTCGTCGGTCGCGCCGAGGTGGCCGCCACCGACACCCACGGGGTGACGTTCAAGGCCACCAGCTCCGACGGGGCGACGCTGGTGGTCCGGGTCGAGGCCGTCGGTGACGGGGTGGTCCGGGTACGCCTCGCCGAGGACCCGCAGGCCCGCAGCCGCTCGGCGCGGATCCTGCCGCTGGTGCAACCCCGACCGCACCCGGCCCGCGTCGAGGTCGACCGCACCGTGGTCCGCGTCGACGCCGGAGCCCTGGTCGCCGAGATCCGGCTGGACCCGTGGCACCTGCGGTTCCTCGCCCCGGACGGCCGGGTCCTGCTCGACCAGGACGGCGGTACCACCGACATCAGCGGCCGGACCCGCACCCTGCCGTTCGGTCGCTCCCGGGACACCGACGGCACGGTGGTGGCCTGGCACGAGAGTTTCGTGGCCCCGGGCGACGAACGGTTCGTCGGCTTCGGGGAGAAGTTCACCCCGCTGGACAAGCGTGGCCAGCGGGCCCTGATGTGGAACTTCGACGCCTTCGGCAGCGAGTCCGACCGGTCCCACAAGAACGTGCCGTTCTACCTGTCCAACCGGGGTTACGGGGTGCTGGTCGACAGCGGCCTGCCGGTGCAGTTCGACGTCTGCCAGTCCACCCACAGCAGCGTGCAGATCCTGGTCCCGGACGACCTGATCGACTACTACGTCCTGGCCGGGCCGACCCCGGCCGAGATCCTGGACCGGTTCGACGGGCTGACCGGCCGGCCGACACTGCCACCGAGGTGGGCCTTCGGTGCCTGGATCTCCTCGGGCTTCTACCCGGACAGCCAGGAGCAGGTGCTCGACCGGGCCCGCCGGATCCGGGACCGGAGCATCCCCTGCGACGTACTGCACCTGGACTGCTACTGGCAGGTCGCCGGCCGCTGGTCGGAGCTGCGCTGGGACGACGCGCAGTTCCCCGATCCGGCCGGCATGCTGGCCACCCTGACCGGACAGGGCTTCCGGGTCTGCCTGTGGATCAACCCGTACCTGATGACGGACAGCCCGCTGTTCGCCGAGGCGGCCGAGGCCGGCTACTTCCTGCGCGACGCCGACGGCGGCACCTACGTGGCCGACGTGTGGCACGGCAGCTACCCGGCCAGCGCGATCGTCGACTTCACCAACCCGGCGGCGACCGACTGGTTCGCCGGGCTGCTCCGGCCGCTGCTGGAGCAGGGCGTGGCGGTGTTCAAGACCGACTTCGCCGAGGGGGTACCCGCCGACGCGGTGGCCGCCAACGGGATGACCGGCACCGAGCTGCACAACGTGTACACCCTGCTGTTCAACGACGTGGTCGCCGCCGTCACCCGGGAGGTAGCCGGGCACTCCACGGTCTGGGCCCGCTCCTCCTACCTCGGCGGGCAGCGGCACAGCGCACAGTGGAGCGGCGACGTCAACGCCACCTGGCCGGCCCTGGCCAGCACCCTGCGCGGTGGCCTGTCCCACGGGCTCTCCGGCGTACCGTTCTGGAGTCACGACACCGGCGGGTTCCACGGCACCCCCGAACCGGACCTCTACGTCCGGTGGACCCAGTTCGGGGCGCTGTCACCGCTGGTCCGGCTGCACGGCACCACCAGCCGCCTGCCGTGGGACTTCCCGGCCGCGACCGAACGGGACGCGGTGGCGGCGCTGCGACTGCGCTACCGGCTGATGCCGTACCTCTGGTCTGCGGCGGTCGAGGCGGCCCGCACCGGGGCACCGATGATGCGGGCCCTGCTGGTGGACACCCCCGACGACCCGGCCGCCTGGCGGACCGACCTGGAGTACCGGCTCGGCACCGACCTGCTGGTCGCCCCGATGACCAACCCGGACGGGCGGCGGGAGGTCTACCTGCCGGCCGGCGACGACTGGGTGGACACGGTCACCGGGCTGGTCCACGCCGGTGGTCGGTACCTACGCGTCGACGTACCCCTGGACCGGGTACCGCTGTTCGTCCGGCACGGTGCGCTGCTGCCGGTCGGCCCGCCCGCCGAGACGGTCGCCGACGGCCCGTTCACCGACGTGACCCTGGTGAGCTGGGGTGGTACCACCGGCCACACCGTGGTACACGACGTCGACGGGGACACCGTCGTCGAGGCGGTCCGCGACGGGGACACCCTGCGGGCGGGTACGAGCGGTCCGCTGCGGCTGCGCGGGGTGGCCCTCGCCCCGGTGGCCGGGGTGGTCCCGCCGGCCCGGGTACTGCTCAACGGCGCCCCGGTCACCCTGGTCGACCTCGGGGACCTCTTCGACCCCCGCAACTGACCCACCCCACAGCGTCGATCATGAAGTTGTTGTCGCTCCGCTCGGCGTGTCGCGACAACAACTTCATGATCGACGCTTCGAGGTGGGACGGTTCAGG
>NZ_WVUH01000556.1 GCF_017614955.1 Micromonospora echinofusca
CCCCCACCACCGTCACCCGCCGTGGCTGGCCCGGCTCGTCCGCCCCGGCCACCGGCACCCGCTGCCAGACCCGACCGTCCGGCGACGTCCAGACCACCGGCGACACGGCGGTACGCCCCGGCACCAGCAGCCCACCGACCGCCAACCAGCCCGAAGAGGTCGCCACCACGTCGTACGCCGTCGTCCGGCCCCGGGTGTCACCGGCCAACTCCGGCGCACCCTCGATCAACTCGAACCGCGCCCCGTCCGTCGACACCCAGGCGGCGGCACCGTCCCGCCGGGCACCCACGATCAGCCACCCGGCCGCACCACCGGCCACCCGGGCCACGTTCACCGCGTTCGGGCCGCCGTACAACTCGAACGGGGCGGCCACCTCCACCAGCCGCCCACCGGTCAGATACCAGTTGCTGGTCCGCGGGTTGCCGTGCGCCCCACCGTTCTTCGCACCCAGCACCGTCAGGCGGTCCCCCCGGCAGCCGGCCGCGTAGAACACGTTCTGCTCGCCGTAGTAGGTCACCGGAGCCACCGGGACCGGGCTCCAGGTGACCCCGTCCGGGCTGGTCCAGGCCGCCGGTCGGGTCTGGTCACCGCCGGCATCCGCACCGCCGACCACGTACCACCGGCCGGCACAGGTCACCACGTCCCGCACCAGCAACCGACCGGCCGGACCGGGCGGTGCCGGCAGCACCGCCGCCTGCCAGGCCACCTGGACCGGTCGCGGCGCCGGCGGACCGGCGGGCTCCGACCGGCACGCCGCGCTCCCCAGCAGTACGACGACGACGCCGATGACCGCCAGCACAGGCCGTGGGAGCATAGACCCGATCCTATAGATCAGGACGCACCGGAAGCCATTCCGACATGCGGGCCACCGCGCTCAGGATCGTCGACGGCAGTCCAGTCCGACGCCGTCCCGGCACCCGGTGGCGGAGTGGCGGACGCTCAGGACGCCGGCTGCTGCGCCGCCTCGCCGCCCGAGGTCTCGGCCAGGATCCGGTCGGCGACCTCCTTCATGGTCATCCGGTGGTCCATCGCGGTGCGCTGGATCCACTTGAATGCCTGCGGCTCGGTCATGCCGTACGTGGTCATCAACGCGCCCTTGGCCCGCTCCACCGTCTTACGGATCTCCAGCCGGTCGGTCAGCCCCGCGACCTCCGCCTCCAGCGCACTCAGCTCGGAGTAGCGGGACAGCGCGATCTCGATCGCCGGCACCAGGTCGCTCTTCTGGAACGGCTTAACCAGGTAGGCCATCGCCCCGGCCGCCCGGGCCCGCTCCACCAGGTCCCGCTGGCTGAACGCGGTAAGGATGATCACCGGTGCGATCCGGGCCCCGGCGATCCGCTCGGCGGCAGCCAGGCCGTCCATGATCGGCATCTTGATGTCGAGGATGACCAGATCCGGCTTCAGCTCCTCGGCCAGCCGGACCGCGGTCTCGCCGTCGCCGGCCTCGCCGACCACCTCGTAGCCCTCTTCGGTGAGCATCTCGGCCAGGTCCAGCCGGATCAGCGCCTCGTCCTCGGCGATCAGTACCCGCCTACGCGCGGCATCCGTCTGCGTCTCGGCCACGAGCCCTACCCCCACCGTTGATCCCTGGACTGCTACCACCCATGTTCCCGCAGAAGCGTAGTCCGGTACAGTTGGGCCCACCGGCCGGGATGGTGGAACGGCATACACGGATGTCTCAAAAGCATCTGCCCGAGAGGGCTTGCGGGTTCGAATCCCGCTCCCGGCACCATTGTCATACGTGTGTTCGATGCTTACGGCATGCATTCCGCAGAGCTTCGGGCCCGCGCACGCCAGCAGTATCTCTCCGGAAGCACGGTCGCTGAGGTCGCCCGCCAGCACGGGCTGCCCTACCCCACCGTGTGGCACTGGTGCCGCGACCGGCCACGGCCTGCGGTCAGAGGCACCGCACTGCGCTGTTTCCGGTGCCGCCCCGGCCTGGACGGCCCCGAGAATCCGGCTGCCTACGCCTACCTGCTCGGGCTCTACCTCGGTGACGGACACCTGACCACCTCCGCCCGGGTGCCGGTGCTGCGGATCGCGTGCAGCGACGCCTGGCCCGGGCTGATCGAGCTGTGCGCAGCCGCGATGCGGGCCACGCTGGCCACCTCCGTGCAGCGCGTCCAGCAGCCGGGCTGTGTGAGCGTGCAGAGCTACGGGACGCACTGGCCCTGCCTGCTACCGCAGCACGGGCCGGGCAAGAAGCACGAGCGGCCGATCGTGCTCGCCGGCTGGCAGCGGGAGATCGTCGCCGCGCAGCCGGGGCACCTCCTGCGCGGGCTCTTCCACTCCGACGGCGCGCGCTTCGCCAACCCGGTACGCCGTGACCAGCGGATCTACGTCTACCCGCGGTACATGTTCACCAACCGCTCGGCCGACATCATGCGGCTCTGCCAGTGGGCGCTGGACCTGCTCGGAATCTCCTGGCGGATGAACCGACCGGACTCGCTGTCGGTGGCACGGCGGGGCGCGGTGGCGGCGCTGGACCGCCACGTCGGTCCGAAATCCTGACCGACGGGTGCGCCGGCCGGTCCGGTTTCCCGGCCCGACCGGCGTACCCCTCCGACGTGACGGCCTGCCGCGCGAGCGCGGCCGTCGGCAGCGTCAGGCGTCAGCCGGTGACGGTGGCGAGCGCCTGGGCCAGGTCGTCGCAGAGATCCTCGGGGTCCTCCAGACCGACGGAGAGCCGGAGCAGGGCTGCGGCGGGTTTCGCGTCGCCGGCCACCGGGCGGTGGGTGAGCGAGGCGGGGTGCTGGATGAGGGTGTCGACTCCGCCGAGGCTGACGGCGTGGGTGATGAGCCGACAGGCTCCGGCGACGGC
>NZ_WVUH01000557.1 GCF_017614955.1 Micromonospora echinofusca
ATCCCCGGGGGGCCGTACGGGGTGGGTATCGGCTGGCGGCCGGAGATCTCCGGCTTCATCGCCGACCTGCCCGGCCTGCGCTTCGTCGAGGTGATCGCCGAGTCGGTGCCGTCGACCGGTCCACTGCCGACCGGTCTGGCCGAGCTGCGCGACCGGGGCGTCACCGTGGTGCCGCACGGCGTACGGCTCTCCCTCGGCGGTGCCGAACCGGTCGACCCGGCCCGGGTCACGCAGTTCGCCGCCGCCGCCGAGCAACTCGGCGCACCGCTGGTCAGCGAGCACATCGCGTTCGTCCGGGCCGGCGGGCTGGAGGCCGGTCACCTGCTGCCGCTGCCCCGCACCCGGGAGGCGGTGGACGCGGTGGTGGCCAACGTCCGGCGGGTACAGGCGGAGCTTCCGGTGCCGGTCGCGTTGGAGCCGATCGCCGCGCTCTTCGACTGGCCGGACGACGAACTGGACGAGGCGGACTTCCTCACCGAGATCCTGACCCGCACCGACGCGCTGCTGCTGCTCGACATCGCCAACGTGTACGCCAACGCCCGGAACCGGGGTACCGCGCCGACCGCCCTGCTGGACCGGCTCCCGCTGGAACGGGTGGCGTACGTGCACGTGGCCGGCGGTACCGAACACGACGGCGTCTACCACGACACGCACACCCATCCGGTCCCCGCAGCGGTGGTCGACCTGGTCCGGGAGCTGTGCGCCCGGCACCGCCCACCGGCGCTGCTGCTGGAACGCGACGGGGCGTACCCGCCCGCGCCGGAGCTGCGCGCCGAACTGGACGCGCTGGCCGCCGCCTCCGGGTACCCGACGGTCACATGACCGGCGATCTCGCCGCCCGGCAGGCGGCCCTGGTCGCCGCGCTGGTCGCCGGTGCCGAGGTGCCGGAGGGCTTCGACCTCCGGCTGGTCGGCGTGGCGCGGACGGCCCTGCTGCGCAAACGGGCCGGGGAGGTGGCCCGGCACTGGCCGCTGCTCGCCGCCGGGCTGGGCAGCCGATGGCCGCAGGTTTTTCTCGACTGGGCTGCCGGCCGACCCACCGGGGGTGGGCTGCGCGACGGCTGGGACCTGGCCCGCACGCTGCGCGACCAGGGTGCGTTGCCGTCGCTCGGTGCCGACGAACTCGCCGTCCGGGAGGCCACCACCCGCTACGACGGCACCGGAACACCCCGGCCCCGTCGGTGGCCGGCGCTGGTCCGGGTCGGCGGTGCCGTCGCGGTGCAGGTCGCCGGTCGGGTACGCCTGCTGCGCCCGGCCCGGGACAACTGAGCCCGACCGGGTACGGCAGGATCACCGGCATGGATCTCGGACTGACCGACCGGGTGTACGTGCTGACCGGAGCGTCCCGTGGGCTCGGCTTCGCCACCGCCGAATGCCTGGTGGCCGACGGCGCCCGGGTGGTGCTCGCCGCGCGGGACACCGCGCGGGCCGCAGCCGCCGCCGCGCAGCTCGGTGGCCCGGAGCACGCGGTGGCGATCGGTGCCGACCTCGCCGACCCGGCCACCCCGGACCGGCTGGTGGAGACCGCCCGCACCCGTTTCGGCCGGCTGGACGGGGCGTTGATCTCGGTCGGCGGCCCGCCGCCGGGTACCGCCTCGGCGGCCACCGACGAGCAGTGGCGGCAGGCCTTCGAGACCGTCTTCCTCGGCACCGTGCGTACCGCCCGGACCGTCGCCGCCGCGCTGCCGGCCGGCGGGGCGATCGCGCTGGTGCTCTCCACCTCGGCCCGCACCCCGATCGCCGGTCTCGGCATCTCCAACGGGTTGCGCCCCGGCCTGGCCGGGGTGGCCAAGGACATGGCCGACGAGTACGGTCCCCAGGGCGTCCGGCTGGTCGGGCTGCTACCGGGGCGGATCATGACGGACCGCAACCGGGAGCTCCTCGCCGCCAGCGGCGATCCGGAGCGGGCCCGGGCCGAGGCGGAGGCGGGCATCCCGCTGCGCCGGATCGCCGAGCCGGCCGAGTTCGGCCGGGTCGCCGCCTTCGTCCTCTCCCCCGCCGCGAGCTACCTGACCGGGGTGACCATCCCGGTGGACGGCGGCGCGCTGCGCGGGCTGTGATGGCCGACCGGCCCGACCGGGCACCGGCCCGCCGGGGCGCCGGCCCGACCCGCGTACCCGCCGGGCCCGGTCTCCCCCGACCGACCCCGGCGCAGTTGCGCGCGGCGGTCGACCGCACCATCGCCGACGTCATCGCCCCCGGCCTGTCGGTGCTCTTCGCCGGGATCAACCCGGGCCTGTACTCGGGTGCCACCGGCTGGCACTTCGCCCGCCCGGGCAACCGGTTCTGGCCGGCGCTGCACCGGGGTGGTTTCACTCCCCGCCAGTTGCATCCGAGCGAGCAGGACGAGCTGCCCCGGTACGGGGTGGGCATCACCAACCTGGTGGCCCGGACCACCGCCCGGGCGGACGAGCTGAGCAGCACGGAACTGGTCACCGGCGCGGCGATCCTGGTGGCGAAGGTGGAACGGTACCGGCCCCGCTGGGTGGCGGTCGCCGGCATCACCGCGTACCGCGCCGGCTTCGGGCGGCCCCGGGCGGTCTTCGGCCCGCAACCGGAGACCATCGGTGGCGCCCGGCTCTGGGTGCTACCCAACCCGAGCGGTCTGAACGCCCACTACACGCCTCAGACGCTGGGGGTGGCCTTCGCGGATCTGCGGGCCGCCGCGACCGTACCGGACTGAGCCCGGCCCGACCGTGGTTTCGGACCGGACCGGGCGAAGCCGGGCAGGGCCGGGCGAAGCCGGGCAGGGCCGGGCGAAGCCGGGCAGGGCCGGGCGAAGCCGGGCAGGGC
>NZ_WVUH01000558.1 GCF_017614955.1 Micromonospora echinofusca
TCCCACGCCACCCGCCGTACCACAACACCCCTTCGACGGGCCGCCAGCGGCGACGGTCCGGCCCCTGGAGTACGACGTGAGCACACATCCGTCCCGCCCCGACCTCAACCTCGACGTCCTCGACGAGATCCAGCGACGGGTGCTCTGGCTCGCCACCCGGATCGTCGACGCGGCCAACCACGACCGGGTCACCGGTGACGGGGTCAAGGTCGGTGGGCATCAGGCGTCCAGTGCGTCCCTGGTCACCGCGATGACCGCGCTGTGGTTCGCGCACCTCGACCAGGCCGACCGGGTCGCGGTCAAGCCGCACGCCTCGCCGGTCTACCACGCCGTGCAGTACCTGCTCGGCAACCTGGACCGGTCGTACCTGCCCCGGCTGCGCGCCCGGGGCGGCCTCCAGTCGTACCCGTCCCGCACCAAGGACCCGGACGGGGTGGACTTCTCCACCGGCTCGGTGGGGCTGGGTGCGGCGGCCCCGCTCTTCGCCGCCGTGACCCGCCGGTACGTCGACGCGCACTTCGGTGACCGGCCCCGGTCCCGGTTCGTCGCCATCATCGGGGACGCCGAACTGGACGAGGGGAACATCTGGGAGGCCGTCGCCGACCCGGCCACCACCGGACTCGGCAACGTCATGTGGCTGGTCGACTTCAACCGGCAGTCGCTGGACCGGGTCGTACCGGGCATCCGGATCGACCAGTGGCGCCGGCAGTTCGAGGCGGCCGGCTGGCACGTGGTCGAGGTCAAGTACGGCCGGAAGCTGGCGGCGGCGTACGCCGAGCCGGGCGGGGAGCACCTGCGGGCCTGGATCGACCGGATGCCCAACGAGCAGTACCAGTCGCTGTTCGGCCTGACCGGTGCCGCGCTGCGCCGGCAGTTCCTCGACGGCGCCCCGGCCGAGGTGGCGGAGTTCGTCGCCGGCATCGACGACGCCGAACTCGGCCCGCTCGTCACCGACCTGGGCGGGCACGACCTGACCGCCATGCTCGACGCGTACGCCCAGTGCGACGCGGTCACCGACCGGCCGAGTGTGGTCTTCGCGTACACCGTCAAGGGCTGGGGGCTGCCGATCGCCGGCAACCCGCGCAACCATTCCGCGCTGCTCAGCGTCGAGCAGGTCGACGCGCTGCGCGCCGCGCACGGGCTGACCCCCGACACCGAGTGGGACCGGCTCGACCCGGCCTCACCCGCCGGGGTCTGGGCGGCGTCACGCCGGGAGGAACTGGCCCGGCCGCCGCGCGAGCAGGCCCTGCCGATCGCGGTGCCGGAGACCACCCGGGTACGCGCCAACAAGCCGATCTCCACCCAGGAGGTCTTCGGCCGGGTACTGGTCGACCTGGCCCGGGACGAGCAGGTCGCGCCGTACCTGGTGACCACCGCACCGGACGTCGCCACCTCGACGAACCTGGCCGGTTTCATCAACAAGACCGGTGTCTTCGCCCCCAGCGCGCAGCGTTCCTGGTCGGAGGACCGGATGCTGCGCTGGACCGAGGGACCGTCGGGTCAGCACATCGAGCTGGGCATCTCGGAGATGAACCTCTTCCTGCTGCTCGGTCAGCTCGGCCTGTCCTGGGACCTGTCCGGCCAGCCGCTGCTGCCGGTCGGTACGGTCTACGACCCGTTCGTGCTGCGCGGTCTGGACGCCTTCCTCTACGGCACCTACTCCGGGTCCCGGTTCGTGGTGGCCGGTACCCCGTCGGGGGTCACGCTCGCTCCGGAGGGCGGCGCCCACCAGTCGACCATCACCGCGTCGGTGGGGCTGGAACTGCCCGGGGTGACCTTCATCGAGCCGGCGTACGCCACCACGCTGGACTGGCTGCTCTGCGACGCGCTCGGGCAGATCGCCGCCGGCCCGGCCCGGACCACCACGGCCGCGCCGACCGAGGACGGGGCGTACTACTTCCGGCTGACCACCCGACCGGTCGACCAGGCGCCGTTCGAGGCGGCCCGCGCCCGGATCGGGGACGCGGTGCTGCGCCGGCAGGCGGTCGCCGGGGCGTACCGGCTGGTGGACGCGCACCAGGCGTACCCGGAACTGGCGGACGCCCCGGTGGTGCACCTGGCCGCCTCCGGTGCGGTGCTGCCCGAGGTGCTGGCGGCGGCGGCCGAACTCGCCGACGAGGGTATCGCCGCGCACGTCGTCGACGTGACCTCGCTGGACCGGCTCTACCGGGCCTGGCAGCGGACCCTGCGTCAGGGGGTACGGACGGCGACCGTGCCGAGCGTGCCCGGGGTGCTGCGGGCGGCGTTCGCCGAGCGGGCGCCGGTGGTGACCGTGCACGACGCCGCGTCGCACGCGATGGCCTGGCTCGGGTCGGCCCTCGGGGTGCCGGCGGTACCGCTCGGGGTGGACGAGTTCGGCCAGTCCGGCACGGTGCACGAGCTGTACGAGCTGCACGACCTGCTGCCCGGCAGCATCGTCAACGCGGCCCTGGCTGCCCTGTCGCTGCGCTGACCTGGTTGCCGCTGCGGCGCCCCGGTTGGCCGTTGCGGTGCTTGCCGCACCGGCCGGCAGGCCCTCACCACGCTCCCTTTGCTCTGCTTCAGTCACGGCAACACTTCAGGAAGCGGAATGTTGCCTCCGCTGAAGCAGAGCAAAGGGAGCAGGTGAGTCCCTCGTGGTCCACCCCAGCCCCCGTTGATCATGAAGTTGTTGTCATCGGTGCCGGCGTGGCGCGACAACAACTTCATGATCAACGGGGCGAAACAGGGGCGAAACAGGGGCGAAACAGGGGCGCAACGCGGCGGGAACGGGACGCGGTCGGTGG
>NZ_WVUH01000559.1 GCF_017614955.1 Micromonospora echinofusca
CTACGAACTTTTGGAAAAGGTCGCTCCGGGCCCGGTGGTGACCCTCAACCGCGCGGTCGCCGTCGCCATGGTGCACGGTCCGGCCGCCGGCCTGGACCTGCTGGAGACGCTGGCCGCCGACCGCCGGATGACTGACCACCACCGGTTCCTGGCAACCCGCGCCCACCTGCGGGAACTGGCCGGAGAGCGGGACGCCGCCGCCACCGACTACCGGGCGGCGGCCGGCCGGACCGCCAGTCTGCCCGAGCGGCGCCACCTGACCGCCCGCGCCACCCGGCTGAGCGGTTGAGCGGGACCGGGGTCAGAAGGGCGGGGCGGCCGCCTCGGGCGGCACGCCCCGCGACCGGAGGGCGTCGGCCACCGCCGCGCCGAGCAGTATCACCAGTACGGTGATCGCGGACGCCAGCGCCGGACTGGTCAGCAGCACCGGGACCGGCAGGGCCAGGGCGAGCAGGGTGACGATCCGGGCCCGGGACACCCGACCGAACACGTCGTGCTCGAACCGGGCCCGGCCGAGGACGAACAGCACCGGGCCGCCGACGACCACGACGATCCAGGAGGCCGGTGCCGGACCGGACGGGTGGGCGATGACGAGTTCGTACCCGATCGCGGTGGCCACCACACCGGCCACCATCACCAGGTGCGACTCGGCGGCGGACTGCCCGATCCGGGCCGGTTGCCGGGAGACGGCCACCGCCTCGGCGAGAACCTGCCCGGCCCGGTGGAAGTAGATCCGCCAGAGCAGCATCGACGTGGCCAGGGCGACCGCGAAGGCCACCGTCGGTCCCGGTTGGAAACCGATCGCGCTGTAGGCGAAGCCGGCCACCAGGATCGTCTCACCGAGCGAGATCAGGAAGAACTGCTGGTACCGCTCGGCCAGGTGCGCACCGGCGATGTCCCACCTGGAGGAGGGGGACCGGCCCATCCCCGGTACCGGCCAGCCGAACCGGGCCGCCGAGTACTCGATGATCAGCGCGATCGACCAGAGGACCGCGGTGAACGGGCGGTCCACGTACGCCCCGACGAACCAGAGCGGGGCGGTGCAGGTGAAGCAGACCAGCATCCGGAGCTTGAGGAACCGTTGCGGACGGTGCCGCAGCACGAGGAACAGGATCAACGGCCGGGAGATCTGCACGGTCACGTACGCGAAGGTGAACGCCAACCCGCCGGTGGTGAACGCCCGGGGGATCGCCACCCCCATTACCATGCTGCCCACCATCGCGATCAGCACGATGACCTGGATGGCCGGTTGGTACGGGTTGTACCGGCTGGTGGTCCAGGCGGTGCCCTGCCACACCGCGTAGAGCGCCAGCAGCAGCAGGAAGGACCGGGCGGCACCGGGCACGGCGCGCTGGAACTCGGCACCACCCGTCTCCAGGGCCAGGTCCTCGAAGGCCCGGGCGGAGATCCGGGTCAACGCGAAGACGAACACCAGGTCGAAGAAGAGTTCCAGGAACGTGGGCCGGTGGGAGTGGGCCTCGAACCTGCCGCCCTCCGTCCCGTTCGAGGTCCCCATGATCAGCCCGCCCGCCGAGGTCCGCATCCCTGCCCCCGGCAGTCGTAACACCCGGACCGGCTGCCCCGGGTGCGTCCCGGGAAAGCCGCCCGGGCCCGGTCGCCGGGCGCTAACCTGCCGGCCCGCCCGGCGACCGGTGCCAATTGTCGGCGACCGATCTTGCCGACCGACCGCACACCGGGCACGATCGAGCGGTGACGAATCGTTGGGGGATGACGGTACCGCTCAGCGGTGTCCCGCTCGCCGACCACGCCGGCATCTTCACGGCGCTCGACCAGGCCGGATTCACCGACGTCTGGTCCGCCGAGGTGGCCGGTACGGACGCGTTCACACCACTGGCCCTGGCCGCCGCCTGGCAGCCCCGACTACGGCTGGGTACCGCCATCACACCGGTGTTCACCCGGGGGCCGGGACTGTTGGCGATGACCGCCGCCGCGCTCGCCGAGGCCGCGCCGGGCCGGTTCGCGCTCGGCATCGGGGCGTCCTCACCGGTACTGGTGCAGGACTGGAACGCCGTCCGGTACACCGAACCGTTCCGCCGTACCCGGGACATGCTGCGGTTCCTGCGGGCCGCGCTGCGCGGCGAGACCGTGGACGAGGTCTACGACACCTTCACCGTGCGCCGGTTCCGGCTGGAACGGCCGCCGGCCGTACCGCCACCGATCCTGCTGGCCGCGCTGCGGCCCCGGATGCTGCAACTGGCCGCCGCCGAAGCCGACGGGGTGATCCTCAACTGGCTCGCCGCCGACGACGTACCCCGCGTGGCGGCCGAGTTGGGCGAGCGGCGGCCGGGCTTCGAGGTTGCCGCCCGGATCTTCGTCTGCCCCACCGAGGACGCCACCCACGCCCGTAACCTGGGCCGCCGGCTCGTCACCAGCTACCTGACCGTGCCGGCGTACGCCGAGTTCCACCGCTGGCTGGGTCGGGAACCGGAGCTGGGGCCGATGTGGCGGGCCTGGGGCGCCGGGGACCGCAAGGAGGCCGCCCGGGCGGTGCCGGACGCACTGGTCGACGCGCTGGTCATCCACGGCTCACCCGAGCAGTGCCGGGCCGGGGTGGCCCGCTACGCGAAGGCCGGCGTCGACGTACCGGTCCTCGCGTTGCTGCCCACCCCGGAGCTGGCCGCCGGTGGCGCCGCCGCGCTGGCCACCACGATCGCCCGGCTCGGCATGCCGGCACAGGTGCACTGACGTGGAACTGGCCGGGCGGGTGGCGCTGGTC
>NZ_WVUH01000055.1 GCF_017614955.1 Micromonospora echinofusca
GATCCGGTTCCGCATCCCGTCCGGCGACTCGTGCACCAGACCACTGGCGAGCGCCTCCGGCACGCTGGCCACCACCAGGTGCAACCCCATCTCGGCCACCCGCTGGTCCCGGTACTCCAACACCTCCGGGAAGTTGTGCCCGGTGTCCACGTGCATCACCGGGAACGGAACACCCGCCGGGGCGAACGCCTTCTGCGCCAGCCGCAGCATCACGATCGAGTCCTTGCCGCCGGAGAAGAGCAGCACCGGCCGCTCCAGCTCCGCCACCACCTCACGCATGATGAAGAGGCTCTCCGCCTCCAACTCATCGAGGTGGGACACCTGATAGGTCGTCGAAGCGATCATCCGCAACCCTTCCGAGCAGTCCGGCCAGCAACAGGCGACCCGAAACCGCAGCCGTGCGGCACGGAGCCCATCGGTCCACCATCATGTGACGTCCAGGAAAGATTACCGAACGGGTTTATGATGGTCGATCTAACCGGTTGATCCTACCGCGCCTGGATGAGTTTGCGGAGTCCTCAGTGGAATCCGTTTTCCAGATTTGACGATTGTTAAAGGAAGGTTAATTCAGCCGATCCGGGGAAGTGCGTCCCACCATACCGTCGAATACCGATCGGAACGGACCGTGGACTCAGCCGGCCCGGTGCGCCTGGATCGCCCGGCGCCGGGCCAGCCGGTGCGCCCGACGGATCTCCGCCTCCCGGTAGCGTCGCTCGTCCTCCGGCGTCTCCGGCAGCACCGGCCGCACCTCGCGGGGGCCGCCACCGACGTCGACACCGACGAAGACCAGGTACGCCGTACCCACCCGGACCGGCTCGGCCTCGGCCGAGTCCCACCGCTCGGCGACCACCCGGACCCCCACCTCCATCGAGGTCCGCCCGGTCCAGTTGACCTGGGCGTGGGCGTGCAGCAGGTCACCGACCCGGACCGGCTCGGCGAAGACGATCTCGTCGATCGCGGCCGTCACCGCCGTACCGCCACTGTGCCGGGCCGCAGCGGCACCCGCCACGTCGTCGATGAACTTCATCAGCACGCCACCGTGCACGGTGCCGTAGAGATTCACGTCGACCGCCGTCATGATCCGGCTCAACGTGACCCGCGAGTACGAGGTCGGCTTGCCGGCGGGGGCGGTGCTGGGGTGCTCGGTCATGGCGGAAACGGTACGGTGCGCGGATGCGACATCTCTGGAGCTTCCTCGCCGGGGTGGTGGTGGCGCCGGTCACCTGGGTGCTGATCACATTGGGTCAGGACGGGTCGGGCCGGACCATCAACCGCTGGGTCGAGGTCGGGACCTTCAACACCGCGAACCTGATCGAACCGGCCGTCTACCTCGCGGTGGCCGGTGTTCTGCTCGGGCTGGTGGGCACCCTGCGGACCTCGCCACTGGGTCCGCTGACCGCCGGCCTGCTGCTGGTCACGCCGTACGTCGGGATGTTCCTCGCCCCGTTCGACGTACGCGACCGGGTGCCGGACGGCTGGAAGGTGTTCGGCGACCCGCTGCCGCTGCACCTGCCGGTGGAGAACGGCACGCTCTTCCTGATCGGTGTGATGCTGCTGATCGCCACGTTCAGCGTGCAGCGCTGGCGGCGCTGGCCGGCCCGCGTCCCTGCCGCCGCCCCCACGGCAGGGACGTACACCCCGGACGAGGCCCCGACCCTCACCGACTGGCCCCCGGCCACGGAACCGGCCGAGCGGGACACCGCACCGATGAGCCTCGGCTACCCGGACGAGACGCCGACGGAGCCGCTCCCCCGCCGTGAGGCGGGTGCGTCACCGTGGTCCGCGCCGCCGGGCGGCGGACAGCAGCAGCGTCCCGCCTCCTGACCGGCCCGGGGTCGGGCCGGTCAGCACCGGCCCGACCCCGGGGAACCCTGTACGTGCGATCAGTCCTTCAGGAGCTGACGGGCCATCACGATCCGCTGGACCTGGTTGGTGCCCTCGTAGATCTGCGTGATCTTGGCGTCCCGCATCATCCGCTCGACCGGGTAGTCCCGGGTGTAGCCGTACCCGCCGAGGAGCTGCACCGCGTCGGTGGTGATCTCCATCGCCGCGTCCGAGGCGAAGCACTTGGCCGCCGCCCCGAAGTAGGTGAGGTCCGCGTCACCCCGCTCGGAGCGGCCGGCGGCGGCGTACGTCAACTGCCGGGCCGCCTCCAGCTTCATCCCCATGTCGGCGAGCATGAACTGGACGCCCTGGAAGTCGGCGACCGGCCGGCCGAACTGCTTGCGCTCCCGGACGTACCCCTTGGCGTAGTCGAGCGCGCCCTGCGCGATGCCGACGGCCTGCGCGGCGATGGTGACCCGGGTGTGGTCCAGGGTCTTCATCGCGGTGCCGAAGCCGCTGCCCTCGGCACCGATCATGCGGTCGGCGGGGATCCGGACGTTGTCGAGGTACACCTCACGGGTCGGGGACCCCTTGATGCCGAGCTTCTTCTCCGGTGCGCCGAAGCTCACCCCCGGGTCGGACTTCTCCACCACGAAGGCGGAGATCCCCCGGGAGCGGGCTGTGGGATCCGTCACCGCGAAGACTGTGTAGAACTCCGACACGCCGGCATTGGTGATCCACCGCTTCACGCCGTTGAGCACCCAGTGGTCGCCGTCCCGGACCGCGCGGGTCGTCATCGAGGCGGCGTCGCTGCCCGCCTCCGGCTCGGAGAGGCAGTACGAGAACATCGCCTCGCCGCTGGCCACCCGGGTGAGGTAGCGCCGCTTCAGCTCGTCCGACCCGGCCAGCAGCAGGGGCATGGTGCCGAGCTTGTTGACCGCCGGGATCAGCGAGGACGAGGCGCAGGCCCGCGCCACCTCCTCGATCACGATGGCGGTGGCCAGGGCGTCGGCACCGGCGCCGCCGTACTCCTCGGGGATGTGCGGGGCGTGGAAGTCGGCGGCCCGCAGCGCGTCGTACGACGCCTTGGGGAACTCGCCGGTCTCGTCCGCTTCCGCGGCGTTGGGGGCGACCTTGGCGTCACAGACCTCCCGGACCGCCGCCCGGATCGCCTCGTGCTCCTCCGGCAACCGGTAGACGTCGAACGACGGCTCTGTCGTCATCATGGCCCTCCCCTTGGCAGCTATCATGCCCAGCTGTAGCGTCTGGTCACCGTAGACCGTGCAGACTGTCACACCGCGGACCGCGCAGACTGAAGGATAGCGACCAACGTTCTGTTGATCCTTACCGCCGCGTAGGCTCACGGACTATCGCCGCGCCTGCGCACTCGGCGACCATATGAAGACCGAATGTCCCCTTCCGGTGCCCTAGGCCAGGCGCCGCTACCGATTGCGACGCAGCAAGCGCCGCCAGCGCGAGCGGAGAAGACAGGCGTGACGATCCCGTACCCGAGCACCCAGCCGATGCCGGCCATTCCCGCCGTCACCCCACCGTCGGGCGCCGCCCGGCCACGGTTGACGTTCCTCGGCACCGGCTACCTCGGCGCGACCTACGCCATCTGCTTCGCCGAGCTGGGCTACGAGGTGATCGGCTTCGACGTCGACGCCGACAAGATCGCCAAGCTCGCCGACGGGCAGGTGCCCTTCCACGAGCCCGGCCTCGACGAGCTGCTCAAACGCAACCTCGCCGCCGGCCGGCTCCGGTTCAGCACCGACATGGCGGAGACCGCCGCCTTCGGTGACGTGCACTTCATCTGCGTCGGCACCCCCCAGCGGGCCGACGGGATGGGCGCCGACCTCTCCTACGTCGAGGCGGCCGTGACCGGCCTCGCCCAGAACCTCACCCGCAAGGCGCTGATCGTCGGCAAGTCGACCGTCCCGGTCGGCACCGCCGAGTGGATCGAGCAGCTCGTCGGCAAGCACACCCCGGCCGACCTCGGGGTCGAGGTGGCCTGGAGCCCCGAGTTCCTCCAGGAGGGCTTCGCCGTCGAGGACGTGCTCCGCCCCAACCGGATCGTGGTCGGGGTGAAGACCGAGTGGGCCAACGGCATGCTCTACGCCGCCCACAAGGGGGTCTTCGACCTGGCCGCCACCGAGGACCGCGAGGTCCCCCTGGTGGTCACCGACTTCGCCACCGCCGAGCTGGTCAAGGTCGCCGCCAACGCCTTCCTGGCCACCAAGATCTCGTTCATCAACGCGATGGCCGAGGTCTGCGAGGTGGCCGGCGGTGATGTGACGCAACTCGCCCGGGCCATCGGGTACGACCCCCGGATCGGCAACCGGTTCCTCCAGGCCGGGGTCGGCTTCGGCGGCGGCTGCCTGCCCAAGGACATCCGCGCCTTCCAGGCCCGCGCCCAGGAGTTGGGCGCCGGGGAGGCGCTCCGGTTCCTGCACGAGGTCGACCTGATCAACCTGCGCCGCCGGACCCGGGTGCTCCAGCTCGCCGCCGATCTGCTCGGCCGCCGGTACGGCCCGGCCGGACCGGACCTGTCCGGCACCCGGATCGCCGTGCTCGGGGCCACCTTCAAGCCCAACTCCGACGACGTCCGGGACGCCCCGTCGCTCGCCGTCGCCGCGCTGCTGGCCAAGGCCGGGGCGGACGTCCGGATCTACGACCCGGAGGGCATGGAGAACGCCCGGCGGGCACAGCCCGACCTGGCGTACGAATCGACCATGCACGACGCGGTACGCGGCGCCGACCTGGTCTGCGTCCTCACCGAGTGGGCCGACTTCCGCAACGCCGACCCGGTCGCCCTCGGCGAACTGGCCGCCGGCCGCCGGGTCATCGACGGCCGGAACTGCCTCGACTCGGCACTGTGGACCCAGGCCGGCTGGGAGTACCGGGGCATGGGCCGCCCCTGACCCGGCACCGGCACCGGCACCGGCGTACCGACCGGTCCGTCGGCCGGGCCGGCCACCGGCCACCGGCCACCAACGACGATCCGACCCGGTCGTGGAGCATGCTCCACGGCCGGGTCTTTCGGTTACCGACCGGCGGGGAGACTATCGAATCAGTAGCTGATTCGGCATGCTTCGACAGTGAGGTCCACTGTGCGGTGCGCTGAACCGGAGGGGTGTCGTTGAGTAGCTACCAGTGCTCCTCCTGCGGCCGGGAGACGACTCCCGCCGTCCGCTGCCCGCACTGCGGCGCCGAGCAGGGCCCCCGGGCGGAGGACATCGCCCAGATCGAACGGTCCATCGCCGAGATGAAGGCGCGCGAGGCCGCGATCGCCAGCGAACAGCGCCAGATCGCCGCGAAGATGCAGGCCGCGCTCTTCCAACGGGACATCCTCGCGCACGCCAACGCCGAGAAGATCAAGCAGAGCACCCGGCCCCGACGGGTACTGCGCCGCCGGATCGGCCAGCGACCGCCCACCGCCGGCACCGGGGGCCCGCCCCGGGTACCGAGGCAGGGCGGCCCGGCCGTGAAGACCGGCCCCGGGGCGGCACCACCCCCGGGGAACGCGGCCTGGCTGGACGTGGACGACCCGGAGCACCCGCCCGAGGCCTCCTCCCGGGAGGTACAGAACGTCCTGCTCGTCCTGGGTGCGCTGCTGCTCGGCGTGGCCGCCGTGGTCTTCACCGCAATGGCCATCGGCTCCCTGGACGACCTGAGCCGGGTCGCCATCCTGCTCACCGCCACCATCGCGATGCTCCTGGTCCCGCCGGTACTGGCCCGCCGGGGGCTCACCGCCACCGCCGAGACCGTCGCCGCCGTCGGCCTGCTCCTGGTGCTGCTGGACGGGTACGTGCTGCGGACCGTCGACCAGTTGCGGTTCGAGGTGACCTCCGGCACCCGGTACGCCGCCGGGGTCTTCCTGGCGACCGCTGCGGTGGGCTTCGGGTACGCCGTGTGGACCGGCCTGCGCGTCCCCCGGTACGCCGCCGTCCTCGCCCTGCAACCGGTGCTGCCGCTGCTGGCGTACGACCTGGTGACCGGCCCGGCCGGCTGGGCCCTGGTCCTCGCCGTGCTGGCCGCCGTCGACCTGGCGCTGCTCCGGCTGGCCGGCAGCCACCGCCCCGGCCTGCTCACCGAACGGGTCCCCGACCCGGTGGCACCGGCCGCCGCCCGCACCGGGGCACCCCCACCCGGCCCGGGGACACCGGACGACGGCCCGGCCTCCCGGCCGGAGACCGATCCCGAGGAGGTCGACGCGGTGCTGCACGGCGCCGGCCCCGCCCGGCCGGCGACCGCCGCCCCGGTACCCGGCCTGCCGCAGCTGACCGGACTGCTGCACGGCGCCGCAGTCGTACTCGCCCTCGCCTTCGCGGTCGCCGCGCTGGTCCTCGCCGGCACGGTCGGCGCCGCCCTGGCCGCCGGGGCCGCCCTGGTCCTGGCCGCCGCGGTGAGCCTGGCCGGGGCGCTGACCGTCGGTACCCGGCCCCTGCCGGACCTGGCCGCCGGGATCTGCACCCTCGCCGTGATCGGGGCACTGGGCCGGTTGGCCTCGGTCGCCCTGCCCGGGCGGGCCCTGCTGCTGATCGCCCTGGTCATCGCCGGGGTCGGGGTGGCCGTACGCGCCCTGCCCGAGGCCGCCCGGCGGGGGCCGCAGCTCGCCGCCGCCCTCGCCCTCACCGTCAGCGGACTCGTCGTCGCCGGTGGGGCGGTACGCGCCGGCCTCGCCCCGATCCAGGCCGCCCTGCCGGCCTGGGCAGCCGACCTCGACGCGTACCCGGGACGGCTGGCCGCCTCGGTCGGGCCCGCCGCCTGGCAACTGGCCACGACCGCGTTCCTGCTCACCGTGGCTGCGGTGCTCTCCCTGCCGGCGGAGATCCGCCGCGAGTTCGCGGTGGCCGGCGTGGTCCTGACCGCCGTGGCGGTGCCCGCCTCGTTCGGCCTGGGCTGGGCCACCGCCCCCTGGCCGCCGGTGCTCGCCGCCGTCGGTATCGGTCTGACCGGTCTCTGGGCCGGGACCCGACGGGCCGCCCAGGCCCACGTCGTCGGCGCCGGGCTGGTGGGGGCGGCCGGTGCCGGCGCCGCCCTGGCCCGACCGGGCCTGACCGCCGCCGTGCTGTTCGCCCTGGCCGCCGCCGGGGTCCTGGCCATGGTGGCACCCCGGGTGCGCAACGCCCCGGCCTCCGCCGACCTGGTCTCCGCGTGGGGCGCGGGCGCCGCCGCGTTCGCGCTACCGGGCGCGGTCGCCGCCGCCGTCGCGTCGGCCGTCCCGGTCGACCCCGTCCTCACCCCGGCCGGGCTGCGGGCGGTGACGGTACCCGTCCTGGCGGCCAGCTTCCTGGCGGTCTGCGTGACCCTCGGCTACGCGGCCGTGGTGCAGGTGTCGCAGCGACAGATCGACCCGCCGCTGGCCGTCGGCACCGGGCTCGGCGCTCTCGCGGTCAGTGCCGCCGCGTTCAGCGCTCCCGGCGCCACCAGCGCCGACGCCTGGGTCGGGGCACTGCTGCTGATCGCCGCGACGCTGCTGGTGCTGGCCCCGTCGATCGACGCCGGACGCCGGGCCGACCATGCCTGGGACGGCGCCGACCTGGCCGCCGCCGCCGCGACCGCTGCCCTGGTCGGCACACTGGCCCGGATCGCCACCATCCTCGCCCCCGGCGCCCTGCTCGCGGTGGCTGCGGCGCTGGTGCTGACGGTCGCCGTCGGGGCCCGGGCCATGCCGGCCGACTGGCGGCGCGGACCGATGCTCGGCATCGCGGTCAGCGGCGGGGTGATCGGCCTGTTCGCCGGCTACCACGCCGTGGTGGGCGGGGTACGCGCGCTGGCCAACCCGGGCGCCATCTGGGCCGCCGATCTCAGCCGGTGGCCGATCGGCCCGGCGGAGGGCCCCGGTTGGGAGGTACCCGTCGCGCTGCTGCTGCTCGCCGGGGCCACCGCGATCCTGCTGCCCGCCCCCTGGCGGTACGACGTCCCCGGAGCCCTGGTGGCGCTGGCCACCGTCGGTGCCCCGGCCGCCCTCGGGCTGACCTGGTGGTCCCCGGTGGTGCTGGGTACGGCGGTGGCCACCGCGTACGCCGCCGCGGCCGTCTCCGCCCTCGACCCGCGCGCCGCGCTCTCCCGGGTGGTGGTGGCCGCCGTGGTGGCCCTGCACGCGGTGGGTGCGGGCCTGGCCCGTCCGTGGAGCACCGCCGCCGCACTCGGCCTGGTGGCCCTGATCGGGGTGATGGTGGCCGTGCTGGCCCGGATCGTGGCCGGCGGGCTGGTCGAGGACGTCGCCACCGACGGCATGCCGGCGCACCTGGGCCGGGTCGGCGGTGCCGGTACGGCCGCCGCCCTGCTCGCCCTGCCCGGCGCGGTCGCCGCCGCAGCGGCCGGGCTGGGCTCGCCGGCCGAGGTGATGCTCAGCGGTGCGCTCGCCGCGTCCAGCCTCGGGGTGGCGGTTCTCGCCCTGGTCCGGACTCGGGTGCCGCACTTCCTGCCCTACGCCACCGTCGGCGTGGCCGGCGGTGCCACCATCACGGCGCTGGCCTCGTTGCCGACCGACCTGCCGGTCGGGGTGTACGCCGCCGGGGCGGCCCTGCTCGGCGTCCTCGCCGAACTGGTCCGGGCCTCCACGACGCCGCCACCGGACACCGAGGAGCACGTGAACCGCTGGTCGGTACGGGGTGACGGGTCGTCGTGGGCGACGGCGCAACGGTGGCGGGCCGGCCAGTGGTCGACCAGCCCGGGCGCCGGGGCGCTCGCCGCCGCCGCGCTGCCCACCGCACTCGCCCTCGCCTCGGTGACGCCCACCCTGGTGGTCGCGCTGGTCGAGCCGTACCGGACGCTGAACCGGATCTGGCAGGGCCCACCGCCGGAACTGGTCACCCCGCCGGCCGACGTGGTGGACGTCACCCACGTGCTGGCCGCTCTGCTGCTCACCGTCGCCGCCGGGCTCGCCGCGACCGGGTTCAGCGGCGGGCGGCCCGCCCGGGCGGTACCGGTGGTCCTGCCCGGTGCGGCGGTCACCCTGCTGATCACACCGACCGCCCTCGGCATGGGCTGGCCGAACAGCACCCTCGCCGCGCTGACCGTCTTCGTCATCTCGATGCTGGGCCTGGCGCTGACCCCACCACCGCCACCGGCCGAACGGGCCCGGTCGCTGCGGACCGCCCGGGTCCTGGTGTTCGTGATCGGTCTGGCCGGTGGGGGCGCCGGACTGGCCGGCAGCCTCGCCACCCGGGGGCTGACCCTGCTCGCCCTGGGCGGGGCGGTGGCCGTCGGTGCGGTCGCCGCGCTCGCCGGGGCGACCCAGCGGGCCCGCATCCTGGGTTGGCTCTTCGCCTCGGTGATGGGGCAGCTCTTCGTGCTCACCGCCGGTCTGGTCACCGGCCTGCCGCCGGTGCTCTCCGCCTTCGGGGTACTGGCCGTCGGGGCGGCCCTGATGGTCCTCTCGGCCACCCTGCCCCGGCTGCGCCGCGTCGAGGCGTACCGCGAGGCGGCCACCGTCGAGTGGAGCGGGTACGCTGCCGCGCTGATCGCCCTGGCGTTGGCCTTCGACTCGCCCCGGCACATCGCCGCGCTGCTCGCCGGGTGGGGAGCCGTCCTCGGGGTGGCGGCCACCCGTCCGGGGCGCGGCCCCACCCAGCGACGGGTCCTGTTCTGGGCGGTGGTGGCCTGCGAGATCGTCGCCTGGTGGATCCTGATGCGGGTGGCCGACGTGGCGCTGCCCGAGGCGTACACCCTGCCGTTCGCCGCGCTGGCCCTGCTGGTCGGGCTGCTGGAGGTACGTCAGCGGCCGGAGCTGGGCAGTTGGGTGGCGTACGGGCCGGCGCTGGTCACCGCGTTCCTGCCGACCCTGGTGATCGTGCTGTTCACCGAGTCCGGCCCGCTGCGGCAGGTGCTCCTGCTGCTCGGCGGGGTGGTCACACTGATCTTCGGCTCGATCAGCCGGCAGCAGGCACCGGTGGTCGTCGGGGCGACGGTGACCGCGATCGCCGCGCTGCACGCGCTCTTCTCGCTCGGTCAGTGGCTGGTGCTGATCCCGGTCGGCCTGGTGCTGCTGGTGCTCGGGGCGGGCAACGAACGCCGCCGCCGTACCCAGGAACGCCTCCAGACGGCGCTGCGCGCCATGCGCTGAGGGGTAAGGAAGGGCCCCCTGTTAACGCATTCGGTAGAGGAAGGGCCCCTTCCTAACACCTGAGTCGGTCGACGCCACGGGGTGGGCGGGTCAGCTCAGCGAGGCGCGCAGCGCGGCGTCCTTCCGCTCGACCATCGCCTCCAGGTCGGCCTGGTACGCCGCCATCCGCTCACGCAGCGCCTCGTCGCCCGCGCCGAGGATGCGGACCGCCAGCAGGCCGGCGTTTCGGGCGTTGCCGATGGAGACCGTGGCGACCGGGATCCCGGCCGGCATCTGCACGATGCTGAGCAGCGAGTCCATCCCGTCGAGGTGCTTGAGTGGCACCGGTACGCCGATCACCGGCAGCGGGGTCACCGAGGCGACCATCCCGGGCAGGTGGGCGGCGCCACCCGCCCCCGCGATGATCACCTTGAGGCCGCGCGCGGCGGCGCTCCGACCGTAGGAGATCATCTTGGCCGGGGTGCGGTGCGCGGAGACCACGCCGACCTCGTAGTCGACGCCGAACTCGGTCAGCGCCTCGGCGGCGGCCCGCATCGTCGGCCAGTCCGAGTCGCTCCCCATGATCAGACCGACGACGCTCATTCCCGCCCCTCCTGCAACCACCGGGCCGCCCGTGCGGCGCGGACGCGTACCTCGTCCAGGTCGTCACCGAGCACGGTGACGTGGCCGATCTTGCGGCCGGGACGGACCTGCTTGCCGTAGAGGTGCACCCGGGCACCCGGTTCGGCGGCGAAGAGGTGGTGCAGCCGCTCGTCGATCGCCATGCCACCCTCCGGACCGCCGAGCACGTTCGCCATCACCACCACCGGCGCGGTCAGCGAGGTGTCCCCCATCGGGTAGTCGAGCACCGCCCGCAGGTGCTGCTCGAACTGCGACGTCCGGGCCCCCTCGATGGTCCAGTGCCCGGAGTTGTGCGGACGCATCGCCAGCTCGTTGACGACCAGACCACCGTCGGTCTCGAAGAGCTCCACCGCGAGCAGACCGACCACGCCGAGGGCGGTGGCCAGGTCGATGGCGAGCTGCTGCGCCGCGACGGCACGCTCCTCCGGCAGGTCGGGGGCCGGGGCCAGGACCTCGACGCAGATGCCGTCGCGCTGCACGGTCTCCACCACGGGGTACGCCGCCACCTGGCCGAACGGCGAGCGGGCCACCTGCACGGCCAGCTCCCGCCGCAGGCGTACCCGTTCCTCGACGATCAGCGGGGTGCCGCCGGCCAGCAGGGTCTCCACCAGCCCGGCCGCTTCCTCGGCGTCCCCGACCACCCAGACGCCCCGTCCGTCGTAGCCGCCCCGGGCCGCCTTCAGCACCACCGGCCAACCCACCCGCTCCCCGAAGGAGACCGCGTCGCCCGGGGCCTCGACCGGCTGCCAGGCCGGGTTCGGCGCACCCAGCTCGGTGAGCCGTTCCCGCATGACCCGCTTGTCCTGCGCGTGGCGCAGCGCGTCGGCGGGCGGGTAGAGCGTGACGCCCTCGGCGGCGAGGGCCTGGATGTGCGCGTTCGGCACGTGCTCGTGGTCGAAGGTGACCACGTCGGTGCCCTTGGCGAAGGTCCGCAGCGCGGCGAGGTCGGTGTGGTCGCCGTAATGCACGTCGGCCGCGACCAGCGCGGCCCCGTCCTCCGGCGTGAGCGCCAGCACACGCAGTGACTGACCGAGGGCGATCGCGGCCTGGTGGGTCATCCGGGCCAGTTGGCCACCGCCCACCATGCCGACAACGGGGAGACCGGTACGGGAGTCCATAGCGGCGCCAGCCTATCGGGGCGGGTCGGCGGGCAGCCAACCCGCCACCGGGTAGGTCACCCGCTCGCCGGGCCGGGCCGGTGCGGCCGGCCCGGCAGCCAGGTGACCGGGGCAGGTGTTAGCAAGGGGCCCTTCCTCTACCGGAAACGTTAACCGGGGGCCCTTCCTTACCGCCCGAGGCGGGCGATCAGCTCCTCGGGTGAGGTGACCGGACGCTCGCAGACGAAGCCCCGGCAGACGTACGCGGTGGGTCGGCCGTCGAGCATCGGCCGGTCGGCGAGGAGCGGCACCCCGGGCTGGTCGGGGCGGCCCGCGACGATCACCGTGCCGGGCGGGGCGTGCCGGTACGCCGCCACGACGAGCGGGTCACCGGTCGGCTCGCCGGTGACCACGGCCACCTCGTACGGGCCGGCCAGCAGCGCCTCGCCGACCGTGGCGGCGTACCCGGTGAACCGGGCGTGCCGGCCGACGACCGGTGCCACGGTGGCCAGCGCCGCCTCGGCGGCCTCCCGGTAGCGGGTCTCGCCGGTCAGGGCCGCGTACGCCACGAGCGCGGCGCTGACCGCCGACAACCCGGACGGGGTGGCGTTGTCGGTCGGGTCGGCGGGCCGGGTGACGAGCCGTTCGGCGTCGTCGGCGGTGTCGTGGAAGCCGCCGTTCGGCGCGGCGAACCGGGCCAGCGCGGTGTCCAGCAGGTCCCGGGCCAGGTCCAGCCACCTGCCTTCGCCGGTGAGCTGGTGTACGGCGCAGAACGCCTCGGCGACGCAACCGTGGTCCTCCAGGACCCCGGCCGGCTCGCCGACCCGACCGTCCCGGGAGACCCGGCGCAGCCGGCCGTCGACGAGGTGCACCGAGGCGAGGAGTTCGGCGGCCCGGATGGCCGCCGACGCGGTGACCGGGTCCCCGGTGAGCAGGCTCTGCTCGACCAGCGCGGTCACCGCCAGCCCGTTCCAGGCGGCGACCACCTTGTCGTCGCGGGCGGGCTGGGGCCGGGTGGCCCGGACCTCCCGCAGCCGGGCCCGGACCCGTGCCCAGCGCTGCGCCACGGTCGGGTCGACGTCGTCGACGTCGCGGGCGAGTTTCAGCACGCTCGTGCCGTGTTCGAAGGTCCCGGCCGGGGTCACCGCGTACAGGTCGGCGGCGAACCGGCCGTCCTCCTCGCCGAGCGCCTCGACGAGCTGGTCCGGGGTCCAGGCGTAGGTGAGCCCCTCGACGCCCTCGGTGTCCGCGTCCAGCGCCGAGGCGAACCCGCCCTCGGGCGTACCCAGGTCGTCGATCATGAATGCGGCGGTCTCGGCGGCGATCCGGGCCGCCATCGGGTCGCCGGTGAGCCGCCAGAGCTGGGTGTAGACGCGCAGCAGCAGCGCGTTGTCGTAGAGCATCTTCTCGAAGTGCGGCACCGTCCAGTGCCCGTCCACCGAGTACCGGGCGAACCCGCCGGCGAGCTGGTCGTAGATGCCGCCCCGGGCCATCGCCTCGCAGGTGTGCCGGACGATCTCCAGGTCCCGGTCCGCGCCGGTGCGCTGGTGGTGCCGGAGCTGGAAGAGCAGGTTCATGTGCGGCGGGAACTTCGGGGCCCCGCCGAAACCGCCGTTCGTCGGGTCGTACTCCCGGGCGAGCTGGTCGGCGGCGGCGTCGAGCAGCTCGGCGGTGAGCGGGGCGGTGGGGCCGCCGACGGCCTGGGCGCCGCCGATCGCCTCCAGCACGGCGGCCCCCTGCTGGAGTACGGCGTCCCGCTGGTCCCGCCAGGCGGTGGTGACCGACTGGAGGAGCCGGAGGAAGTTGGGTCGGGGGAAGTAGGTGCCGCAGAAGAACGGGGTGCCGTCGGGGCTGGCGAAGACGGTCATCGGCCAGCCGCCCTGCCCGGTCATCGCCTGGGTGGCGGTCATGTAGACGGCGTCCACATCGGGGCGTTCCTCGCGGTCCACCTTGATCGCCACGAAGTTGTCGTTCATCAGCGCGCCGACCGCGTCGTTCTCGAACGACTCGTGGGCCATGACGTGGCACCAGTGGCAGGCCGCGTACCCGACCGAGATGATCACTGGTACGTCCCGCCGTTTCGCCTCGGCGAACGCCTCGTCGCACCACGGCCACCAGTCGACCGGGTTGTCCGCGTGCTGCTGGAGGTAGGGGCTGGTGGCGCTGGCGAGTCGGTTCACCCGACGACCATATCCACCGGCGCCGGGCACCGCCCGCCGCTTCCTCCGCTGGCACCACCCGCCGCTTCCCACGCTGGCACCGCCCGCCGCTTCCGCCGCTGGCACCGGTGGCGCCGCCCGGTCCACGCCGCCGGGTTATGACGCGTGCGGGATGACCCGGCAACCAACTGACACATGTCAATCTGTGCAGGAGCCGGCGAGCCGTCCGTCGGACCGTCCGGGGAGGACACCATGCGCAGATTCCGAGCCCTGACCGCCCTCTCGTCGGCCGCTCTCGTCGCGGTCGGACTGATCCCCGCGCCGGTCGCGGCGGCCGTGGTCGAGCCCACCGCCCGGGTCTCGGCGGCCACCACGGTGGGCATCCACAACGCGTACGAGCGGAGCACCTACACCTACCTGGCCCAGGCGCTCGACACCCGGGCCGGCCTGATCGAGCTGGACGTCTGGCCGGACATCTTCACCGGGCAGTGGCGGGTCAGCCACTCCAACCCGCTCGGCAACGACAACAACTGCGTGGCCGCCACCAGCCCCGACCAGCTCTACACCGGCACCCGGAACAAGAACCTGGAACACTGCCTGGACAACATCCGGCTCTGGCTGGGGGCCCACCCGGACGCCGGTCCGCTGCTGCTCAAGATGGAGCTGAAGACCGGATTCAGCAGCCGTACCGGGCAGGGGCCGGTCCAGCTCGACGCGCTGCTCGCCGCCCGGCTCGGTGCCGCCGTGTTCCGGCCGGCCGAGTTGAAGGGCAGCCACCCCACCCTGGACACGGCGGCCCGGGCGGATGCCTGGCCGACCCGGCAGCAACTCGCCGGCCGGGTGATCGTCGAGCTCATCCCCGGTACGGTCGAGGAGAGCAACCCGACCGACACCCTGTGGACGGACGTGGAGTACGCCCGGCACCTGGCCGGACTCGCGGCGGCCGGCACCCTGGACCGGGCACAGGCGTTCCCGGCCGTGCACCGGGCCCAGGCCGGCGATCCCCGGACCCGGTACGCCGACACCTCCCTGCGCCCCTGGTTCGTCCTCTTCGACGGGGACGCCGCGGCGTACGTCACCGGCGGGATCGACACCGCCTGGTACCACACGAACCACTACCTGGTGGTGATGACCGACGCGCAGAACGTGCCCCCGGCGGTCGGCTCCGGTGACCTGGCCGGCGCGCAGGCCCGGGTGGCCGAGTTGGCCGCCCGGCACGCCACCGTCGCCTCCGCCGACTGGGCCGCCCTGCCCCAGGTGCTGGACGACGTCCTTCCCCGGGGCTGAGCCGCGCCACGACCACCCGGGCCGGCGGTCGACGTCCGCACCGCCGGACGCGTCGCTGGGCCGGCAGCAAGCGCCGTCGCCAGGAGGCGTCGTGGGGCCGGCAGCAAGCATCGTCGCCAGGAGGCGTCGTGGGGCCGGCAGGAGGCGTGGTCGCTAGGAGGCGCCGTCGGCGCGGAGCGGAAAGACCGGCGCCTTCGCCGAGTCGAGCAGCGAGCCGAGCACCGCAGTGATCTTGTCGGCCGGCATCGGCTTGAAGAAGTGGTACCCCTGCGCGGAGGTGCAGCCCAGCTCGGCCAGGGCCGCCCGCTGCTCGGCGGTCTCCACCCCCTCGGCGACCACCCGCAGCCCCAGCTCCCGGGCCAGCCCGACGGTGGTCCGCACGATCGCGGCGGCCTCCGGCGAGTCGGCCATCCGGATCACGAAGGAACGGTCCACCTTCAACTCGTCCACGGTGACCCGGGTGAGGAAGGTCAGCGAGGAGAACCCGGTGCCGAAGTCGTCCACGGCCAGTTGCACACCCATCGACCGGAGCGTGGCCAGCACCTCGTCGATCACCTTCAGCTCACTCATCACCACGGTCTCGGTGATCTCCAGGACGAGCCGTTCCGGGGGGACCTGGTGCCGGCGCAGCGCCTCACCGATCACCGCCGGCAACCGGGGATCCAGCAGGCTGCGCGCCGACAGGTTGATCGAGATGGGTACGTCGAGTCCCTCGTCGGCCCACTGGGCGGCCACCCCGAGGGCCTTGTCCACCACGTACCGGGTGAACGCCCCGAGCTGCTCGCTGGCCTCCACGGGGCGCATGAAGTCCGCCGGGCTGAGGAAGCCGCGCCGGGGGTGGCGCCAGCGGATCAGCGCCTCCACCCCGGTCGGTGCGCCGGTGTCGAGGTCCACCGCCGGTTGCAGGGCCAGCACCAGCTGGTCGTCGACGGCCAGCGCCTCGCGCAGCTCGGCGAGGAGGGCGAGCTGGTCGGTGCTCGCCGCGTCGGTCGCCGGGTCGTACTCGGCGACGCTGGTGCCACCGCTCTTGGCCTGGTACATGGCGATGTCGGCCCGGCGCAGCAGCTCGGTCATGTCGGCCGTGCCGGCGCCGGCCACCACCACCCCCACCGACGCCTCCACCGAGATGCGTACCCCGGCGACCTCGGTCGGTGCGGCCAGCCGTTCCACCATCTCCCGGGCCTGCCGCAGCGCGTACGACCGGGGAGCGGCCCGGTCGGCGCGGACCGGCACCGACGTCATCAACAGCGCGAACTCGTCCCCGCCGAGACGGGCCAGCAGGTCACCGGGGCGGGCGATCTCGCCGAGCCGGGCGGCGGTCAACTGGAGCAACTCGTCCCCGGCGACGTGCCCGAGGGTGTCGTTGACCTCCTTGAACTGGTTGAGGTCGAGCACCAGCAGGGCCACCGGGTGATCGTGGGTGAGCCGCCGCAGCGTCCGGTCGCCCCGGGTGAGCAGGGCCGCCCGGTTGGCCAGGCTGGTCAGTGCGTCGTGCACCGCCTCGTACGACGAACGCGCGGTCAGTTGCCGCAGTTCCCGGTGCGTCGCGGCGTCGTGCAGGGCGGCGGCCAGCGCGTCGGAGTACGCCGCCAGCGCGTCCCGCTCCCGGGGACCGGGCCGGGCGGTGCGGGGGAACCGCACCCGCAGCTCCCCGATGTGCGTCGTACCGACCCGCAACGACCGGGTCAACTCCTGCTCGCCGTGCTCGGCGGCCGGCCCCGTCGGGAGATCCCGCTCGACGATCCGCCCGCTGGCGTCACCCCGGTACCGGCTCAGCCGGCCGTCGGACCGGCTGACGTCCACCTCGACCAGTTCCGCGCCGAAGAGGCCGAGCGCGCCCCGCACCCCAGCCAGGGCGACCCCCCGCTCGTCGAGCTGGTTCAACGCGCTGGTGGCCTCGGCGAAGGCCCGCCAGATCCGGCGTTCCTCGTCGGCCCGCAACCGGTACCGGTAGGTCTGCTGGAGCAGCCAGAGCGGTGCCGGCAGCAGCAGCAGCCAGCGCGGGTCGAGTTGCAGCAGGGCCAGCACGACCAGTCCGACGACCACGTTGCCGACGAACATGAGCAGCTTGCCGCGGAGTGCCGCAAGCAGTGGCGGACCGAGCGGCAGGCCGTGCCGCAGGGCCAGGCCGAGCCCGCCGAGGAGGGTGCTGGCCAGCAGGTAGGTGGCCGATCCGGCGATCAGGGCGAGCGCCATCACCGGGGTCAGGTCGGCGCCGAACGGGCGACCGAGCCCGGTCGCGACGACGGTCCCGAGCGCGACCGCGGCGGTCAGCGAGCCGGCGATGTGGAGCAGGTCCAGGACGGGACGCCGGTCGGCGGCGATCGACATGCCGAGCCAGGCGAGGCCGGCACCGATCAGGGTGGCTGCGGGCAGCCAGCCGGGCGGCACGAGTTGCAGGCCGATGATGAGGGCCGCCTCGCCCCAGGTGATGTTGACCATGCCGGTCGCGGTGCGGAACCTGAGCCGGGCGAGCTGGGCCAGCCCGAACAGCGCGACCGCGGTCGCGAAGCGGACCGGCGGCGGGAGGACGTCGTCCGGCGGCAGGGCCGACGGTGCGGTGAAGCCGATGACCGCGGCCAGCAGGGCGGTGGCCAGCACCGCCGTGGTGAGCGCGCGGATGCGCAGCGGGGTGGTCCGGGAGGCCGTCGGGCCCTGCGGGTCGTGCCCCGCGCCGTCCGTCGTCACGGACCACCGCCGACAGTGGTACGCCAGTCGGCGACCTGACGCCTCCGCACCTGCTCCGGGGCGCCCGATGGCGAGCCCGTCATCAGCGCCCCCTTCGCACACGGTCCGGGAACTTTTGGTCCCCCCGGCGGAAGGCTAAGCCAAAGCGGGGAGGCGCAACAGGGGGCGTCGCCCCGGTTCGCCGTGAATCATGCCGTGAAGTGCCCGTTACCGTGCTGCTGGTGCCGCTTGGGCGCCGTTACCGAGATTCCTCACTTCTGGTGCCAGGTGTCGGATCAAGGACTGAAGAATCCGCCCGGGCGGTGCCGGGTGCGGCGCCCGGCCGGTCGTCGAAGCTCTCCGGCAGCCGGCGCAGCCGCGCGTTCATGTTGCGGATGAGCAGCACGGTGGCGATGCCGAGCAGCACGATGAGGAACAACCCCGCCGGCCCGGCGAGGCCGCCCGACCGGGTGTCCCCGAAATTGTTCTCCGCGAGCACCTGCGCGAGGGTCAGCATGATGTGGTTCCTCCGTTGGACGGTCTGCGACCACGGTACCCCGGGCCGGGGTCAGCGGGCATGGGCCGTCTCCCGGACCCCGGCGAAGAGGTCGGATTCGGGCACCGGGCTGTCGACGAACGAGCGGACCAGCTCGAAGTCCTCGGTGGGCCAGGCGCGCTTCTGCAGCTCCATCGGCACGTGGAACCAGAACCCGTCCGGGTCGACCTGGGTGGCGTGGGCGCGCAACGCGTCGTCGCGGACGTGGAAGTAGTCGGCGCACTCGACCCGGGTGGTGATCCGGGGGCCCTTGTCCGGCCGGTCCTCCCAGCGCTTGAGCCACTCGCCGTACGGGGACTCCAGACCGGCCTCGATCATGCCCTCGTGCAGCGCCATGATCTTGCCCTTGGAGAAGCCGATGTCGTAGTACAGCTTCAGCGGCTGCCACGGGTCGCCGAGCTCCGGGAAGCGCTGCGGGTCACCGGCCGCGTCGAAGGCCGCCACGCTGATCCGGTGACACATGATGTGGTCCGGGTGCGGGTAGCCGCCCTCCTCGTCGTACGTGGTCACGACGTGCGGACGGAACTCGCGCATCAACCGGACCAACGGACCGGCGGCCACCTCGACGTCCTGGAGCGCGAAGCACCCCTCGGGCAGCGGCGGCAGGGGATCCCCCTCGGGCAGCCCCGAGTCGACGAACCCGAGCCAGGCCTGCTCGACGCCGAGGATCGCCCGGGCGGCGTCCATCTCCGCCCGACGGATCTCGGCGATGTTGGCCCAGACGTCGGGACGGTCGAGTTTCGGGTTGAGCACGCTGCCCCGCTCACCACCGGTACAGGTGACGACCAGGACCTCGGCCCCTTCCGCGACGTACTTCGCCATGGTGGCCGCGCCCTTGCTCGACTCGTCGTCGGGATGGGCGTGCACGGCCATGAGCCGCAGTTGCTCTGCCAACGTGGCACTCCTCGTCTGTGCCCGCCACCCGCCGCGCGGACCGGGCCGGCCTGCCGGACGCTGCCCACCCGGCGGGTGCCCGCACACCCGTGACCTGAGAGGATGGGTCCGGCACCGGGGGTGCCGGCGGTCGGCGGACCGGACTCGGCGCCGGCGTGCCGGCGGCGTGAGAATGGGACTCGGCGCCGGTGGGGACCGGCATTGTGTGGACCCGACCGGCGCAGGACCGACGGTGCGGACAATAGGACTCTGCCATTCTGGCCGATGAGACCGACAACGATGGTAGGAGATGCCCGGTGGTGAGCGAGACCCACGCCACATCCGCCCCGGTCTTCCCGCCGGGCCGGTACGGCCGCCGTCGGGCGGCGGGACGACGTCGCCCGGTACTGGCCGCACTGCTGGCGGTCGCGGCCGTGGCCGTGTCCGGCCTGGTCGCGTTCCGCCTCTACCAGCAGTACGGACACCCGGACTACGACGCCGAGGTGATCACCTACACCGGGATCACCGACTCGCGGATCCGGATCGACTTCCGGGTCACCGTACCGGCGGGCGGCGCGGCGGTCTGCACGGTGCGGGCCCGGGCCCGGGACGGCGGCGTGGTGGGTCTGGCGGAGGTTCCGGTCGCTGCGGCCCCCGGCGCACGGAAGGTCGCCACCCGGTACGAGCTCGCCACCACGGCCCGGCCGTTCATCGGTGAGGTGCTGCGCTGCCGGGCGGCGTAGTGAGCCGGGTCGCCGCCTGACCCACCGGCGGTCGGCCGACCCACCCGGAGCCGGCACACGGTCCGTCACCCGCTGTTCCTGTCGGACCACCCGGGCACACTGTCCGGTGACGGCCACTGCGGCCCGGTCACCGGTTGTCCGCGAGTGATCACCGGCAGCCGGATATGTGCCGCACTGGTAGTTTGGTAATTCACCCATCAGCCAGTTAACCAACGAGGAGTTCGCCAGTGTCCACTGACAACGAGGCGCCCGCCACCTGGCTGTCCCAGGACGCGCACGACCGTCTCAAGGCGGAACTCGACGAGTTGATCGCCAACCGTCCGGTGATCGCAGCTGAGATCAACGCCCGGCGCGAAGAGGGCGACCTGCGGGAGAACGGCGGCTACCACGCCGCCCGTGAGGAGCAGGGCAAGCAGGAGGGGCGGATCCGCTACCTCCAGGAGCTGCTCCGGACGGCCCAGGTCGGCGACGCACCGAACGCCGACACGGTCTCCCCCGGCATGGTGGTGACGATCTACTTCGACGACGACAGCGACGACACCGAGACGTTCCTGCTCGGGTCGCGCGAAATCTCCTCGACCACCGACCTGACCGTCTACAGCCCCGAGTCGGCACTCGGCAAGGCGATCCTCGGCACCCGGCCGGGCGAGGCGGTCACCTACACCGCCCCGAGCGGCGCGGACATCAAGGTCACCGTCGTCCGGTTCGAGCCGTTCAGCGGCTGACCACGGCACCGGCTCCGGTCCCCCGGCCAGCGACACCGGCGCCGCCGGGGAGTACTCACTCCCCGGCGGCGATCCCGACCTGGTAGCCGCTGGCCCGCAGTGCGCTGATCAGCTTGTCCGAGTGCTCCGCCCCGCGGGTCTCCACCGACAGGGCCACCTCCACCTCACCGAGCCGCAGGTGCGGATTCGCCCGCTGGTGCTCGACGTCGACCACGTTGCCCCGGTGCTCGGCGATCTCCCGCAGCAGCGAGGCCAACTGCCCGGGCCGGTCCGAGCAGCGGACCGTCATCCGCAGGTAGCGTCCGGCAGCGGCGAGACCGTGTTCGATCACCCGCAGCATCAGCAGCGGATCGATGTTGCCGCCGGAGAGGACGGCCACCACCGGTGACCCGACCTCCACCACCCCGGCGAGCAGCGCGGCGACGCCCACCGCGCCGGCCGGCTCGACCACCTGTTTGCCCCGTTCCAGCAGCATCAGCAGCGCCCGGGAGATGTCCTCCTCGGAGACGGTGACCATGTCGTCGACGAGTTCGCGGACATGCGCGAAGGTGATCTCCCCGGGCCGGCCCACAGCGATCCCGTCGGCGATGGTGGCGAACTCGGGCAGCCGTACCGGCTCACCGGCGATCAGCGAGGGCGGGTACGCCGCCGCGCCGGCCGCCTGCACACCGATGACCCGGACGTCCGGGCGGAGCGCCCGGGCGACGACCGCGATCCCGGAGACCAGGCCACCGCCGCCCACCCCGGTGACGATGGTGCGTACCTCCGGGCACTGCTCCAGGATCTCCAGCGCCACCGTGCCCTGCCCGGCGATCACGTCGGAATGGTCGAAGGGATGGATGAAGACCGCCCCGGTCCGCTCGGCGAAGTCCTGCGCGGCGACCAGGGACTCGTCCACCGTGCTGCCGACCAGCTCGATCCGGGCGCCGTACCCCTTGGTCGCGGCGACCTTGGGCAGCGGCGCACCGGCCGGCATGAACACCGTCGCGTCGATGCCGAGCAGACCGGCGGCGAGGGCGACCCCCTGGGCGTGGTTGCCGGCACTTGCCGCCACCACCCCCCGGGCCCGTTCCGCCGCCGACAGCCGGGCGATCCGGACGTACGCGCCCCGCACCTTGTACGACCCGGCGCGTTGCAGGTGCTCGCACTTCAGCCAGACCGGACCGCCGAGCGCGGCGGTGAGCGGTCGGGACGGCTCCATCGGGGTGGTCCGGGTGACCCCCGCGAGCAGTTCCCGGGCGGCCTGTACGTCGGCGAGCCCGACCAGATCACTCATGCCCCGATCGTGCCACCTGCCTAGCCGGCCCCGATGGGCGGCGGGACCTGCACGTCGGCTGGCGGGACGACGGGTGGGCCGGTGGAACCGGACAGCAGCTGCCAACCCCGGGTGATCCTGGCGTCCTGTGCCACGGAGATGCGCCGAATCAACACGACAAGTAGCGTTCCCGCGACGATCCCCGCCGCCCCGCGCAACCGCCCCGGCCGGGGCGGTCGGCCGCTCTGGTGCGGCCACGCTGGTCGGTCAACGGACAGCGGTCGACCCGGTATCGACCCGGGGGTAGCCGGGAGCGTGCCGGGGCCACGGCGCGGCCAACTCGAACTGGCCGGCCACCCCGAGCAGCAGCAGCTCCGAGCCGGGCGGGCCGACCAGTTGCACCGCCACCGGCAGTCCGTCAGGCCGACGACCGACCGGTACGACCAGTGCGGGCAGGCCGGCGATGTTCCACGGCGCGGCGTACGGGGCGTACCGGATGTTGGTGGTGAGGTTGGCGCGCCAGGACCGGGTCGCCCAGCTCGTGGCGGCCGGCGGGACGGCCGCCAGGGCCGGGGTGAGCAGCAGGTCGACCGAGTGGTCGGCGAAGAACCCGACGGACCGTTCCCGCCAGGCCGCCCGGTCGGCCTCCCGGACGTACCCGCGCCGCTCCGCCCACTCGCCGAGCGCGACGTGCCGGCGGCTGCGCCGCTGGAGGGTACGCGGGTCGAGCCCGGCCGCCCGCACGTCCTGCGCGGCGGCGGCGAACCAGGTGGCCAGGCCCTTGAGCCCGAGCGTGGTGGGGTACACCGGGTCGGCCGGTACGGTGTCGTGCCCGGCGACGGCGAGCAGCCGGCTGGCGGCGGCGACCGCGTCCCGGTTCGGCGCGTCCGGGTTGACCCCCTGCACCGGTGACCGGAGCGAGACGCCGACCCGCAGCCGCTGTGGTGGTACCAGCTTGTCGGGGCGGCGACCGGCGAGCACCGCGAAGCCGAGCGCGGCGTCGGCCACCGTGCTGGCCAGCATGCCCTGCTCGGCCAGCCCGAACCAGTCGGTCGCGCCGAGTTGGCTGGGGACCACGCCCCGGCCGGGCTTGAGCCCGACCAGGCCGCAGCAGGCGGCCGGGATGCGGATCGAACCGAGGCCGTCGTTGCCGTGCGCGATCGGGACCAGTCCGGCGGCGACGGCGGCCGCCGCGCCGCCGGAGGAGCCGCCGGGGGTCCGGTCGGGCTGCCAGGGGTTACGGGTGACCGCGCTGGCGTCGTCGGTGACGCCCCAGAGTCCCAGCTCCGGCATCCGGGTCACCCCGACGATCACCGCGCCCGCCCCGCGCAGCCGGCGGACGATCTCGTGGTCGTCCTCGGCGACCGGGGTACGCGCGGCGGCCGATCCGTTCCAGGTGGGCAGCCCGGCCACCGGGGTGTTCTCCTTGACCGCGACCGGTACCCCGGCCAACGGCAGGTTGGCCAGATCCTCCTGCTCGTCGACCTTCTCGGCCTCGGTGATCGCCTCACCGCCCCGGACCGCCCGGAAAGCAGCCAGCTCCCGGTCGGTCCGGTCGATGTGGTCGAGGTGGTCGGCCACCACCTGGGTGGCCGACGCGTCACCGCGCCGGACCGCCCGCGCGATCTGCTTTGCCGTCGCGCCCACCCAGGTCGGCATGATGTCCTGCACGGCCACCCTCCCCAGCCAGCGGTTCAGCCGAGCGCCTGCTCCAGGTCGGCGAGCAGATCGTCGGCGGTCTCGATGCCGACAGACAGTCGCACGAGATCGGCGGGAACTTCAAGCGGCGAGCCGGCAACACTCGCGTGTGTCATCTGACCCGGGTGCTCGATCAGCGACTCGACCCCGCCCAGCGACTCGGCGAGCACGAACAGCCTGGCCCGGTTGCAGATCTCGACCGCGTGTTCCGCTCCGCCGACGGCCCGGAAGGAGATCATCCCACCGAACCGGCGCATCTGCTTGGCAGCGACCTCGTGACCGGGGTGGTCCGGCAGCCCCGGGTAGATCACCTGGGCGACCTTGGCGTGGCGGCTGAGGTAGTCGGCGATCCGTTCGGCGTTGTCGCAGTGCCGGTCCATCCGTACCCCGAGCGTCTTGATACCGCGCAGGGTCAGCCAGGCGTCGAAGGGGCCGTTGACCGCACCCATCGCGTTCTGGTGGTAGCGCAACTCCTCGCCGAGGTCGGTCGAGGCGGTGACCAGCGCACCCCCCACCACGTCCGAGTGCCCGCCGATGTACTTCGTGGTGGAGTGCACCACCACGTCGGCACCGAACGCGATCGGCTGCTGGAGGTACGGCGAGGCGAAGGTGTTGTCGACGGCCAGCAGGGCACCGGCGTTGTGCGCGACGGCGGCCAGCGCGGCGAGGTCGGCGATGCCGAGCAGCGGGTTGGTGGGGGTCTCCACCCAGACGATCTTCGTCCGGCCCGGGACGACCGCGGCGCGTACCGCGTCCGGGTCGGAGACCTTCGCCGGGGTGAAGTCCAGCCCCCAGCGCTGGGCCACCCGGGCGAAGAGCCGGTACGTTCCGCCGTACGCGTCGTCGGGGATGACCACATGGTCACCCGGGGCGCAGACGGTACGCAGCAGGGCGTCCTCGGCGGCCAAGCCGCTGGCGAAGGCGAGCCCGACCTGACCGCCCTCCAGGGCGGCGAGGCACTCCTGGAGCGAGTCACGGGTCGGGTTGCCCGAGCGGCTGTACTCGTAGCCGAGCCGGGGTGCACCTACCGCGTCCTGCGCGTAGGTGCTGGTCTGGAAGATGGGCGGGATCACCGCGCCGGTCCGGGGGTCGGGTTCCTGGCCGGCATGGATCGCCAGAGTCTCGAAGCCGTACGTCATTCCCGTGAGGCTAGTCCCCGGGCCCGGCGGGGACACCCCGACCGGCCAGTGGGTCCGACCCGTGTCGTTCCCGCCACGGTGCGGTCGTTGCCAACATCGATCATATCCCTCCATCTCGGCAGATTGACGAAAGGACCAAACTACTGAACCGTCAACAGAAACATGACCACCTCCATTTACCACTCTAAAATTCCCACAGGTGTCTTCTCACCGATCCACCGCGACCGAATGGGGAATGGCGTGAGCAGGAAGACCCGAAGGATTGGCGGCGTGCTGACCGCACTCGCCCTCGCCGGCCTGGCCGGCGCCGCCGTACCCGGCCCGGCCTCGGCCAGCAGTCCGTTGGTTGTCCAGTGGTCGTTGTGCGTGGCCACCGTCGGCCCGTACGCCGGAGGGCTCGACTGCGCGGCGTACGCCACCGGTGGCACCGCCCCCCTCACCTACGTCTGGACCCCCCAGTACTACCCCGGCAGCCAGTGGCCGGTCACCGGAAGCTCGGTACGTGTCGGCTGCAATCCGGGTACCTGGTCGACCGTCGCGCTCACCGTCACCGACAGCGCGGGCCGGGTCGCCTACGGCGGTGGGAGTGACTGGTGCAACATTCCCGGCCAGGATCCGCTCTGATCTGATCCTGGTCTGACAGGTCCACCGGGGTCAGCCCCTACCCTGGCCGGGTGGAATGCGTCTTCTGCGCGATCGTGACGGGCCGGATAGCGGCGTTCCGGGTGGCGGACGAGCCGGCCGGGGTGGCGTTCCTGGACACCCGGCCGGTCTTCCGGGGCCACGTGCTGGTGGTGCCCCGCGACCATCTGGTCACCCTGGCCGACCTGCCGGTCGGGGCGCTGGCCGACTACTTCGGGCTGGTCCGTCGACTGTCCGTGGCGGTGGAGACCGGCCTCGGCGCGGGCGGGACGTTCGTGGCGATCAACAACCGGGTCTCCCAGTCGGTCCCGCACCTGCACACCCACGTGGTACCGAGAACGAAGGGCGACGGGCTGCGCGGCTTCTTCTGGCCGCGTACCCGGTACGCCGACGACACCGAAGCCCGGTCGTACGCCGACCGGATCCGCGCCGGGCTGCAAGGGATGTAAGGAAGGGCCCCCGGTTAACGTTTTCGGTATAGGAAGGGCCCCCTGTTAACACCCCCGGTCTGCGACCATTCCTCCGTGCAGATCGTCGAGCGGGACGTCGTACGGCTGGTGGTGCTGGACTCCGACGACCGGGTGCTGCTCTTCCACACCCGCGACCCCACCTACCCGGAGCAGGGCACCTGGTGGGAGTTGCCCGGCGGCGGGCTCGAACCCGGTGAGACGTACCGCGAGGCGGCGGTCCGTGAACTGGCCGAGGAGACCGGCATCGTGATCTCGCCCGACCAGGTCGGCCCGCCGAACTGGCGGCGGCGCGCGACCTTCCGCTACCGGGGCCGACGGCTGGTCAACAACGAGGTGATCGTCGCGGTCCGGCTCCCGACGCCCGGCCCGGCCGTGGTCGGTGACGCGCGGGTGGGGTACGAGGACGAGGACTACTTCGACTTCCGGTGGCTGCCGGTCACCGGGGTGATTGGCAGCACGGATCGTTTCTATCCGGGGCGGCTACCCGATCTGCTCGCCTCGTTCCTGGCCGGCGAGCAGATCGACGAGCCGTTCGAGGAATGGTCCTGAGGTTCACTGCCGGATACCGACGGAATAGTCGGCGTGCAACGATCATGGGTCGATGCTTCCGCAAGCCATGCCGGCAATCCTCGCCGACATAACCACGTCTTCATAAACCGCTGCTTCTCCGGTCTCCCCGGTCACCTCGACCGTCAGGTGAACACCAAGATGCAGGCCCCTCGTGCTGCCGATTGCCACATACGCTTCGCACGACGTGACCACGTTGTTCTGGTCGTAGCACGCCCAGCCCGCCACTGCGATAGCGTATTCGAAATCCGGCGGGAATCCACCTTCCGTCTCACCCCAGAACCGCAGACAGCCTGGCGGCAGTTGGGTCGGGGTCGGTTCGGGGG
>NZ_WVUH01000560.1 GCF_017614955.1 Micromonospora echinofusca
GGGCGGGGGTGGCGCTGAGCCCGGCCGTCGCTGCGCTGCTGATGTCCGCCTCGACCATCGTGGTGGCGCTCAACGCCCAACTGCTCCGCCGGGTCCGCCTGACGCCCTGACATTCCGACCGCCGGGCTATTCGACGCCGGGGCCTGCGGATTCAGAGATCGCGCATGTGAGTCGTACCGTCGGCATATCTCGGGTCGATTATTTCCCGGCTCGCCGCTTTTCCATTTCGCCCGGATGGCGACGTTGCGGCGGTTGTGCAGCCGATGGATGTCGATCGTGACAGGCAAATCTGTCAACCGTCCGCTTTGGACGGTCGAACTGCGGTACAAGTTGGAAAGGGTGTCATCCGAATTGAGGAAAGGAAATTGCTATGACGGATGTCAATCAAGGGGAAAGCCTGATCGCGGGCTTCGAGGCGTTCTACAACGGGAAATCGCCGGTGGATGGAATGACCTTCGCCGCGCTGCCGTGGGACATCGGGGAGCCGCAGCCACGGGTCGTGGACAGCGTGCGGGCCGGGCGTTTCTCCGGCCGGGTGCTGGACTCCGGCTGCGGCCTCGGGGACAACACCATCCACCTGACCGGCCTCGGCTACGACGTCCTCGGGGTGGACGGTGCGCCGACGGCGGTCGAGTGGGCCCGGCGGCGGGCCCGGGCGCAGGGGGTGCCGGCGCAGTTCGCGGTCGCCGACGTGACCCGACTCGACGGGTACGAGGACAGCTTCGACTCGATCCTCGACAGCGGTGTCTACGACTGTTTCGACGCGGAACTGCGGAGGCGCTACGTCGCGGCGTTGCACCGGGCGGCGCGGCCGGGTGCCCGGTTCATCCTGTACTGCCTTTCCGACCTGGTGCCCTGCGAACTACCGGGGGTGTACCGGATCGACGAGCAGATCCTCCGGGACGACCTCGGCGGGGGCGGCTGGCCGATCACCGACCTGCGCCGCGACACCTTCCTCGTCAACGAGTACGCCGGCCACTTCTTCCGCGAGCAGGGCCTGACGGTCGACTTCGACGACCGGGGGCGGGTCGCGCTGCCGGCCTGGGCGGTCGAGGCGGTGCGTGCCTGACCCTGGGCGCTCCTCCGTCCGGTGACGGTGACTGCGCGGACCGGCAACCGTCGGTCCGCGCAGTCACCGTCATCGGGGTCGCGCCCCCGTCGCCCCGGTGCGGTCAGCCGCGCTTCATCAGTCGGCCGACGGCCGCCATCATCTCGGTCGCCATCTCGTCGGCCCGACCCTCGGCGGCCCCCTCGTGCATGCAGTGCCGGGCGTGCCCGTCGAGCAGCCCCAGGGCCACCTTGTCCAGGGCGGCCTGGATCGCCGAGATCTGGGTGAGCACGTCGATGCAGTACCGGTCGTCCTCGACCATCCGGGAGATGCCGCGTACCTGCCCCTCGACCCGGCGGAGCCGAGCGAGCAGCTGGTCCTTGCTGGCGGTGTAGCCCCTGGTGGGGGTAGGGGTGGGCGTCGTCATGAGGGCAAGGGTAGCTTACCCCCGAGGGGTATGCTAGGGTCCGGACTGAGAGATACCCCCACTGGGTACCGGTATAGCGAGAGGGAGCCACCCCCATGGTCACCAGCACCTACCACGTCAAGGGCATGACCTGCGGCCACTGCGTCAGCGCGGTCAGCAGCGAACTCAGCGCCCTGCCGGGGGTCAGCGACGTACAGGTCGAACTCGCCTCCGGGCAGGTCGCCGTGACCAGCGCCGAGGCACTGGACCCGGCGGCGGTCCGGGCAGCCGTCGACGAGGCCGGCTATGAACTCGTCGACGCCTGAGCCCGGCGTTCCACCGACGGAGGAGAGGTAACGCGATGAACGTGGCGACGAGACTGGGCGGGTTCGCGCTCGGGCTCGTGGCGGTGTTCGGCGCGGCGTGGGGGGTCGGCCAGGTGGCCGGCCCCGCTGTCCCACCCGCCATCGAGACCAGCCACGACGGCGACGCCGGTGGACACGACACCGGGGGCCACGACGAGTCGACCGGCGACCAACTGCCCGGTGGGCTGCTGGTCTCCGACCACGGCTACACCCTGGTCCCCACCGCCGCCCCGGCCGGCCAGTTCGCCTTCCGGGTCACCGGCCCGGACGGCAGACCGGTCACCGGGTACGACGTCCAGCACGACAAGCGGATGCACCTGATCGTGGCCCGCCGCGACCTCTCCGGATTCCGGCACGTCCACCCGGAGATGGACCGGGACGGCACCTGGCGGGTCACCTCGCCACTCGGCGAGCCCGGCACCTGGCGGGCGTTCGCCGACTTCAAGCCCACCGGCGCCGAGGCCCTCACCCTCGGGGTGGACCTCGCCGTGCCCGGCACCTTCACCCCGGAGCCGCTGCCCGCACCGACCCGGACCACCACCGTCGACGGGTACACCGTCACCCTCGCCGGTGAGCTGACCCCCGGAACGGCGTCCCGGCTGACCCTGACCGTGGACCGGAACGGCACCCCGGTCACCGACCTGGCCCCCTACCTCGGCGCGTACGGCCACCTGGTCGCCCTGCGCCAGGGGGACCTGGCCTACCTGCACGTGCACCCGGAGGGGGTACCCGGCGACGGGAAGACCCCGGCCGGCCCGCAGATCACCTTCTTCGCCGAGGTCCCGTCAGCCGGGACCTACCGGCTCTACCTCGACTTCCAGCACGCCGGACAGGTCCGGACCGCCGAGTTCACCGCCGTCGCCGGACCGCCCACCGGGGCGTCCAGCACGGTCGGCGGACCCACCGCG
>NZ_WVUH01000561.1 GCF_017614955.1 Micromonospora echinofusca
GGGTCCGGCGTGGGGACGTGGTTCGGGGGCGCGGTGGCGCATACGAGACTCCTGACACGGTGACGTGGTGCATGACGTGCCAGCCCGGAACTCCCACAGCATTGAAGCAGATAACTGGAAAGCGCTTCAACGGTCGCCGGCCCACTCGTGGGCCAGGATCGACATGACGGTGGCGTCGACCCAGTCGTCGCCGTCGCGTAGCGCGTCCCGCAGGGTCCCCTCGGCCACGAAGCCGACCTTCTCGTAGACCCGGCGGGCCCGGGGGTTGAAGGCGTACACCTCCAACGAGATCCGGTGCAGGCCGAGGTGCGTGAAGCCGTAGCCGACGATGAGGCGTACCGCCTCGGTGCCGAGCCCCCGGTCCCGGCCGGAGGCCACGAGCAGGGTACGGAAGTTGCAGCTCGCGTTCACCGGGTCGTACTCGTTGAGCACCACCTCACCGACGCACTCGTCGGTGGCCCGGTCCACCACGGCCAGGTCGAGCCGGTCGGTCTGCGCGTTACGGGTGGTGTACCAGCGTCGGCAGTGCCCGGCGTCGAAGGGCTCCGCACCGGCGCTGCCGGTAAGCCGGCGGATCTCGGGGTCGTCCAGGGCGGCGACGAAGGTGGGCAGGTCCGCGTCGAGGAACGGGCGGAGGGTGACCCGGTCGCCGACCAGGGTCGGCTTGACGGAGAAATCAGCGGCTTCGGGCATCGCCGGATTGTGGGGGCGGGCACGCCGGGTCGCCACGGGTTTTCCGTGCCGGCCGGCAACCCGCCCGCACGTCTGCCCAGCGGGACCGCTGCGGCCCGCCCGCACGTACCGGTTCAGTCGGACGGTCGGGCGAGCGCGGCGACGAAACAGCGCCAGTCGGCCGGGGCGAAGGTCAGCACCGGGCCGGACCGGTCCTTGCTGTCCCGCACCGCGACCAGGCCGGGCAGGTTGTCCGCCACCTCCACACACTGTCCACCGTTGGTACCGCTGCGGGTGCTGGTCCGCCAGCGGGCCCCGGTCAGGTCGACCATCACCACTCCTTACGTATCGTGAGGCATCAGCAGGGCCGAGGTGGTACCGAGCGGATCAGCGGGACGGTCGGGCGAGCGCGGCGACGAAACAGCGCCAGTCGCCCGGGGCGAAGGTCAGCACCGGGCCGGACCGGTCCTTGCTGTCCCGCACCGCGACCAGGCCGGGCAGGTTGTCCGCCACCTCCACACACTGTCCACCGTTGGTACCGCTGCGGGTGCTGGTCCGCCAGCGGGCCCCGGTCAGGTCGACCATCACCACTCCTTACGTATCGTGAGGCATCAGCAGGGCCGAGGTGGTACCGAGCGGATCAGCGGGACGGTCGGGCGAGCGCGGCGACGAAACAGCGCCAGTCGCCCGGGGCGAAGGTCAGCACCGGGCCGGACCGGTCCTTGCTGTCCCGCACCGCGACCAGGCCGGGCAGGTTGTCCGCCACCTCCACACACTGTCCACCGTTGGTACCGCTGCGGGTGCTGGTCCGCCAGCGGGCCCCGGTCAGGTCGACCATCACCACTCCTCAAGCATCGATTCGATGAAGCTCCTCGATTGTTCCGCATCCAGCGCGGTCCCCTCCAGCCCGCGCCAGACCCGCTCGTAGGTCGCCACCTCGGCGGGCCGGTCCAGGTAGAGCGCGCCGGTGATCGACTCGCTGTAGACGGTGGTCGGCTCGGCCCGGCCGATCCCGCCGGGCTTCGGGAACTCCAGCAGGGTGAAGGTGCCGGCCTCGGCGGCGAGCGGCGGCCCGGCGGCGGACGGCAGCACCCGCAGCCGGACGTTCGGCAGCAGCGCGGTGTCCCGCAGGTGGGCGAGCTGCGCCAGCCAGACCCTCCGGTCCGGCACCGGCCGGCGCAGCACCGCCTCGCTGAGCACCACGTCCACCTCGGGCGCGGCCGGCAACCGGCGTACCAGGATCTGCTGGCGCTGCATCCGGACGGCGATGGTCCGGTCCCGCTCCGGCTCCGGCGTCTCCGGCCGGTTGAGCTGGTAGAGCGCGGTGATGTACTCCCGGGTCTGGAGCAGCCCGTTGATCAGCTCGGCGTCATACTGGCGGATCCGGGAAGCCGCCCCCTCCAGCGAGACGTAGAGCGAGAACCACTGCGGGATGGCGTCCCCGTAGGCGTGCCACCAACCCCGGGAGCGGGTCTCCCGGGCCAGCCCGAGCAGCACCGCCCGTACCCCTTCCGGCGCTTCGTACCGGTCACAGAGGACGGTGACGTCCGGAGCGCGCATCGGGACGAGGCCCTTCTCCATCCGCCAGACCTTCTGCCGGGAACACTGCAACAGGTCGGCGGCGCCGTCCAGGGTCACGCCCGCCTCCTCACGCAGCTCGGTGAGAAACCGACCGAGCTGCCGGCGCGGCACCGTCGAACCCGTTGTTTCCTCCGTCATGCAACAAACCGCCTCTCCTGGTGCAACGGAACCCGTCCGTGGCGCACCCGACCGGACCTGGGCTCCTCAGTGGAGGGACCGGTCAGGTGTGCCGCATCAGGAGATGAACCGCTCAGCGGTGGGAAAGGACACGGGCCCGGCCGGGCAGGGGGAAGCAGGGCCGGCAGGCCGGCGAGGAGAAGGAGGAAGCGGGCGGCTCAGTCGCCGGTGTACCGGCGCTGCTGCTTGCGCTGCGACTGGCGCTTCTTCTCGTCGAGCCGGCGCTGCTTGGCCCCACGGGACGGCCGGGTCGACGAGAAGAAGCGCCAGTCGCAGCGCAAGCAGCAGCGC
>NZ_WVUH01000562.1 GCF_017614955.1 Micromonospora echinofusca
TCGCCGCCCCGTACCCTCCCCGCAGCCCGCAGCCCGCAGCCCGCAGCTATCGGGCCGGGCCGGTGACCGGCCCCGGATCAGCGGTCGCCGCCGGCTCCGGCACCGTGCTGCCTTCCGGTCCGGTCGTGTTCCCCGGTCCGGGCCTGCTCCCTGGCTCGGTCGTGTTCCCCGGCTCCGTGCCGCTCGCGGTCGGGCCCTCGGTGTCGGCCCGCCCGGCTGCGGGGACCGGACCGGGCCGGTGTGCCGTCCAGGCGAAGGCCAGCGCCCCGCCGGTCAGACCGAGCAGCAGACCGATCAGGAAGCCGCCGAGGTTCGACGTCAGCCAGGACGCCAGCGACAGCACGATGGACAGGATCGAGTAGAAGACGCGCTGGCTGGGGTTGAACAGCAGCAGCAGGCCGCAGAGCAGCAGCAGGACCGGGACCAGGTAGGCGGCCAGCCCCTGGAGGCCGACGTGCAGGATCACCGGCAGGGGAGCGCGGACCGACACCAGGATCTCGACGGCGCCGAGGGTGACGAGCAGGCCGCCCCAGAACGGCCGGCTGTGCCGCCAGGTGCGCCAACGGCTCACCCGTCGGGCCCGGTGTGGTGTCGGTGGCCCGTCCGTGGTCGTCCCCACCGGCGCCGACGTTTCCGGTGGGCCCGGCGTGTCGTGCTCCCCGGTCACGGTCAGCAGCCCTCCGAGGCGAACTGCATCCGCAGGTGGGGGAGGCTGAAGGTGGCGGCGGTGGTGGCGTAGTTGTGCTGCCGGAGGTTGACGATGGTGACCTTGTCGGCCTGCTGCCCGAAGACCCCGATGTTGCCCCGGACGCCGGGCACCGTGTCCAGGGTGCTGGCGTCCTGGCCGATGTTGATCTTCTCGAAGGAGGCGTCACCGGAGATGACGTCCGAGTCGACGACCAGGGTGCGGGCGGCTACCGGTCGGCCCTCGTCCCCGGCGGTCAGCTTGAGCACGATGCCGCCCATCTCGATGCTCTGGCAGAGGTTCGTCAGCTTGGCCTGGTCGATGGCCGACACGATCAGCACCAACTGGCCACCGGTGTCGCCCTCGTTCGGGCTGCCCGGTGCCATGTGGTCGAGGGTCGCGAACTGGGCGAACCCGGTGCCGTCCAACCGGTCCGCGGTGACCGTGAACGGGATGCCCGACAGGGAGAACTGGGCGGCGAGTACGCCCTGGGCGGTGAGGGCGACCAGCGCGGCGCCCACCGCGCCGGCACCGAGGAACGTCGCTGCGAATCGCCGCCACCGTACCTTGCCGTACGGGGTTCCGGTCGAGGTGTATTCCGAGGACATCTGTCGCTCCCTTGGCCGTCGTGGTCTTTCGGCTGGAAAAGGGCGCCGTCCGGCGTCGAGAAAATGATCCGGAACCGGTTGGTCGTGCTGCCTTCCTCTGGTCGACGGGGACGGCAAACCGGAAGTTACCCTCGGGTAGTAATTGGGTCAAGATTTGCTCGGAAGTCGATCACCGTCGTTTGAGCATTGAGTGGAAAGAGTCAAAAACCTCCGCGATTTCTGATCACGGAATGGATTGGCCGGTGCTGCCGGTCGACAGGTCCCCGACGGCAGCCGGGGCGCACGGCGGGCGGACGGGCTCGTCGGCCGAATGTGCCCCGGCGACCCGGGCCGCCTCCGCCGGGCCGAGGAACGGCGCGACCATGAAGTACGTCAGGGTCGGCAGCAGGTCGGGCAGGTCGGCGACCCGCCCCGCCGCCACGTGCCGGTAGACCATGCTGTTGATCCCGCCGACGACCGCGCCGGTCAGCCCGTCCGGGCCGACCGGGCCGGGACTGGGCGGCGCCTCCCGGAAGAACTGGTCGAAGCGGCGCAGCAGCAGGTCCCGCTCGTACCGCGCGGCCGGCCCGACCGCGTCGATCTCGACGATCGCCATCATCGCGAACGCCGGCACGCTGGCCAGCACGTCGAGCAGTACCCGCAGTGCGGCCCGGCAGCCGGCCGGCCAGTCCCCGGCGTCGGAGTAGGCCTGTTCCATCAGCTTCAGCAGCACGTCCGTGCCGTGCCGGTAGGTGGCGAGGAACGCGTCGTCCTTGCCGGCGAAAAGGGCGTAGAAGGCCGGTCGGGTCACCCCGGCCGCCTGGCAGATGTCACTCACCCGGGCGTTCGCGTACCCCTTGGCGGCCACCGTGTGCACCAGGGCGTCGAAGAGCCGGTCCCGCTGGGTGGCCCGGACCACCTCGGCCGGCAGCCGACGTGGACCGCGTTTGATCGCCCGGGCCGGATCCCGTCCGGTGCGGGCACCGGGTAACGGCGTCAGTGCCGCCCGGCGCGCCGGAGAGGCCACCATCGCATTGATCTCCTTAATTTGCGTGCTTGACCGGCGTACCTCGGGAGGTTTATAACTTCCACAGGTTTCCTTCAATACTCTACGTAGCGCCCGGGGTGGGAGACAATTCCCGTCCCGACCGCGAGGAGGGCTCAATGGTCCTCGGTACGACCGGCGGCGTGACCGTCGCCCCGCAGATCGTCGGGCAGGTGTCGCGGCTCAGCCGCAGTGCACCAGCCTGATCCGGCACGCAATTCCCTCTCGCGCCCGCCGGTGCGCCCGTTACTGCCCGGAGTGGTGCTGATCCTCGCGTTCCGCGACCCGCCGGTTGCCGTCCGACCGGTACGGCGTGCCGTGCCGTGCCCACTTCCGCCCCGCCCCCACGAGGAGGTTGCCGCGTGCCCTTCCCG
>NZ_WVUH01000563.1 GCF_017614955.1 Micromonospora echinofusca
ACGTCGCCCAGGAACTCAACGGCCGCCCACGACAGACGCTCGGCTGGGACAACCCAGCCGAGCGTCTGCGTGATCTACTGACAACCACATAAGCCATCAGGTGTTGCGACGACCCCCAGAAACCGCCTCGTTTTCGGTAGAGGAGGGGCCCCTTCCTAACACCCGTGGCATACCGGGCCCGGTGCCGGGTACCCGCCGCCGTGCCGTCCGGGGAGATCCTGCGCCGGGGTGACGAGATCCTCGTCGCCCTGGTGGAGGTCGCCGGCGCGGTGGTGATCTTCGTCGGGGCGGCCTGGGCGGCGACCCGGTTCGTGGTGGCCGGGCTGCGGCACCGCGACGCCGCCGTGTTCACCCCGATCCGGCTGTCCCTGGGCCGGTTCCTCACCCTCGGCCTGGAGTTCCAGCTCGCGGCGGACATCCTGCGCACCGCGGTGTCGCCGACCCTGGCCCAGATCGGTCAGCTGGCGGCGATCGCCACGATCCGGACCGCGTTGAACTTCTTCCTCCGCCGCGAGATCGAACAGGAGCAGCGGCAGGTGGGCACCGGACCACCGGTACGGCCCGACACGCCTGTGCCACGGTGACCACGCTGGTGAACGCGCTCACCGCTGCCGCGCTGGGGTCGGCGCTGGTCACCCTGGTCGGTACCGGCTCGTGGCGGTTGGCGCTGCGGGTACTGCTGGATCTGCTGATGGCGGCCGGCCTGCTCCGGCTGGCCGGCCGGCCGGCGTTGCCCGCGCTGGCGGTCGTGGTGGTGGTCGTGGCGCTGCGGTTCGGCCTCTCCACCGCCCTGGGGCTCGGCGGCAGCGGCCCCGGCAGTGGCAACCAGACCGGACGCCGCACCGACAGCCCCGGCAACCGGGCTGGCAGCGGTCGCCGGACCGGCAGTGGCAGGGCCGGGGGTGCCGGGTGTCATCCGGGGCGTTGCCGGGAATGAACCAACCGGGACAGACCGCCACCGGGCGGTCCGCGCCGACCGGAAGGACGAACCTATGCGCCGGCACGACGAACCGAACGAGTACGGCTTCGCGGGGGGCGCCACCGCTCCGGAGCCGCCGGACCGGGCCACCCCGGACGAGCAGGACCGGGCCGAGGCGGTGGCGGTACCCGGCGACGACCTGACCGAGGACCTCTCCGAGGCGCTGGTCGACGAGACCGGGCAGGACCGGAGGCCGGAGCGCCACCGGTGACGGCCGGACCCGGTCGGCCGGGTCCGGTGGCAGGGACGCGGACGGGAACGGCGACGGGGCGCGCACACCGGCGGCACGTCGGACGACCCGGCCGGGCGCGGGGTGGGACCGTCACCGGTGCCATCCCGCGCCCGTCTCACTGCGGTGCGCCGGGTCGCCGCTGGTAGACGTCGGGTACGCCGTCCTGGTCGTCGTCCCGGGTCTCCCGTTCGTGGATGCGCCGGTACACGGAGTTACGTCGGACCAGCACGATCGAGGCGAGTACGGCGGAGGCCAGTGACCCGGCCAGTACGGCGGCCTTGACCCGGTCGTCGGCGGGGCTGCCCGGCCCGAAGGCCAGTTCGCCGATGAGCAGCGAGACGGTGAACCCGATGCCGGCGAGCAGGGCCACCCCGAGCAGGTCCGACCAGGAGATGTCGTCGTCCAGCCGGGCCCGGGTGAACCGGGCGAGCAGCCAGGTGGAACCGAAGATCCCGACGCTCTTGCCCAGCACCAGACCGGTCATCACCCCGACCACGATCGGGTCGGTGAAGACCGCGCCGAGGTCGGTGCCGCGCAGTGAGACCCCGGCGGCGAAGAACGCGAAGACGGGTACGGCGAAACCGGCCGAGACCGGTCGCCAGCGGTGTTCCAGCCGCTCGGCGAGGCCCGGCCCGTCGCCCCTGCGGCGCAGCACCGGAACGGTGAAGCCGAGCAGGACCCCGGCGACGGTGGCGTGCACCCCGGAGGCGTGCATCAGGGTCCAGGCCAGGACGGCGAGCGGGATGAGGGCCCACCACCAGGTCTTGCGGCGCTGGACGAGCAGCGCGAAGGCGGCGATCGGCAGGAGCGCGCCGAGCAGGGGCAGCGGGTGGAAGTCGGCGGTGTAGAAGACCGCGATGATCGTGATGGCCAGCAGGTCGTCGACGACCGCGAGGGTGAGCAGGAAGGCCCGTAACCCCTGGGGCAGGTGCGAGCCGATCACGGCCAGCACGGCGAGGGCGAAGGCGATGTCCGTGGCGGTCGGGATCGCCCAGCCGCGTAGGCCCTCCCCGCCGGAGCCGAGGGTGACCCCGACGTAGATCAGCGCGGGCAGCAGCATGCCGCCGACGGCCGCCACCACGGGCAGCGCGGCCCGACGCGGGTCACGCAGGTCGCCGGCCACGAATTCGCGTTTTAGTTCGAGGCCGACGACGAAGAAGAAAATGGCGAGCAGCCCGTCGGCGGCCCACTTCGCCAGGCTCAGGTCCAGGTGCAGCGCCGCTCCACCGGGCCAGGGGACGAAGCCGCTGAGCGCGGCGTACGAACCGGACCAGGGCGAGTTGGCCCAGAGCAGGGCAAGTACGGCGCCCAGCAGGAGCAGGGCGCCACCGACCGTCTCGGTGCGCAGGACGTCGGCGACGAACCGGGCCTCCGGCCAGGAGCCGCGCTGGAAGAGCCGGCTGGGCGTACGGGCCGGGTCGTCGTCGTGGCGCGCGGCGCCGCCGTGCGGGGTGTGCGGGGGCATGGGGATGCGG
>NZ_WVUH01000564.1 GCF_017614955.1 Micromonospora echinofusca
GGCTGGTGGTGGTGCGCCCGCCCGGCGCCGGCTGCTGGGCAACGCGGCGGCGGTGGCCGCCGGCACCGCCCTCGGCGTGGTGGGTGCCCGGCACCTGCGCCGGTCGGCCACCCTGGACGTCGAGCGGTCCCGCGCGGCGGTGCGCCTGCCACCCCCCACCGACCCGGCACCGCCGCTGCCGACCGGGGTGGCCCCCGGTTTCCACACCCCGAACGCCGACTTCTACCGGGTCGACACCGCCCTCACCGTGCCCCGCCTGGACGTCGACGCCTGGCGGCTCCGGATCCACGGCCTGGTCGACCGGCCGGTCGAGGTGAGCTTCGCCGACCTGCTCGACCGGGAACTGGTCGAACGGGACATCACCCTCAACTGCGTCTCCAGCGAGGTCGGCGGCCCGTACGTGGGTACCGCCCGGTGGCTGGGCGTCCCGCTCGCCCCGCTGCTGCGCTCCGCCGGCATCCGGGCCGGCGCCGACCAGGTGGTCGCCCGGTCGAGCGAGGGCATGACCATCGGTACCCCGGTCGACACCCTGCTGGACGGTCGGGACGCGCTGCTGGCGGTGGGCATGAACGGGGAACCGCTGCCGCTGGCCCACGGGTTCCCGGTCCGGATGCTCACCCCAGGGCTGTACGGGTACGCCGGTGCCTGCAAGTGGATCGTCGAGTTGGAGCTGACCCGGTTCGCGGACTTCGACCCGTACTGGGTGCGCCGGGGCTGGGCCCGGGAGGCACCGGTGAAGACCGCGTCCCGGATCGACCGGCCCGGCCCGTTCGCACGGCTGGCCGCCGGCCGGGTGGCGGTGGCCGGGGTCGCCTGGGCGCAGCGGCGCGGGATCGCCGCCGTCGAGGTCTCCGTGGACAGCGGCCCCTGGCAGCCGGCCACCCTGCGGCCCGTACCGTCGACCGACACCTGGGTGCAGTGGCGGTACGACTGGGACGCCCGACCGGGTGGGCACAGCCTGCGGGTACGCGCCACCGACGGTAACGGCGACGGGCAGACCGGCGAGCGGGCCACGCCGTTCCCGGACGGGGCGACCGGTTGGCACACCGTCGCGGTCACCGTCACCTGACCCCGCCGGACGGGACACGCGGGCCCAGCGGTCCGGCAGCCCTCCACCACCTCAGCCGGGCAGCTCGCGCAGCGCCTCGACCAGTTCCTCCGGCGAGCCGAACTCGGCCACCGGCAGCGTCCGTAACGACTGGAGCAGAGGCGTACCGGCGCCCGCCTCCTGGGCCCGCCGGAGCAGGTCGTCCCGGGACACCGGGTAGTCCAGACCGCCCAGGAACTCCTGCAACTGCACCCCGGTCACGCTCATGCCGGTCGGCTACCCGCCGGACGCGCCGGCACACCCGCACCGGGGGTCCGGTCGGGTGGGCCTGCACCACAGGGTGCCGGATCTGTCGGGTTTGCCGCCGTCGGCGCCGGGTAGGGGCAGGCATGCTGGTACGACGGCTGGGCGCCCCGAGCGACTTCGACCTCCTGCTGGACCGCGTCGGCGACGCCCGGGTGGTGATGCTCGGCGAGGCGAGTCACGGCACCCACGACTACTACCGGATCCGGGAACAGCTCACCCGGCGGCTCATCGCCGAACGGGGCTTCTCGTTCGTCGCCGTCGAAGGGGACTGGCCGGACTGCGAGCGGGTCAACCGGTCGGTGACCGGCGCGCCCCGGGGCGCCGCCGACCCGCAGGCCGCCCTGGAACGCTTCGAACGCTGGCCCACCTGGATGTGGGCCAACGCCGAGGTGGCCCGGTTCTGCCGCTGGCTGCGGGCGTGGAACGTGGAACGACCCGAGTCGGCCCGCGCCGGTTTCCACGGGCTGGACGTCTACAGCCTCTGGGAGTCCATGCAGGCGATCTTCGACTACCTCGGCGAGGAGGACCCGCGCTCGCTGGAGGCCGCGCAGGACGCGTACCGCTGCTTCGAGCCGTACGGCAAACGGATCGAGGAGTACGGCATGGCGAGCCGGTTCGTCTCCGCCCGCTGCGAGGACGAGGTGGTCCGGCTGCTGGCGCGTACCCGGGAACAGGCCGCCCACGACGGCCCGGACCGCTTCGCCGCCTGGCAGAACGCGGAGGTGGTGGCCGGTGCGGAACGGTACTACCGGTCGATGGTCGGCGGTGGCCCGCAGTCCTGGAACATCCGGGACACCCACATGGCGGACACCCTGGACCGGCTGCTGGACCGGTACGGTCCCGACGCGAAGGCGGTGGTCTGGGCGCACAACACGCACATCGGGGACGCCCGGGCCACCGACATGGCCGACGCGGGGCTGACCAACATCGGTCAACTGGCCCGGGAGCGGTACGGCGCCGACGCGGTGGTGCTGATCGGCTTCGGCAGTTACGCGGGGAGCGTCGTCGCCGCGCCCCGCTGGGGTGCGGCGGCCGAGTCGATGACGGTGCCCCCGGCCCGACCCGGATCGGTGGAACACCGCCTGCACGAACTGCTGCCCGAACGGGCGTTACTCGTCTTCGACGGCCCGGACCAGCCCGACTGGGTGACCGGGGAGGCCGACCACCGGGCCATCGGGGTGGTCTACGACCCGTCCTTCGAGTCCTGGGGCAACTACGTGCCGACCCGGCTCGCGCAACGGTACGACGGCTTCGTCTGGTGCGACCGGACCACCGCCCTGCACCCGCTGCCCGCCCTC
>NZ_WVUH01000565.1 GCF_017614955.1 Micromonospora echinofusca
TCGGTGGGGTGGTGGGCCCGCCCGGCCCGAACGGGGTCAGGATGATGCCGGCGGTACGCGGGTCACCGTGGTGCACCAGCGACTCCTGGGCCAGCACGTCGTCGAAGGCGAATCCGTACGCCTTCCCGTCGACCATCTGCTCGTGCACGATCCGCGAGTAGTGGTTGGTCAGCTCGCCCTGGTAGAAGTCGGCGGCCGTGCCGCCCGGCTGCACGTCCATCCGATCGAGCGTGGTGCGGTGCAGGGCCGCGCAGAGCGTCCGGGCGATCGGCCCGACGACCAGGTCGTTGGGGGCGGCCAGAGCGCCGTCACAGCCCCACACGTCGGGGCTGGAGGGCCGGGTGAAGGTGGCGACCTGCCGGCCGGCGGTGTCGGTGAAGGTCATGGTGCTGCCGGAGGTACGGCCGAAGAACTTCACCTCGGGCTGGTAGCTGAACGGGGCGACGGTCAACGTCCTGGTGGCGTACGTCTGCCAGGCCGCCGCGATGTACGGGTCGAGGTAGGTGCGGCTGAACACGCCGGCGTCGACACCCTTGCCCGGGGCGAGTACCCGCAGCACCGTACCGTCGGCGCGGGACTGGACCAGGCCCGACCAGCCGGGCAGTGCCCGGATCTTCTCGATGACGGTGTTGCGGCCGTTGTCGCGCAGCTCGCCGGTGAGGCTGCTGACGCCGTTGCTGCCGGTGACGTGCACCGCGTGCGGTACGGCGAACATGTCCACCTGGGAGCTGTTGAGCCACAGGCCGGAGTCGTTGTAGGTGAACTCGGACCAGTCGAACAGGATGTCGCGGTTGGGGTCGCCGGGTGCCCACGGGGCAGGTTGGACGAGCCCGTCGGGGGTCAGGAGGAACTTCAGCTTCTCGCCGAAGGACATGTAGACCCGGCCGGAGAGGTTGCGGGGGATCTGGAGCGTGGTGCTGGCGCCGTTGGCCGGCCCGGGGATCGCCACGTCCGGAGCCGGTGTGGGTGGCAGCCCACCGCCCGACCAGGGGGTGAAGGCGCCGCCGGCGTTGACGTAACCGAGCCGGCCGGAGGTCAGGTCGACGCCGAGCACGTAGAGGTGGACCGTGTCGGCGCGGCCGCTGTTGTTGGCGACGGTGAAGGGCAGCAGGTTCGGACCGACGGCCTGGGCGAGCGAGGCCACCGCCACGATGGACGCGGCGGTGGCCACGGCCAGCGCGGTCACGGCATGCAGGAACCTTTTCCTGGTACGCAAGCGACGACTCCTTCACGTGCGGTCGGACATGACCCGACGCACCGGTGGTGGGGTGTGGGCAGGGCGAAGCAGGCGGTCACGGCGTGGGGGACGACGCTGTGAGAGCGCTCTCTCAGCATCTGTCGCCGCACTCCACCTGTCAATGAACACACTCCTGCCCGCCTCCGGGCGGCAACGCCGGACGGGGTACGCCCACCCCTGGCCGTACCCCGTCCGGCGCTGGTCACGGTGGCCCGGCCGGCGCCATCCGGTTCAGCCGCCGGTGGCCGACTGGCGCGCCAGGGCGACGATGTCCTCCCGGCGGAAGATCCGCCCGGCCGCGCCCCAGGTCCCCTCGGGCTGTTCGTGGATCAGCACCCAGACCCGGATCGCCTCGGCCTCGGTCAGGCCGGCTGCGCCCAGCACCGCCGAGGTGGCGTCGGCGACCAGTCCGGCCTTGCGGCGCTCGGAGAGCGCGCCCTCGGGCACGGTGGCCTCGACCAGGAAGCGGGGCTCGTCGTCCTGCGCGGTCGTCTGCGCGCCGACCGGAAGCTCGTGCAGATAGCTCCAGGCGATGGACCGGACGAACTCCGTGTCGGGCGCGCCCTCCCAGTGCAGCAGGATCGCGGCGAGTTCCTTCTGGATGCCGGCCCGGCCCTCGGGGGTCAGTGCCCCCTGCGGCGCGGTGAGCTGGATCTTGGGCATGCGGAGTCCTTTCCTCGACGCGACCAGCGTTATGACGAGCGTCATAGAACCGGGGTCAGGGTAGATTATGACGAGCGCTATAAACAAGAGGGAGGGGTGGGAGTGACCCGAGACAGTGCCGCACCCCGGCAGCGGATCGTGGCCGGAGCCGCCGACCTGATCCGACGCCGGGGGTTGGCCGGCAGCACCATCCGGGACCTTGCCGGGCACTCCGGCGCCCCACTCGGTTCGACGTACCACTACTTTCCCCGAGGCAAGCAGCAACTGGCCGCCGAGGCGATCCACCATGCCGGCCAGCGGGTCTCCGAAATCATGGAGCGGGAACTCCACGCGGGTCCGGCCGCCGCGCTGCGCGCGTTCCTGACCCTGTGGCGGCAGACACTGATCGACAACGACTTCCGCGCCGGCTGCGCCGTCCTGGCCGTCGCCGTCGAGGAACCACCTGACGACAACGGCGAGGCGGTCACCGCCGCCGCGCAGGTCTTCACCACCTGGCAGCGGAAACTCGCCGCCGCGCTCCGCCAGCACGGTGCCGAGCCGGAGCAGGCCGGTCAGGTGGCCACACTGGTGGTGGCCGGTGTGGAGGGTGCCGTGGCGATGTGCCGGGCCCAACGCGACATCCGGCCCTTCGACGACGTCGCGGCCCAACTGGATGTCCTGGTGCGTGGCGTGACGACCCCCGACGGTGCTACCGGGAATCCGGCCTGAACCGGTGCGGGCGCCCGGCCCGTGGAACCGCCCGCATCTTCGC
>NZ_WVUH01000566.1 GCF_017614955.1 Micromonospora echinofusca
GTCACCGACCGGTCGGTCAGTCCGTCGTCGGTACCCAGCGGGCCGGTCGCTTCTCCCGGAACGCCAGGACCCCCTCCCGGCCCTCCTCGGAGAGGAAGTAACGGGTCGAGAGGGCGGAGAGTTCCGCCAACCCGGCCCGCAGATCGGTCGCGGCGGGCCGGCGCAGCAGCCCCTTGGTACCCGCCAGCGCGCCGGGTGCACCCCGGACCAGCGCGGTGCAGTACCCGGCCACCGTCGCGTCGAGTTCCGCCGCCGGTACGGCCCGGGTCACCAGCCCGACCTCGGCCGCCCGCCGGCCGTCGAAGGTCTCCCCGGTCAGGTACAGCTCGGCCGCCGCGCGCGGGTGCAGCCGGGGCAGCACGGTCGCCGAGATCACCGCCGGGATCACCCCGATCCGCACCTCGGTGAAGGCGAACGTCGCCTCCTCGGCGCAGACCGTCAGGTCGGCTGCGGCGATCAGGCCCAGCCCACCGGCCCGGGCCGGGCCGGCGACCCGGGCGACGACCGGCTTCGGGCACTCCCAGACCGCCGCGAGCACGTCGGCCAGCATGCCGGCGGGCACCGTCCCGCTGGCGTACGCGGCGGCGGTCTCCTTCAGGTCCGCCCCGGAGCAGAACACCGGGCCGGTGTGGTCCAGCACGACGACCCGTACCGCGTCGTCGGCGACCGCCGTGGCCAGCCCGTCGAGCAGTTGGGTCATCAGCGGCGTGGAGAGGGCGTTACGGTTGGCCGGGCTGTCGAGGGTGAGCGTGGTCACCCCGCTGGCGGTGGCGACCCGTACGAGCGCGTCCGGAGAGGTCATGCCGGGCACACTAGTGGCCATGCCCGGCGTGCTTCCAGATGGTGAACCCGTACCTACCGACGGTGCGTTGCCCCCGGCCGCCCTGACCTCGGTCGGGCAGCGCGGTTTCGGGGTGTACGTGCACGTGCCGTTCTGCGCCAGCCGGTGCGGCTACTGCGACTTCAACACCTACACCTCGGCGGAGCTGGGCGGCGGGGCCAGCCGGGACGAGTACGCCGACACCGTGCTGGCCGAGTTGGCGCTCGCCCGGCGGGTGCTCGGGGACAACCCGCCGCCACGGGTCGACACGGTCTTCGTCGGCGGCGGTACGCCCACCCTGCTCAGCCCGGACGACCTGGGCCGGATCCTGGACGGCATCGACCGTACCTGGGGGCTGGCCGCCGACGCCGAGGTGACCACCGAGGCCAACCCGGAGTCGGTGACCCCCGCCTCGCTGCGGGCGCTGCGGGCCGCCGGGTACACCCGGGTCTCGCTGGGCATGCAGTCGGCCACCCCCGGGGTGCTCGCGATCCTGGACCGGCAGCACCGCGCCGGCCGGGCCACCGAGGCCGCCGGCGAGGCCCGGGACGCCGGGTTCGACCACGTCAACCTGGACCTGATCTACGGCACGCCGGGGGAGAGCGCGGAGGACTTCGCCACCTCGCTGGCCGAGGTCGTCGCGGCCGGGGTCGACCACGTCAGCGCGTACGCCCTGATCGTGGAGGACGGCACCCGGCTGGCCGCCCGGATGCGGCGCGGCGAGCTGCCGTACCCGAGTGACGACGTGGCCGCCGACCGCTACCTGGCTGCGGAGGCCGCCCTCGGCGCGGCCGGGTTCGCCTGGTACGAGGTCTCCAACTGGGCCCGCACGGCGGCCGGCCGGTGCCGGCACAACCTGCTCTACTGGACCGGCGGGGACTGGTGGGGCCTCGGTCCGGGGGCGCACAGCCACGTCGGCGGGGTGCGCTGGTGGAACGTGCGGCACCCGTCGGCCTACGCGAAACGACTCTCCGTGGGGGAGTCCCCGGGGCAGGCCCGGGAGCTGCTCTCGCCGGCCGAGGCGCACATGGAGGACGTGATGCTGCGGCTGCGGCTGGCCGCCGGGCTGCCGCTGGACACGCTCGACGCGGCGGGGCGGGCCGGTGCGGCGGACGCCCTGACGGCCGGCCTGCTGGATCCGGTGGAGTACGCCGCCGGTCGGGCCGTACTCACCCTGCGCGGGCGGTTGCTCGCCGACGCGGTCGTCCGCGACCTGCTGCCCTGAGCCGGCCGGCTGCCCGGCACCGAACTGCCGCCCTGAGCAGGTCGGCCCGCCTTTTCCCCCCGGGGACGGACCGACCTGCGTGATCGGACTACTTGACCAGGTTGGCCGACATCGGATAGCGGTAGAGCTGCCCCTCGTTGGCCTTCAGCCCGGCGACGACGCCGAAGATGATGCCGAGCACCATCGCGCCGATGGCGAACAGGAAACCGATCAGGATGCAGGCCAGCACCCAGCCGATCACCGCGACGATCGACCAGACGAGCTGGAAGTTCAGCGCGGCCACCGCGTGGGCCCGGACGGTCGGCGACTGGCTGCCCTTGGCCAGCAGGGCCACCAGCGGGGCGATCCAGCCGGCGGTCCCGGCACCGAGGAACATGCCGGCGGCACCACCGAAGTGCGCGACCAGTGCCCAGGTCTTCTCGTCGTTGTTGGCGAATCCGGCCGGTGCCGGACCACCCGGGTAGCCACCGGCCGGCGGGTAGCCGGCGCCCGGAGCGCCGTAGCCACCGGGCGCGCCGTAGCCGCCCTGCGGCGGTTGGTCACCCGGCGGCGGGTAGCCCCCCGCGCCGGAGGTCGGGGGCGGATAGCCACCGG
>NZ_WVUH01000567.1 GCF_017614955.1 Micromonospora echinofusca
GCCCTAACGTGAGGAAGGGCCCCCGCTTGACGGATTCGGTAGCGGAAGGGCCCCTTGTCAACGGGTGAACAGCCCAACCCGTGGGGTATACCCGGCCCGGGCGGCGTCAGGCAGCCGGGCGGGGTGAGAGCTGGCAGGGTGGGCAGCGTTACACCGGGGTACGGGCCGACCGGCGGGCCGGTGGCGGCAGCGGAGGATGGTGGGCATGACCACGACCGACGCGGTACCGGTGACGGTCGCGATCACCCGACACGCCGACCCGTCCCGGTCCCGGGAGATGGTGGCCTGGATGCGGGCCGGTACCGGGCTTGCCGAGGACTTTCCCGGGTTCCTCGGCGCCGGCTGGGTACGCACCGGGCCCGGCTCGCGGGAATGGCACATGCTCTACCGCTTCGCGGACCCCGAGACCCTGCGCCGGTGGGAGGAGTCCCCGCAGCGACGCTGGTGGCTGACCTCGGCGCAGGGCATCGTGGAGCACACCCGTACCGAGCGGCGTACCGGCATCGAAGGCTGGTTCGACCCGCCGCTGGAGCAGAGCGTCGAGCACCTGCCCCCGCCGGGGCCACCGCGCTGGAAGCAGGCGGTCACCATCTGGTTGGCGTTCTTCCCGCTGAGCCTGACCGCCACCCTGATCACCGGCCGGTTGATCGCCGACGTGCCGGTGGCGGTCCGTACCCTGCTCATGACGCTCTGCCTGACCCCGTTGATGACCTATCTGGTGCTGCCCCGGATCACCCGGGCGCTCGGTTGGTGGTTGCAGGGGCGCCCGGCACCGTGGCGCACGGCCCGCCGTGCCGGGGCCGGTCGGCAGCGCCGGTCCCGGGCCTGAGCGGACCGGACAGGCTGCCGCATACCGGACAGCTTACGGTGTTCCGGTAACCGGCTCAGGCGCGTAGAGTTACGGCGCTGTCGCCGTGCGCCGCCGAACGGGGGAGCCGATGCCCCGCCGCTGGACCACCCACCCGACGTCCCGCCGCTGGACGACCGCGCTGCTCTGCCTCGCCGCCCTGGTGGCGCTGGCCTGCGAGGGCGGCGGCGGCGGTCCGACCCCCCGGCCGTCCACCTCGCCCCGGGCCGGGCTGCCGGGCTCGATGGCCGCCCTCGGTGACTCGATCACCACCGGCTTCGGTTCCTGCCTGGTGCTCGCCTCGTGCGAGCGCAACTCCTGGTCCACCGGCGACGGCCGTCGGGTGGAGAGCATCTACCGCCGGTTGCTCGCCGAGAATCCCACGATCAGGGGCGAGGCCCGTAACCTGGCCGCGCCGGGGGCCCGCGCGGCGTCGCTGCCGGCGCAGGCCACCGAGGCGGTACGCGTCGACGTCGCCTACCTGACCGTCCTGATCGGCGCGAACGACGCCTGCCGGGGCGGCATCGACGCGATGACCCCGGTCGACGCGTTCCGGGCCGATCTGGACCGGGCGTTGGCGATCGTGCGGGAGAAGCGGCCGAAGGCCCGGATCCTGGTGCTGAGCATCCCGGACCTGCACCGGCTGTGGGAGGTGGGGCACACCGACGAGCGGGCGGTACGCGCCTGGCGTCGGGGGATCTGCCCGGCGCTGCTGGCGAACGCCACGTCGGACGCCCCGACGGACGTGGCCCGCCGGGCCGCGTTCGCCGAGCGGATCGACGCGTACAACGGCCAACTCCGGGCGGCCTGCCGGCGGTACGGTTCCCGGTGCCGGTACGACGGTGGGGCGATCCACCGGGTCCGGTTCTCGTTGGAGATGGTCAACTCGCTGGACTACTTCCACCCGGACGTGGACGGGCAGGGCCGGCTGGCCGAGGTGGCCTGGGGAGCCAGTGGCCTCGCCGGTACCGCCCGGCGGTGAATCCGCCGGCCGACCGGTGCGGCCGACCGGCGATCCGTCAGGGCTGCCGCTGCGTCGGCGGACCGCCGATCGCCCGCTGGCCGTAGAGCGCCTGGCTGCGGCGGGCGAGATCCTTGGTGGCCGACGAGTTGGCCCAGGTACCGAGGATGATCGCGGCGCCCGGCACGATCTTGGCGAACACCCGCTTCGCCGCGCGTACCCCGGCCATCTGGGCGAGTTTGACGCTCAGCTTCAGCATCGCCCGGGCGAGCGGGGTGTTGGTACCCCGGAAGAGGGCACCGGCCCGCTCCCGGCCGGCCGCCACCCCGAGGGCGAGCCGGGCGGTCTCGGCGACCTTGTGCACCTTCTGCAGCACCAGCAGGTCGGTGGCCCGGTCCGGGTGCGCCGGGTCGACGCCGTACGCGGCGGCGATGTGCAGCACCATCCGGGCCTGGGTCCAGGCGAGCACGCCGATGTCGAGTACCGCGCCGGGCAGGCCGGCCGCGCCGGAGACCGCGCCGGACAGGCGCGCCCGGTTGACGAACTTGCGGATGGCGGACTCGGCGAGCGCGTGCGGCGGGAGGTGCGGCTGCGCGGCCCGGGTCCGTCGGGCCCACTCGGCCGCTTCGGGGCCCAGCCGGCGGACCGCCTCCAGGGCGAGGTGCTCCGGCGCGTACTGCGGGTCCTCGCGCATCCGGTCCCAGAGCCCGGCCGGGGGCGCGGCTACGGCCTCGTCGGCCGGGTCCTGGTCGGCCACGGCCGCGTGGACCGGGTCCGGGTTGGTCGCGGACGGGCGGGGGGTCGGCACGGTGC
>NZ_WVUH01000568.1 GCF_017614955.1 Micromonospora echinofusca
GACGGGGGGTTGGGGGTGGACCACGGCGACGGGAAGACCCTCGCCACAGGTTCCCGGCTCACCGACGGTATCGCCGCCCGCTGGTTCCAGGCGCTCTACGAGACGCCGCTGCTCCTCTCCGGGATCCTGGACGCGCGCGGCACCGTGCTCGACGCCAACCGCCAGTCGATCGAGGGTTGTGGTCTGGTCCGGGAGCGGATCCTGGGCCGTCCGTTCTGGGAGGGCGGCTGGTGGTCGCCCGATCCCGAGTTGTCCGCGCAGGTCAGATGCTGGTGCGAGCAGACCGTCCGGACCGGGGTGCCGCTGCGCACCGTGAGCCGGTACCACCTCGCTGACGGCACCCGCAGGATGGTCGACCTCGCCATCTTTCCGGTCACCGACGACGCGGGTGCGGTGGCCTACCTTGCGGCCACCGGGTCGGACATCACCGATGCGCTGGTCACCCAACGCGCCCGCGACGAGCGGGCCGCGGTGCAGACCGAGGCGCTGCACCGGGTCGCCGAGACCCGCGAGCGGGAGTTCCGTCGGGTGCAGGAGGCCGAGCGGCGGGCCGAGGCCCGGTTGCACCAGTTGGTGACGGTCGCCCTGGCCCTGCTCAGCGCGGAAAGCGTGGAGGACCTGACCAGCATCGTGGTGGACCGGTCCATGCCGGTGCTCGGCGCGGACGGGGGCGCGGTGGTCGTCCGGGAGTCCGACGGCGGGCTGCGGGTCGTGGTCAGTGGACGGTTCGGCGAGCGTACCCGTGCCGCCTACCGGAGCCTGCCTCCGGACAGTCCCCTCCCGGCCTGTCACACGGCCCGGACCGGTGACCCGGTGCTGCTGCCCACCCGGGCGGCCGGGCTCGCCTTCACCCCGGGAATGGCCGACGTCTACGCCGCGACCCGACGGGACGCCTGGGCGTTCCTGCCGCTGCGGGTCGGTGCCCGGCTGCTCGGGTCGCTTGCCGTGTCGTGGCGGGAGGAGCGTGAGTTCAGCAGCGACGAGCTGACGATGCTGGAGGCGTTCGCGGCGCAGTGTGCCCAGGCTCTCGACCGGATCCAGCACCTGTCGGCCCAGCGGGAGAGCGCCCTGGCCGCCCAGCGGCTGTCGGAGACCCTCCAGCGCAGTCTGCTCACCCAGCCGCCGACGCCCGACTCGTTGGACATCGCGGTGCGCTACCAGCCGGCCGCCCACGAGGCGCAGGTCGGCGGGGACTGGTACGACGCCTTCGTCACCTCGACCGGTGCCACGATGCTGGTCGTCGGGGACGTCACCGGGCACGACCAGATCGCGGTGGCCGCCATGGGGCAGATCCGTAACGTGCTGCGTGGACTGGCGTACGACAGTGACGGTGGCCCGGCGGCGCTGCTCGGCCGGCTGGACCGGGCGTTGCGTGGCCTGCGGGTCGGCGCGCTGGCGTCCGCCGTGCTGGCCCGCGTCGAGCCGGCGGTGACCGTGGACGGTCGGGACGTACGCCGGTTGTGTTGGTCGAACGCCGGGCATCCGCCGCCGCTGCTGCGTCGGCCGGACGGCACCGTGGAGGTTCTCACCAGCCGGGGTCTGATGCTCGGGGTCCAGCCCGGTGTCGGGCGTACCGAGCAGGTCCTCGACGTGCCCGAGGGGAGCACCCTGCTGCTCTACACCGACGGGCTGGTGGAGCGGCGGGACATCACCCTCGACGAGGGGATCGACCGGCTGGCCGGCCTGTTCGGCGCGGTGGGTGCGGGGCATCCCGAGCAGGTCTGCGACGCGGTGCTGGCCGCCGTACCGGTCGACCACGAGGACGACATCGCGCTGCTCGTGGTGCGGTGCTGCCCCTGACGGGGGTTGGTAGGACGTGCCCCGGGTGCCGCCAGGGTGGATCGCGGCGACACCCGGGGCGCTGACGGTCAGATCGCGAAGCAGTTCGGCCGGATCGGGCTGTCGGTGAGGGCGTTGTGGATGACCGTCCAGGTGGTGCCGTCGAGTACCAGCCCGAGGTGACCCACCAGTCGCAGCGGGCAGTACGACTGGATCAGCACGTTGGTGGCGCCGTCGGCCATGGTGGCGTTCTGGGTGGGCCGGACCAACTCGTCCTGGAGGGTGCGTACGGTGGTGTAGCGCACCGCGCCGACGGTGTCGTCCCCGCTGTTCAGGTCGTTCAGGAACGCCGAGCCGATGGTCATCTGCTGACAGGCGACGATCTCCAGGCAGCTACCCAGGCCGAGGAACTCCACGATGTTGGCCACATAGGTGCCGTAGTGCGGTGTCCCGAGGCTCACGTACCGCTCGACGGAGGCGGTACCGCCGAGGTACTTGAGCAGGTAGCGGGAGACGAGGCCGCCCTCGGAGTGGGCGACGAGGTCCACCTTGGCCGCACCGGTGGTGGCGCGGACCTGCCCGACGAAGGAGCTGAAGGCACGGGCGGAGTCGGCGATGTCGCCGAGGCCGAGGTTCGGCAGCTGGTAGATGAAGGTCCGGTACCCGGCACCGCGCAGCCGCGCGGCGAGTGGTTCGTAGGCGATGGCGACGCCGGAGAGTCCGCCGACCACGATCACCGGATTCGCTCCGCTGAGGGTGGCGGTCGTCTGGGCGGGGGC
>NZ_WVUH01000569.1 GCF_017614955.1 Micromonospora echinofusca
GGACGGGACCGGTCGGGTGACGGGCACCGCCGGGTCGCCCTGCTGGCGCAGCTCGGCGGCCAACCGACGCAGCCCCCGGTGTGCGGCGGTACGGACCGCACCGGAACGGCGGCCCAGGACCCGCCCGGCGGACTCCGCGTCCAGCCCGATGACCGCCCGCAACAGCACGGCCTCCGCCTCCCGCTGCGGCAGCCGGGAGATCATCTCGATGGCCGCCCGGGTACCGAGGCGTTCACTCGCCCGCTCGGCGGTGTCGGACGTCGCGGGAAGTTCACCGAGTTCCTGCACCGGGACGGGGACCGCCGGCCGGCGGCGCTCCCGGCGCAGATGGTCCAGGGCGCGGTTGCGGGCGATGGTGACGGTCCAGGCCCGGAACTCCTGGCCGGTGAAACTGGCGAGGTCCCGGGCCACCTGGAGCCAGGTCTCCGAGGCGATGTCCTCGGCGTCCGCGCCGACCAGCGCGGTGAGGTAGCGCAGCAGACCGGGTTGCAGGGTCCGGTAGAGCTGCCGGAACGCGGCCTCGTCACCGGCCTGCGCGGCGCGGACCACTGCGGTCAGGTCAGTGGCCATCGCTGTCCCACCCGGACCTGTCGGTGGGCCGGACCCCGGCGACCCGCACTCGACACGGCCGGTATGTGACCCGCACCATGAGCCTCCGCTGTATCGATTCCGGCCCGTGTCGCGTCGACCCGGAGGGCGGGGCACCGCGTGTCCCGACGGTTGCCCCGGCGCGTACCGGTCGGACGGGACACGTCCGACGCGGCCGGTGTCCCGTAGCGGCCCAGGGCGCGGTCCAGGTTAGGGGTACGCCCGGCTACTCACAAGTTACGGTCCACGGTCGAAACAGTGAGATATCTCCATCACATCGGCCGGCGAGTTGACGTAACACCGTTGCATCCGATAACGCTCCCCGGCCGGGAGGAGACCGGCCCCGGCCCGGACACGCACCCACCCTGAGCAGGCTGTTCCGCCCGGATCGACGGGGCGGACGGAACAACACCGCCGCGCACCTTCGGTGCGACCGTCGTCACGGTACGGGGTCGCCGGCTGACCGATCGGATCGAACGGGTCGGCCGCCCGGTCCGAGCGGCGGTGCGGCGGGGTGCGGGCCCGAGTAGTCGATCACCACCCTGGGTACCGTATTGCGGTGCTGTCTCCAGAAGTCGTACTCAGCGGTCGCTACCGGCTGGACGAGCGGATCGCCACCGGTGGCATGGGTGACGTCTGGCGTGGCACCGACGTCGTCCTCGGCCGCGAGGTCGCGGTGAAGGTACTGCTCCCGGCGCTGGTCTCGGACCCCGACTTCATCGCCCGGTTCCGGGCCGAGGCCCGGATGATGGCCGCACTGCGGCACCCCGGCATCGTGCAGGTCTTCGACTGCGGTGAGGACGCCCTCGCCGATGGCGGCCGGGCCGACTACCTGGTCATGGAGTTCGTCGACGGCGAGCCGCTGTCCCGGCGGATCGAGGCGGCCGGGCAGCTGGGCGTCGCCGAGACGATGTCGGTGGTGGCGCAGGCCGCCCAGGCGTTGCACGCCGCGCACAACCGGGGAATCGTCCACCGCGACGTCAAGCCGAGCAACCTGCTCGTGCAACCGGACGGCACGGTCGTCCTGGTCGACTTCGGCGTCGCCCGCTCCACCAACGTCACGAGTATCACCAGCACCAACGCGGTACCCGGCACCGCGCTCTACATGGCGCCGGAGCAGGCCGCCGGGCGCCCGGTGTCGGCGGCCACCGACATCTACGCGCTGGGCGCGGTGGCGTACTGCTGCCTGACCGGCGGCCCGCCGTTCACCGGGGACAACCCGTTGCAGGTGGCGGTCCGGCACCTCGACGACGAGCCGGCCCCGCTGCCACCGGAGATCCCCGCCCCGGTGGCGGAGCTGGTCTCCCGGGCACTGGCCAAGGACCCGGCCGACCGGTTCCCCAGCGCGGCGGCGTTCGCCGAGGCGGCCCGTGCGGCCCGGCAGACCCTGCCCGGCACACCGGCAGCGGCTGCCGCCGCAGGTGCGGGTACGGGTACCGCTGATCTCGATCCGCACACCCTGACCGACCAGCCGGCGGTGGGTGGCGGCGCAGCCGGGCCCCGGGGACGCCGGACCGCCCTGGTCGGCGCGGTGGCGGCGGCACTGGTCGGGCTGACCGGGCTCGCCTTCGCCCTGGGTTTCCAGTCCGACACGAGTCCGCCCGCGACCAACCTGCCGCAGCAGGGACCGGCCCCGAGCGCCACCGCCGACGCCCCGGCCACCGAGCCGGTGGCCACCGAGGAGGTCCGCTCGGACCGGCCGAGCGGGCCGCGCAGTACCCCGAGCGTCTCCCCGACAGCGGTACCGACCGGCGCACCCAGCGGCCCGGTGGCACCCGAACCGAGCCCGACCGGCAGCCCCGATCCGGTCGAGCCCACCACGGCGCCGTCCGACCCGGTCCCGTCCGACCCGCCGACTCCGGTACCCAGCCAGACGGCGGCACCCGGCGGCGAGGACGGCACCACCACCGGCTAGCCCGACCGGTCGACGGCGACCGGGCCGGCGACCTCTCCCCTGCCCCGACC
>NZ_WVUH01000056.1 GCF_017614955.1 Micromonospora echinofusca
CCCCCGGCGCGGCGACCCCCACCCCATCCGACGTGGCACCGGCGCTGCGCCGGTTGGAGAGCGAGTTCGACGCGCGGCTGGGCGTGTACGCGGTCGACACCGGCTCCGGACGTACGGTGCAGTACCGGGCGGACGAACGGTTCGCGTACGCGTCGACGTTCAAGGCGCTGGCCGCCGCCGCTGTTCTCGACCTGACCTCGCCCGCCGAGTTGGGCACGGTCGTCCGCTACACCCGGGACGACCTCGTCACCTACTCGCCGGTCACGGAGAAGCACGTGGGGGAGGGGTTGACCCTGCGCCAGGTGGCCGACGCGGCGGTCCGGTACAGCGACAACACCGCCGGTAACCTGCTGCTGCGCCGGCTCGGTGGCCCACAGCGCTTCGAGGAGGCACTCCGGGCCATCGGGGACGGCACCACCGAGGTCGACCGGTACGAGACCGAACTGAACGAGGCACGGCCGGGTGACCCGAGGGACACGAGTACCCCCCGCGCGCTCGCGGCCGACCTGCGGGCGTACGCCGTCGGTGACGCTCTCGACCCCGACGACCGGGAGATCCTCACCGGGTGGCTGCGGGGCAACACCACCGGCGCCGACCTCGTCCGGGCCGGTGTGCCGGGCGGCTGGGTCGTCGGTGACAAGACCGGCTCCGGCGGGTACGGCACCCGCAACGACATCGCCGTGATCTGGCCGCCCGGTCGGGCGCCCATCGTGCTCGCCGTGCTGTCCAGTCGAGACTCCCGGGACGCCAGTTACGACAACGCGCTCATCGCCCGGGCCACCCGGGTCGTCGTTGACCAGTTTCCGGGCTGAGGGACGCACCGACGTAACTGACGACGCGGGGCAGTGGTGAGGTGACCCGCTGCAAGAGCCGTGGAAGTTTCGGGAAGTGTTTGCGACGAAGGTACGGTCGGTGGCTGCTGCCCGTCAAGGTGTCCGGTGCGGCCGTATGTCTCGCGGGCCCGACCTCCCGTCGGGCGTCGGAGGCACGCCGGTCCCGGAGTGTGGACGGTGGGCCGGTGGTGACCGGTGCGGGGCGGGGTGTCCGGTGGGATATTTTGGCCTTCATTGACGGTGATTGCACCCCTGGGATGACCGGCCGGTTACCGCCGGGTTTCACAAACCCTGCCGCAAGGTCTTGCAAAAAGTTTCAGTCGTCGCGCATCGTCTTGCTACGAGGACGGCCGTCCACAGTCGCGTGCTCCCCCGTCGAACCGGAAGGTCCACCACCATGGAACCATCGAGACCCCCGCTCCGGACCCGCGCCCGTCACCTGCTGCTCGCCGCCACGGTGGCCGCCGCCACGGCCGTACCCGCAGTCGTGCTGACCGCCACGGCGCCCCCCGCGAGCGCCGCCGTCACGCTCAACGACAGCGTGGTGACGGCGAACCTGTGGGAGTGGAACTGGAACTCCGTCTCCGCCGCCTGCACCAACCACCTCGGCCCCGCCGGGTACGGCGCCGTGCAGGTCGCCCCGCCGCAGGAGTCGGTCAGCCTGCCGAACAGCCCCGACGGCGTGCACCCGTGGTACGAGGTCTACCAGCCGGTCTCCTACAAACTGGAGAGCCGGTTCGGTAACCGGCAGCAGTTCGCCGCCATGGTCACCGCCTGCCACGACGCCGGGGTGCGGGTCTACGTCGACGCGGTCGTCAACCACATGGCCGGGACGAACAACCCGGCGGGGAGCGTCGGCTACGCCGGCACCCAGTTCTCCGGCTACAGCTACCCGGCCGTGCCATACGGCAGCGGCGACTTCCACCGCCCGGGCGACAACTGCCCGACCAGTGGTGGCATCACCGACTGGAACAACGAGGCGCAGGTGACGAGCTGCGAGCTGCTGTCCCTGTCCGACCTGTACACCGAGAAGGACAGCGTCCGCACCACGATCGCCGCCTACCTCAACGACCTGATCGGCCTGGGTGTCGACGGGTTCCGGGTGGACGCGGTCAAGCACATCCGCAAGGACGACTTCGCGGCCATCCTCGGCAAACTCCACAACACCGTCGCCGAGAACAAGCGACCGTACGTCGCCCAGGAGATCTTCGACGGCGCCAGCAACGACGCGCTCAAGGCGCGTGCCTTCATCGGTAACGGCGACGTGCTCGACTTCGCGTACGCCAAGGGCATCAAGGCCGCCTTCCAGGGCTCGATCTCCTCCCTGGCGAACGTCCCGAACTGGAACCTGGACGCCCCCGGTGCCAACGTCTTCGCCATGGTCACCAACCACGACCTGGAGCGCGACGGGGTGGTGCTGTCCTACCAGAACGGCACCGACTACGTCCTGGCGAACTACTTCGCGCTGGCCTACCCGCACGGCAAGCCGTCGGTCTACGACAGCTTCAGCTGGTCCAACCGCAACCAGTCCCCGCCCGCCAACGGCAGCGGGTACGTCACCGACACCGTCTGCGGTAGCGCCTGGAACTGCCTGAGCCAGACCACCGGCATCAAGGGCATGGTCGGCTGGGCCAACGCGGCGCGGTCGGTCGGCACCATCTCGGACTTCACCGCCGTCAACAGCAACGTCATCGGCTTCCACCGGGGCGACCGCGCCTGGATCGGCATCAACGACTCCGGCACCGCCACCAGCGCGCAGTTCGTCACCGGCCTCGCCGACGGCGACTACTGCGACGTCATCTCCGGCGGGGTCGGCGGCTCCGGCTGCACCGGCACCCGGGTCACCGTCTCCGGTGGACGGGCCACCGTGACCATCCCGGCCAACAACGCGGTCGCCATCCACGTCAACGCCCGGCCCACCCCGGGGGTCACCGTCTCCACCACGTTCACCGCCACCGCCTCCCTCGACGCCGGTCAGACCCTGCACCTGGTCGGCAACACCGCCGCGCTGGGCGGCGGCAACACCGCCAACTCCATCGCCCTGACCGGCAGCGGCAGCACCTGGACCACCACCGTCGCGCTGCCGGCCAGCACCGCGATCTCCTACCGGTACGTCGTCAAGAACGGCACCACGGTGGTGGGGCAGGAGGCCGCCGACCGGACCTTCACCACCCCGGCCAGCGGCACCGCGAGCCGGACCGACACCTACCTGCCCGGACCGGTCGGCGACACGGTCGCCACCACCTTCACCGTCAGCGCTACGACAAGCGGCGACCAGGCGCTCTACGTCGTCGGCAGCATCCCGGCCCTCGGCTCCTGGGCGCCGGCCAACGCGGTCCCCCTGGTCGCCCAGGGCGGTGGCGTCCACCGGGGTACGGTCGCCCTGCCCCGGTCCACCACGGTGGAGTACAAGTTCATCAAGAAGACCGCGTCCGGCACCGTCACCTGGGAGTCCGGGAGCAACCGGGTCCTCACCACCCCGGCCGGCGGTGCCTACGCGGTGACCGAGACCTTCCGGGGCGACACCGTCCCGCAGCAGGTCACCGGCTCCTTCAACGCCACCGTCTCCACGTACTACGGCCAGAACGTGTACCTGGTCGGCAACATCGCGGCCCTGGGCGGCTGGAACCCGGCCAACGGGGTCGCGCTCTCCTCGACGGACTACCCGGTCTGGCGGGCCACGGTGACCCTGCCCGCGAACACCGCCGTCGAGTACAAGTACGTCAAGAAGAACCCGGACGGCTCCTTCACCTGGGAGTCCGGCGGCAACCGCACCTTCATTAGCCCGTCGACCGGTACCCACACCGCCAACGACACCTGGCGGTAACGGCCCGGCCGGACCGTCGGCAGGTGGCCGGCCCCGCACCGTGGGGCCGGCCACCCGGTGTCCCACCCTCGGCCCGACCGGTACCGGCCGGGCCGGGTCAGCGGGTGCCGGTCAGCAACGGACAATCGTCGAGTTGTTCAGGGTGATGTTGCTGATGGTCAGGTTGTCCGCGCAGGGGTTCTCCACGATCCGGTTGTCGACCAGGGTGAAGTTGCGCAGGGTGATGTCCCGGTTGCCGGGGAACTCGGTGCGCTCGGCCAGCCGCACCTCGCCGCCACCGCTGATCGTGCCGCCGTTGGCCGCGATGTCCACGCCGTAGCAGTTCTCGATCAGGATCGCGTTGTTGCCGGTGCTGGCGATGTCGATCCGGTCGATGGTCGCACCACCGGACTCGGAGACGCAGAAGACGCCCCGGCCGCCACCCCGGGCGCGTACCGTCCCGATCCGGATGTTGGTGGGGTAGCCGGACCCGATCCGGCCGTTGCGGTTGGCCATCCGGAACGCGGCGTACCCGGTGCCGGTGCCGGCGTTCTCCGCGTCGACGGTGGTGACCGTGGCGTTGACGGTCTGGTTGAGCAGCAGCCCGGACTCGCCGACGTTGCGGGCGGTCACCGTGCCGATGGTCAGGCCGTCCACGCCGTACGTCTCGACCGCGTGCGAGCCGGCACCCGAGACGTAGACGTCGTCGATGCGGACGTTGCGGGTCCACTGGCTGGTGTCGCCCCGGTTGTCGATCCGGACGCCCAGGCCACCGGAGAGCCGCATGTCGATCTGACCGAGCACCACGTCGGTGACGTTGCGCAGGAAGATCCCGTACAGCGGGGCGCCGGTGACGGTGAGGTGCTGGACCTCGATCTGCGTGGTGCCCCGGGAGTAGATCGGTGCCTGGTCACCGGTGCCCGACCCGGTGACGTTGATCGTGCCGCACACGTCGATCGTCGTGTAGCTCGGCAGGGAGATCCGCGAGCCGGCGCTGATCGAGCCGGAGCCGCGCACGACCACCCGCTGCTTGCTGGTCCGGCCGGCGCTGAGGCTGTTCACCGCGGCCTGGACGGCAGCGCGCATGTCGGTGCCGGTGTAGACGGTGCTGCCACCGTTGCGGGCGGTCCAGGTGCTGCCGCCGAGTACCGCCTCGGCGTGGAACGCGCCACTGCCGCAGCCGCTCGTGGCCAGGGCCACCAGCTGCCACTGCTGGTTGGCGCCGCCGAGATCCTGGTACTGGGAGATCATCGCGCCGTCGGCGGTGGACCAGCCCCACAGGTCCAGAACCTTGTCGGAGTGCCGGTTGACGAACCGGACGTACCCGCTGTCGGAGTCGGCCAGCCGGAAGTGCTGGCGGGTGTTGCCGCTGACGGCGGTGTTCTGCACCAGTTGGACGCCGTCGTTGGCGTTGGGTAGCTCCAGGACCTTGCCGCTGTGCACGGAGCGGACCTGGTAGTAGCCGCTGCCGACGTCGACGAACCGCCACTGCTGCACGGCGAGGTCGTTGCGGGCGTACTGGTTGACCGGTGCGTTGTCGGCGGTGGACCAGCCCCACAGGTCCATCGCCTTGCCGCTGTGGCGGTTGACGAACACGTACGTCGCCCCGGTGTCGACGGTGGCCGCCGACGCGGTCGGTGCCGCGACCAGTGTGCCGGCGGCGCCGAGGGCCAGCACGGCGGTGGCCGCCAGGCCGGTACGCCACCGGCGTGGTCGTCTGCTCGTGGTCGGGGGTGTCATACGCAGCTCCTCGTGGTGGTGGTCCGGATGCGGGGGGCGCCCGGCAACGGTCGGGCAAGCGCTTTCCCTGCCTGTCGAATGTAGGTAGAGAAGGGGAAACTGGTCAATGAGTCGGGGTGACTGACGGTCGCCCCTGCGGGGTCGGCCGGGCTCGTGGCATCAGCCGGAAAACTGTCTGACCAATTCCGGACCGGCCGTCACCGGTGATCGCGCACTGCCGGAAAATCCGGCGGTGCGCGACAATTCTGGCCGGCCCGTCCGTGCACTTCCGCCGGCCGTGCCGGCGCCGTTTCCCGAATGGTGCACGGCGCTGTGGCATCATGCAGACGTGACGATGGATTCCGGGTCACCCGGCTCCCGGAATGCCCGACCGGCGATCCTGGTGGCCGCCTCGCACAGTGGCGCCGGAAAGACCACCACCGTCGCGATCCTGTTGCGGGCGCTGCGCGACCGGGGGCTCACCGTGCAGGCGTTCAAGATCGGCCCGGATTTCATCGACACCGCCTACCACACCGAGGCGACCGGCCGGCCGGCGATAAATCTCGACCTGTGGATGATGGGCCCCGACGCGGTCCGGCGGTCGTTCCACCATTTCTCGGCCGACGCCGACATCAGCGTCATCGAGTCGATGGGTGCGCTTTTCGACGGTGCCGACGGCACCGAGGAGGGTAGTGCGGCCCACCTGGCCAAGCTCCTGGGGGTACCGGTCGTGGTCGTCCTCGACGTGTGGGGGATGACCCGGACGACGGGTGCCGTCCTGACCGGCATGCGTGACTTCGACCCGGAGCTGACCATCGCCGGTTGCATCCTCAACCGCACCGGAAGTGACCGGCACGCCCGGATGGTCCTCGACGCGCTCCGTCCCGACCTGCGGGACCTCGTCGTCGGCGCCGTCTCCCACCAGGCCGGACTCGCCGTGCCGGAGCGGCACCTCGGCCTGGTGACCGTCGAGGAGAACCCTGCCCCACGCGTCGACCGCGACGACGCGTACCGCAGCGCGGGCAGGGGTCTGGACGTCGACCGGCTCCTGGCGGTGGCCGGCCACCGGACGACCGGGTCGGCCGACCCCACTACCGGGCCGACCCGGGACGCCGCGACCAGCGGGACCGTCGGGCGGTCGGCACCGGCCCGTGCCCGGCTGGCCGTCGCCCGGGACGCCGCCTTCTGCTTCTACTACGAGGAGAACCTGCGCCTGCTCCGCGCCGCCGGATTCGAGCTGGTGCCGTTCCGGCCGACCAGTGATCCCGCCCTGCCCGACGGGACCGACGCGGTCTACCTCGGTGGGGGGTACCCGGAGAGCTTCGCCGCCGACCTGGCCGCGAACACGGCGCTCGCGGGGGAACTGCGGCGCCGGGCCGTCGCCGGTACGCCCATCTACGCCGAGTGCGGCGGCCTGATGTACCTCGCGGCGTCGCTCACCGGGTTCGACGGGACGCGCCACCCGATGACCGGGGTCCTGCCCCTCGACGTGGTGATGGACCCCGCGCACCTGGCGATCCGTTACGTCGAGGTGCACACCCGGCAGGACTCGCCGTTGGGCCCGGCCGGTACGACACTGCGCGGCCAGGAGTTCCACCAGTCCCGGATCACCGGTGACCCGGCGCTGCCGCCCCTGTTCGACGTCACCAGCAGCGACGGCACCACCTCCGTCGCCGGGTACGCGGTCGGCAACGTCGTCGCCAGCTACATCCACGTCCATCTCGCGTCCCACCCGCACGTCGCGCGACGCCTCCTCGGCGCTGCTCTCGCCGCACGTGGTGAGCAGACATAGTCCACTGTCGACCCCCACCAGAGAGGACAGCATGGGCATCCTCGGACCTCACCCCCGCCTGGTGCCGGCCGGACTGGCCCTGGCACTCGTCGTCGGGCTCACCGCCGGACCGTCCCACGCCGGCACCGCGCCGGCCGACAACACGGCGGCGGCCCGGACGACCACGTCGGCCGTACCGTCTTCCCCCGACCCGGGCACCACCATCCGAACGGCGCCGGCACCGGCGACCAGCACCGTCAAGATCGCTACGGTCCACTTCGCCCCGACCGAGGGCGACGTCGCCGGCAACCGGGCCAAGCTCGTCGACCTGGCGACCGAGGCGGCCCGGAACGGCGCGAAGATCATCGTGCTGCCCGAGATGGCGACCAGCGGGTACTCGTTCTTCAGCCGCGCCGAGATCGCCACCGTGGCGGAGACCGTCCCCGGCCCGAGCACCCGGGCCCTCGGCGAGATCGCCGACGAGTACGACGCCTACATCGCCTTCGGCATGCCGCAGTACCTGCCGAAGCAGAACCTGTACGTCAACGTGGCGGTGCTGCTCGACCCGCAGGGGAAGGTGGCCGGCGTCTACCGCAAACGCAACCACCTTCTGGAGTCCTCGTACAACGCGGTCACCTACGCGCCGGTGCCCACCTTCGACACCCCGTACGGGCGGCTCGCCCTGGTGATCTGCTCCGACATGTTCTACTCGCAGTTCCCCCGGGCGGCGGCGGTGGCGGGCGCGACGTTGCTGCTGGCACCGGCCAACGTGGGCATCGAGACCGACTTCGTCCGGCTGCGGACCTTCGAGAACGACTTCGCCATGGTGGTGGCCAACCGCTACGGGACCGGCACCGCCGGGACGAAACCGACGGCCTTCACCCAGGACACCTTCACCATCCCGTCGCCCTACGCGTACGACTTCAACTACGGTTCCCGCAGCATCATCGCCACCCACCAGGGCGCGATTCTGGCCGACCTGTCCGCGCACGCCGACGCCGTCGGGTACGGTCTGGTGCCGGTGCGGCAGACCCGCACGTTCCCGGTGGAGCGCCGGCCCGGAATGTACTCGCTGCTGGCCCAGGACACCCTGGAGACCTACACCCAGACCCAGTTCAAGCAGCCGGCGGCGACCACGTTCGCCACCGCCGCGGTGGATCCCGGCCCGTCCGCGACGCCGTGGGCCGCCGCGCAGGCCGCCGCCGAAGCAGCCCGCACGGCTGCCCTCGCCGCCGGTCAGACCCTGCGTCTCGTGGTCTTCCCGGCGAACTACTTCACCGTGGACGCCGCCGGTCTGGCCAGCCTGCGGGGGTACGCGCAGAGCCACGACCTGGACCTGCTGGTCCACTATCCGGCCACCGCCACCGAAGCTCCCCGGAGCCTGCTGGTCACCTCGACCGGCACCGACTACCCGTACGTGCGGACGCACCGGGCCCGCAGCGAGTCCATCCCGGCGGCCCAGCTCTCCGACGACTACTGGGTGGTCGACCGGGACTACGGCCGGGTCGCGCTCATGCAGGACGTCGACATGCTCGCGCCGGAGACCTCCCACGTGCTCGCCCGGATGGGGGTCGACGTGGTGGCGGTGAACGCGGACCTGACCTCCGACCTGCTCAGCACGCTGTGGCAGAGCCGTACCGGCGACTACCTGCACATCGCGGTGGCCAACCGCAGCGGCCCGGAGGGCGTGTACCTGGGCGGCTACCGGGCCACCCCCGGCTACACCGAGGGCGAGGGCCGGGTCATCCGGGACATGGACACCGCACACGTCCGCAAGAAGCCCACCGCCCGGTTCTTCGACCACCAGCTGATCCTGAAGCCCTGCACTCTCGGCGCCGCCAACTGCTGACCCGGCGGCCGGCCGGGCCACCGCCGCGCAGGCGGCCGGCCCGGCCGGCCCGGACCCCGGCCGGTCAGAAGATCAGGAAGACCGACGCCGAGAGCTCGCCGGACTCCGGCCGGGCCATGCAGTACACGATCCAGGTCTCGGTGCCCGGCAGCTTCACCGGCCACGGTTCGCGGATCCAGCCGACGGTGGCCGCCGAATTGGCACTGCGGGTCGCCATCACCGACGCCGAGCAGGCCGTGCCGATGTCCGCGCGGGCCAGCAGCTCGTCCTGGGGTACGTCGACCGCGTCGGCGGGCAGCCAGGTCGCCGAGAACGTCTGCCAGGAGTGCTCCCCGGCGCAGGTGGTACGGCGGGGCGGCTGCGCGGTCCCGCTGATCGACGTCAACCCACCCCAGCACAGCGGCTCGGCCGGGCAGAGCGCCGCGCCGCAGGTCGCCAGCCCGGCCTTGCGCAGCTGCGCGGCCGGTACCGGGCTGCCCGCCGGTGTCGGGTCGGCGCCGGCCGGCTGCCCGCCGCCCCGGCGGTCCCCGGTGCCGGTCAGTTGCCACACCGCGACACCGGCGACCAGCGTGGTCGCCACCAGCGCCCCGGCCACGAGCCCGCGCCGCCGCAGCGTCGTCGGTCGGCCGGACCCCGGGGCGGACGGCGCCGGCCCTGCGGGTGCCACCGCAGGGACGGGCCACGGTGACCCGACGGATGCCGCCGCTGACACGGGGCTGGCCGGGGCGGCCATCGCCGGCCCGGCCGGGGCGGGTACCGGTGGCGGCGGGTGTCCGGCCGCCATCCAGGCCCCGTGCCCGGCGGCCCGGGCCGCGTCGGCCAGGGCGGCGGCCGACGGCCACCGGTGCGCCGGATCGGCGGCCAGCGCCCGCCCGATCACGTCGAGCACCGGGCGCGGGACGTCACCGCCGAGCGGGCGGGGTGCGCCCTGGACCCGTTGCAGGGCGACGGCGTACGGGTTGTCCCCCTGGAAGGGACGCTGCCCGGCCAGACACTCGTAGGCGGTCAGCCCGAGCGAGTAGACGTCACTGAGCGCGGTGGCGGGCTGCCCGAGCACCTGCTCCGGCGACAGGTAGGTGGGGGTGCCCAGGATGGCCCCGGAGACGGTGAGATGGGTGCCGTCCCCGGTACGCGAGATGCCGAAGTCGGTGATCAGCAGCGAGCCGTTGCGGCGGATCAGCAGGTTGGCCGGTTTGATGTCGCGGTGCACGATCCCGCAGTCGTGGACCGCCTGGAGGCCGTCGGCCGCCTGGGCGACGAACCGCATCGTGTCGGCGGGGGTCAGTCGCCCGTGCCGGGCCAGCACCTGCGACAGCGACTCACCGTCGATGAACTCCATCACCAGGAAGGTGATCCCGTCGCTGTGGCCGTAGTCGTGGATGGACGCCACCGCCGGGTGGTTCACACTGGCCATCGACTTCGCCTCGACCAGGAACCGGCGGGCGAAGGTCGGATCGTCGGCCACCGCCGGGAGCATGGCCTTGACCGCGACCACCCGGCCGAGCACCTCGTCGACCGCCCGCCACACCTCACCCATCCCGCCGGCACCGATCCGGGTGTCGAGGCGGTACCGGTCGCCGAGTTTCCGCCCCGGGTGCAGCATTCCCACTCACCGTCCGTGTCCCGGACCGCCCTGACGCAGCCGATCGAGGCGACATCATGCCACAGCGGACCGACCGGCCCGGCCGCACCGCCGCCGGCCGTCCCGGTCCGCCTCGTCACCGGGAACGGGAGAAAACCTTCATTTAACGGACCTGATTCCGAAGACATCTTTCACGGAAGATCGATGTTCATTATAGTCCTGCTCACTGTCGATCTCTGGTTGTGGATGACGAGGTACTCATGTTCGACAACACCCCGCTGCGGCGTCGTACGCTGCTGGCCGCCCTCGCGGGCACCGCCGTCACACCGCTGCTCGCCGGCCGTGCGCAGGCCGCGCTGCCCAAGGTCTACCTCGACCCGGGGCACGGCGGCACCGACCCGGGCGCGGTCGGCAACGGGCTCCAGGAGAAGGACCTGACCCTGGCCATCGCCCTCCAGGTCCGCAGCATCCTGCTGGCCAACTGGAGCGTCGACGTGCGGATGTCCCGCACGAGCGACATCACCCGCAGCCTCACCTACCGCACCGACGACGCCAACGCGTGGGGCGCGAACATCTTCGTCAGCGTGCACATCAACTCCGGCGGCGGCACCGGCTTCGAGAGCTACCGGTACCCGACAGCCGACTCGGCCACCGTCAACCTGCACAACGCGCTGCACGGCCGGGTGCTCGCCGGCATGCGGTCGATCGGCTCGGTCACCGACCGGGGGCTGAAGACCGCGAACTTCCACGTCCTGCGGGAGACCAGCATGCCGGCGGTCCTCACCGAGAACCTCTTCATCGACACCGTCGCCGACGCGAACCTGCTCAAGCGCGCCGACTTCGTCACCGCCACCGCCCGGGGGCACGCGCAGGGCATCGCCGCCCACCTTGGCCTGACCACCACGAACCCGCCCGCCTACAGCACCATCGTCGACAACGCCACCACCGGCCGGTTCACCGCGAGCAGCAACTGGGGTACCTCCACCTACTCCGCGCAGCGCTACGGGGCCGACTACCGGTTCGCCAACCCCACGCTGGCCAGCGACGCCGCCTGGTTCAAGGTCAGCATTCCGCAGACCGGTGACTACCGGGTCGAGGTGCGGCACCCGGCCGACCCGGGCTACAACAGCGCGACCCCGCACGTCGTCGTCACCACCGCCGGCAACCGGACGGTGAACGTGGACCAGCGCGCCAGCGGTGGTGTCTGGCGTTCCCTCGGTACGTTCAACCTCGCTGCCGGCGACCGGGACCTGGTCGCGGTGAGCCGCTGGACGGGCACCACCGGTTACGTGGTGGCCGACGCGGTCCGCGTCACCCGGGTCTAGCTCGCCTCCGTCGAGCCACCGGCCCGGACGGGCGGCGGTGCGGACCGGGGAGCCCGCTGGATACCATCGCGCGATGGATCTTCAGGGAGTGGTAACCCCGGACCGGCCGCTGCTCGTCCTGGCCCTCGCGGAGGAAGCGGCCCACCTCGACCGCAGTGTCCCGGTGCTGCTCACCGGAATGGGAAAGACCAACGCCGCCACCGCGCTCGCGGTGACCCTGGCCCGGGGGCCTCGACCGTCGGCAGTGATCAACCTCGGTACCGCCGGCGCCCTGCAGCCGGGCTGGACCGGCATCCACGAGGTGGGCAGCGTCCTCCAGCACGACCTGGACACGGACTTCCTGCGCAGCCTGACCGGCCTGACCGTGGGAGCGCCGGTGACCCTGACCGGGGTCGGGCCGGTACTGGCCACCGGGGACACCTTCGTGGCCGACGAGGCGGCCCGCGCCCGGCTCGCCGCCCGGGCCCACCTCGTCGACATGGAGGGCTACGCGCTGGTGTCGGCCGCCCGGCAGTGCGGGGTACCGATCAGGTTGATCAAGCACGTCAGCGACGACGCGGGGGAGGGGGCGGCACGTACCTGGCAGGAGTCGGTGGACGCCTGCGCCCGGGCCCTCGCCGACTGGGTCGGCACCCACCTCTGACCAGCCGGTAGGTGCTGCGGCAGATGCGGCACCCTCTGCCGGTCGTACCCTGGCACCTGCGTGCCGAGAGCCGGCTTCCACCACGCAGGTGCGATCAACTAGGCTGGCCGGGTGACGGCATTCCGGATCAGTGAGGCCGCAGAGCTGCTCGGGGTGAGTACGGACACCGTGCGTCGCTGGGTCGACGCCGGCCGGCTCACCGCCCAGCGGGACGAGCACGGTCACCGGACGATCGACGGCGTCGACCTGGCCGGCTTCGTACGCGCCCAGGCCGCCGACCCGGACCGCAGGTCGGAGGAGTCCTCGGCGCGCAACCGGCTGCGGGGCATCGTCACGGCCGTGGCCAGGGACACGGTGATGGCCCAGGTCGACATCCAGGCCGGGCCGTTCCGGGTGGTGTCGCTGATGAGCCGGGAGGCGGCCGACGAGTTGGACCTCCAGGTCGGCTCGGTCGCGGTCGCGGTGATCAAGTCGACCACGGTGGTGGTCGAACGGGCCACCCCCGGCCCCGCCCATCGGGGCAGGGCCGTCCCGTGAGGGCCCGACCGTTGCTGGCGACCCTGGCCGCGCTGGCCCTGCTGGTCCCGGCCGGATGCCGTGCCGCCGCGCCGGGCACCGGCCCGCGACCGGCCGGCAGTGGCGTGACGGGCACCGTCACCGTGCTGGCCGCGGCGTCGCTGACCGAGTCGTTCACCCGCCTCGGCCGGGACTTCGAGACCGCCCACCCCGGGGTCCGGGTCACGTTCAACTTCGCGGGCAGCTCCGCGCTGGCCACCCAGATCAACCAGGGTGCCCCCGCCGACGTGTTCGCCGCCGCCAACCCGGCCACCATGCGTACCGTCACCGACGCCGGCAACGCCACCGGACCGGCCGCGACGTTCGCGCGCAACCAGCTCGTCATCGCCGTACCCGAGGGCAACCCGGCGCGCGTCACCGCCCTGGCGGACCTGACCCGGCCCGGGGTGAAGGTCGCCCTCTGCGCCGAGCAGGTGCCGTGCGGTGCGGCGGCACAGGCAGCCCTCGGCGCGGCCGGTGTCGCACTGACCCCGGTCACCTGGGAACGGGACGTCCGGGCCGCCCTGTCGAAGGTGAAGCTCGGTGAGGTCGACGCGGCGCTGGTCTACCGCACCGACGCCGCAGCCGCCACCGCAGACGTGGACGCCGTCGAGTTTCCCGAGTCGGCCCGCGCGGTCAACGACTACCCGATCACCGTTCTGCGGGACGCGGGGAACCCGACCGGTGCGCAGGCGTTCGTCGCCCACGTCCTGTCCGACGCCGGCCGGCGCGTCCTGTCCGACGCCGGTTTCCAGGCCCCGTAGGACGACCGTGCACCCGGGACAGCAGGTGGCGGTCGGGTCACCGGGTCGGCGCCAACGGCAGCGGGTACCCCTGCCGCTGCTGCTGCCCGCCGTGGCGGGACTGCTGTTCCTCGTCCTGCCCCTCGCCGGGCTGGTCATCCGCGCACCGTGGAGCAGCCTGCCGCAGCGGCTGGCCGAACCGGGCGTGCTGACCGCGCTACGGCTGTCGGTACAGACCGCCACCGTGGCCACCCTGCTCTGCCTGGCCCTCGGCGTACCCCTGGCCTGGTTGCTGGCCCGGGTCGACTTCCCCGGCCGACGGCTCGTCCGTGCCCTGGTCACCGTCCCGCTCGTGCTCCCCCCGGTCGTCGGTGGGGTGGCGCTGCTGCTGGTGTTCGGGCGCGGTGGGCTCCTCGGCGGCTGGCTCGACGCCACGTTCGGTGTCACCCTGCCGTTCACCACCCCCGGTGTGGTGGCCGCCGAGGCGTTCGTGGCGATGCCGTTCCTGGTCATCGCCGTCGAGGGTGCGCTGCGTGGCGCCGACGTCCGCTACGAGGAGGCCGCCGCGACCCTCGGCGCCGGCCGGTGGACCACCTTCACCCACGTCACCCTGCCGCTGATCGCCCCCGGTGTCGTCGCCGGCACGGTGCTGTGCTGGGCGCGGGCACTGGGCGAGTTCGGGGCGACCATCACCTTCGCCGGGAACTATCCCGGCCGGACCCAGACCATGCCCCTGGCGGTCTACCTGGCCCTGGAAACCGACCTCGACACGGCGATCGTGCTCAGCCTCGTCCTGCTCGCCGTCTCCGTGACGATCCTCGTCGCGCTCCGCGACCGGTGGCTCACCAGACCATGACCCCACCGACGGAACGGTCCACCCCGCTGCTCGATGCGCACCTGGTCGTCGACCGGGGCGCCTTCCGGCTCGACCTGCCGCTGCGCGTCCACGCCGGGGAGGTCGTCGCGCTGCTCGGCCCCAACGGCGCCGGCAAGACCACCGCCCTGCGCGCCCTCGCCGGTCTGCAACCGCTCGCCGCCGGCCACCTCACCCTGGCCGGTCGTGTTTTCGACCGCCCCGACCGGCGGCTGCACGTTCCGCCCGAGCGCCGTCCGGTCGGCGTGGTGTTCCAGGACTACCTGCTCTTCCCGCACCTGTCCGCGTTGGACAACGTCGCCTTCGGCCCGCGCCGGCACGGCCTGTCCCGGCGCGCCGCCCGGGAGCGGGCCGCCCGACGACTCGCCCAGGTCGGTCTCGCCGGGCAGCTCGACCGCAGACCCCGGCACCTTTCCGGCGGGCAGGCCCAGCGGGTCGCCCTCGCCCGGGCCCTCGCCGTCGAACCGGTCCTGCTGCTGCTCGACGAACCCCTCGCCGCGCTCGACGCCCGGACCCGGCTGGACACCCGCGCCGAACTCCACCGCCAGCTCGCCGACCATCCCGGTGCCACCCTGCTGGTCACCCACGACCCCCTCGACGCCCTCGTCCTGGCCGACCGGCTCGTCGTCGTCGAGGACGGGCGCGTCGTGCAGACCGGCGACGCCACCACCATCACCACCCGGCCCCGCACCGACTACGTGGCCCGCCTCGTCGGTCTCAACCTGCACCGTGGCCACGCCGACGGGCACGCCGTGCGGATCGCTGCCGGCGTCGCGCTCACCGTCGGCGACGATCTCCACGGCGAGGTGTTCGTCGCCTTCCCGCCGTCGGCCGTCGCCCTGCACCCGGGCCGGCCCGATGCCGTCGCCAACACCTGGCCGGCGACGGTCGGCGGCATCCAGCGCCACGGCGACAACCTCCGCATCGACCTCACCGGCCCGCTGCGGGTGGCTGCCGACCTCAGCCCGGCCGCCGCCGCCCGTCTGCACCCGGTTCCCGGGCAGACCGTGTGGGCCGAGGTGCGGCCCTCGGACATCCGGGCCTACCCGACCGGCAACTCCTGAACCGGCAGGTCACCGAGGATGCGGCACCGGGGCGGTGTCCGGGCTGACCGGTACGGCCGTTGCCGTCCGGCCGCCCGGCGGTGGCCGGTCGGACGGCACGGGTCGGGCGGCCGGTGGCGCGTCGAGCCGGCCGGGGCGGGCCAGCGCGATCACCGCCCCGGTGCAGGCTGCTCCGGTGCCGGCCAGTACCAGCCAGGGCAACGCGGGAAACCCCAGCTCCTGACCCAGCCCCCAGACCACGCCGGTGACCAGGTTCCCGACCGTGACGCCGATCCCGGCGAAGGTGTTGTGCATGCCGTAGTAGGTGGCGACGAGCCGGTTGCGGGTCAGGCCGAGGATGATGTCCATCTCGAACGGGTACGCCACGACGCTGCCCAGGGTGAGCAGGACCGTCGCGGTCAGGGTGGGCACCATCGCCAGTGCGGTGACACCGGGCGAGCCGCCCCGGGCGGTGAGACCCGCCGTCACGGCCAGCGGCAGGAACGCCACCGCCATCAGGGCCAGTCCGAGGGTGACCGCCCGGGCCGGGTTCCCCCACCGCCAGACCCATCCGGTGATCCAGACCTGACCCAGGATCGCGACGACGGCGGAGAGCCCGAACAGCGCCCCGCTGCCGAGATCGCCCCTGGCCGCCAGCACCTGTGTCGCCTGCAACGGCAGGGCGAGGTAGATCTGTGACGACAGCACGTGCGACCCGACCATCGTCAGGGAGAACAGCAGGAAGGAGCGGTTACGGGTCACCTCCCGCCAGTCGGCCCGTACCCCGGTCAGACCGGGCTGCCGGCCCGTGGCGGGGGACGACGGTCCGGGTGGCAGCAGCCGGAGCTGGGCGACGCTCAGGGCCAGGAAGATCGACGCCGCAGTCAGGCAGACGGCGCGGAAGTCCACGCTCAGCAGGACCAGACCGAGGAGTGGACCGGCCAGCACGCCGGTCTGGTAGAAGACGTTGAACAACGCGAACGCGGCGACCCGCCGGTCGCCGGCCTCGGCCGCGATGTAGGCCCGGACCGCCGGTCCGAACAACGCCCCGGCCAGTCCGACGGCCACCGAGGCCACCAACAGCATGGGCAGGTCGGCGACGATGCCGAGCAGCGCGAAACCCGCCCCGCGTAGGGCGCAGCCCGTAGCGATCATCCGGCGGTAGCCGAACCGGTCGGCCAGCATCCCGCCCACCAGGAACAGGCCCTGTTCGCTGAGTGTGCGGACGCCGATCACCAGGCCCACCGTCCAGGCGGCCAGGTCCAGCCCGGAGGAGAGATGGTTGGCCAGGTAGGGCAGCAGCATGTAGACGCCCAGGTTGATGCCGAGCTGGTTGACCATCAGCAACCGCAGGCGGGGATCGAGCCGGGCGATCTGCTGCCAGGTGCCGTTCACCGCCACCGTCGGACACCACCCGGCGCGGATCCCGGTGTGCTTCCCTGGGCGGACGCTCCTCCGTCGACGCCGTCCGTCATGGCCCCACCGGTCTTCCCGTGCGCATGAGCGCCGGACGCTCCGGACCGGAGCGGTCCAACGTGCACCAGACTAGCTATTTAGCGGCAAAAGCGACAGATTGAGGCATTTTCACTAGCGTGGGCGGCTGGCCGGCCCATCCCGTAGGGTGCGTAAGCCCTGATCAGCAGCAGGGCGGAAGTCTCGAAGGGACGTCATGACCGTCGACACCCCCACCTCGTCGTCGCAGTCGGCGACGACGCCGTCCCGGCGACCCGAGGTGATCGCCACGGTCACCCTCGCCGCCGTCGCGTTCATCGTCGTCACCGGCGAGACCGCACCGGTCGGTCTGCTCGGTGACGTCGCACGCGGCGTAGGGGCCAGCGAGAGCCAGGTCGGGCTCACGGTCAGCTGGTACGCGTTGGTCGCGGCGGCCACGGCGGTACCGCTGACCCGATGGTCCGCCGGGCTCGACCGTCGGCTGGTGCTGGTGTTCAGTGCGGTCGTCTTCGGCGTCGGGCACGTGCTCGCGGCGGTGGCACCGAACCTGGCCGTGCTCGCCGGCGGGCGGTGCCTGGCGGCCCTCGGCCACGGCGTCTACTTCGCCGTGGCCGCACCCACCGCCATCCGGCTGGCCAGCGAGGCCACCCGTAACCGGGCCGGCAGCCGGGTCAGCGTCGGCGCGGCCACCGCCATGGTCGTCGGCGCCCCCCTGGCCACCCTGCTCGGGCAGCTCGCGGGCTGGCGGACCACGCTGGCCGTCGTGGCGGTGGTCTCCCTGGCCCTCGCCGTCGCGGTCGCCCGGTGGCTTCCGCCGCTGCCCGCCCTGCACCGGGAACAGGGCCGGGCGGCCTCCGGGGTGCGGGCCACGCTCGGTACCCCGGGACTGGTCGCGATCCTCCTCGTGACCGCCGTCGCGGTGACCGGTCACTTCGCGCTCTACATCTACGTGGCGCCGTACACGGCACAGCGCCTCGACGTCTCCGGCACCGCCTTCACCGTCGTCCTGCTCGGGTACGGGTCGGCAGCCGTCCTGGGCAGTGTCCTCGGCGGTCGGCTGGCCGACCGCAGCCCGGTGACCGGTACCCGCGCCGCCGCCGGCGTCTTCGTGACCGCCCTGCTCGGCCTGTACCTCGCCGGCCGACTCGGACTGCCGGCGTTCGGGGTCCCCCTGCTGCTGATCTGGGGTGGGTCCTTCTCCCTGCTGGTCGTCTCGACCACGCTGGCCGTGCTCCGCCGGGCGGCCGGACCGCGTGCGGAGACCGCCAACGCCCTGTACGGCATCGTCTTCCAGGTGGGCATCGTCGCCGGCTCCGCCCTCGGCGCCGGCTGGCACTCCGCCGGGCGTACCGCCGCACTGCCGCTGGTCGCCGCCACGGTGGGAGCTGTCGGGCTGATCCTGCTCGCCCGACCCCGTAGGCGCCGCGCCGCCGGATGACGGCGGTGCGGCCGACGGCGCCGCCGACCGTCAGGTCCGGTCCGGGGCGCCGGTGACCGGTTCGAGGGCGGCCCCGTCGACCCCGGCGTCCGGCGCCGGTGGCTCGGACACCTGGCGTACCCCGGGCATGACGACGGACGCCACCGCGAGCAGGCCGAACCCGCCCGCCAGGATGAGCACGACGGGGGCGGACCCGAACGCGTCGAGCAGGAATCCTCCCGCGAGCGAGCCCAGCGGGATCGCACCGAAGGCCAGCAGCCGGGACACGCTGGTCACCCGGGAGAGGACGGCATCCGGCGTGACGGTCAGCTGGTAACTGCTCACCGCCACGTTCCACACCGCCCCGACGAAGCCCATCACGGTGTAGATCGCACCGAGTGCCACGATGTCCCGGGCCAGGATCATCGATGCCATCAGCGCCGCCCACACCCAGTTGGCCCCGATCACGATGAGCTTGAGCGAGATGAGGCGCATCAGCCGGGGGGCGACGAAGGAACCGACGATCCCGCCCACCCCGGAAACGGCGAGCATGACGCCGACCGCCCCGGGGGAGCCGCCGAGATCCAGGGCGCGTACGACGAGCAGCAGGGTCAGTGCCTGGAAGAACAGGTTGCTGCCGGCGACGAGAACGGCGCTGTCACGGAGGAACGGGTGGCTCCAGAACCATTTCAGGCCCTGCCGGATCTCCGTGCCGAGGGCGTGGTGCCCCGTGCCGGTGCCGGTCTGGAACCGGCGTCGGATGAACAGCAGCGTCACCAGCGAGAGCAGGTACGAGACGGTGTCGACGAGGAACGGCACCCAACGGGCCAGGCCGAAGAGGAAACCGCCCGCGGACTGGCCGAGGAACGAGGCAGCCCGTTCCCGTACCTCGTTGCTCGACAGCGCGGCCGGGAGCTGTCCGGTGCTGACGACGTTGCGTACCGCGCCCCGTTCGGCCAGGCTGTGGAAGACGTAGAGCGTGCCCTCGACGAACGAGACGACCGCGAGATGCGCGACGGTCATCCGGTCGGTGAGCAGCGCCACCACGACCGTGCCCACCGCGACGCAACGGCCGATGTCGCTCCAGATCATGACCAGTCTGCGGTCCCACCGGTCGGCGAGCGCACCGGCGGGCAGCTGCCAGACCAGGTAGGGCAGCGTCGCTGCGAAGCCCACGGCCCCGGCGGCGGCCGGCGAGCCGGTCAGGGCCAGGACCAGGAGCGGGTACGCCACGCTCGAAACCCGGGTGCCCGCTGTCGACACGGCCGCGCCGACCCAGAGCAGTACGAAGTCACGGTTGAACCAGAGCGAGCGGGTGCGTCCTCCCACGCCCGGACTGTCCATCAACAGGGCCTCCCGCTCCGTCAGTTGGTCTCACCGGCCCTGGACACTCGGTTCGGGATGGCCGCAGTCGGGAACAGCCTAGTTTATGCCGGATAGAAGGCAGTGATTCCCATCCGGTACGGGCCCCGGTCTCCAGCCGGTCGGGTGCGCGCCCACCCGACCGGCTGGACAGGGCTCGCCGCCCCGCGACCGGCCGGTGCGTGGCGGTGGTCAGAACCGCCCGGCGCCGGTCCGGCGGGCTGGGCCTGCCTGGGTTCCGCCGGGTAGTGCTCCGCGACGTGCTCGACGCTCGCCGGGTGGTGCTGTTCGCTCCGCAGGCCCGGCCACTCGAATGCCGCCACCGGTAGCCGCGCGTCGAGGTGACCGGCGAGGTGGGTGTACCAGTGCGCGCTGCCGCCGCCCGGGTGCACGCAGAACAGGGGTGCGTCGGTGCCCTCGCGGCGGAACCAGACCAGCGCCCGGTCGGAGTCGCCCGGTCCCACGTCGGCGAGCCGGTCGGCCAGCGCCACCATTGTGCGGTGCCGCATGAGGTCGCCGAACGTGACGGAGAGCCCACGTTCCTGGCGGGCCCGCACGATGATCCGCATGGCCAGCAGGGAGTGGCCACCGAGTCCGAAGAAGTCGTCGTGCACACCGACCCGGTCCACTCCGGGTGCCGGGCGAGAACCGCCTCCACCTCGCCGGGCTCGATCCGGAAGCCCCGGATCTTGACCTGGTGGTCGACGCGGCCGAGGATGTCGACTCTGCCGTCGGGGCGGCGCCGGGCCCGGTCTCCGGTCCGGACCACCCGGCATTGGTGCTAGCGGTCGGTGCCGGCCGTTTGCTCCGGTGGGGAGGACAGCAGGTTCTCCTCCAGCTGGTGCAGGATGGCCAGCGCGGCCTGCTGGTCCCCGGTCGTCATCCCGTCGACGATGCGGCGTTCGAGATCCGCCCAGACCCGTTCGACCTGACGGCGCAGGCCGATGCAGGCCGGGGTGGGCTCGACCAGGGTCGCCCGACCGTCGGTGGGATCCGGTACCCGACGGACGTAGCCGGCACGTTCGAGGCGCTGCACGGTCCGGGTCATGCTGGCCGAGTCGGTGTCGAACTCGGCGGCCAGGTCGCTCTGCCGTTGCGGGCCGCATTCCCACAGCCGCATCAGCAGCAGCTCCTGGCCGGGGCGCAGCCCGACCTCGCGGAGCAGTTGCCCGGTGAGCATCCGGTGGGCGCGGGCCAGCCGGAGGACCGCGTGGCTGACCGGGCCGCATGCCGCGACTGCCGGGCGCCGACACGCTGCCGGAACGTCCCCTCCGTCCATGCCGCAAGGTTACCTGTCCACGTCAGGTGTGGCCCCGATCACTAGGTGGCCGGGAAATATCACCGCCCCGGCGGGCATTTACCTGTTCGGAACAGCTAACCGGTCACAGGGGAGTACAGACATGTCCAGAGCGTTCGAGCCGGTCACCATCGGTCGGTACACCGCCCGCAACCGGGTGGTGATGGCCCCGATGACGCGCAGCCGCGCGCACGGGCCGGGAGCCAGCCCGACCGAGCTGATGGCGACCTACTACGGCCAGCGCGCCGGTGCCGGACTGATCATCACCGAGGGCACCCAGCCCTCCGCCGTCGGTCAGGGCTACCCGAACACCCCCGGTCTGCACACCGCCGAGCAGGTCGAGGCGTGGCGGCCGGTGACCGCCGCCGTGCACGAGCAGGGCGGGCTGATCTTCGCGCAGCTCATGCACACCGGCCGGATCGGGCACCCCGAGATCTACCGCGAGGAGCTGACGCCGGTCGGTGTCTCGCCGGTACGGGCGGACGGGTCGGTGTACACCGCGAACGGTCCACGCGAGTTCGTCACCCCCGAACCGCTGGACGAGGCCGGCATCCGGCAGACCATCGCGGACTTCGCCTCGGCGGCCCGCAACGCCATCGACGCCGGGTTCGACGGGGTGGAGCTGCACGGTGCGAACGGCTACCTGCTGCACCAGTTCCTGGCCACCAACACCAACCAGCGCGACGACGCCTGGGGCGGTACCGTCGAGGGGCGGATCCGGTTCGTGGTCGAGGTGACCGAAGCGGTCGTGGCGGCCATCGGCGCGGACCGGGTCGGCCTGCGGATCTCGCCGAGCAACCCGTACAACGACATCGTCGAGGACGACCACCGCGAGACCTACCGGGCGCTGCTCGGCCGGCTCGACCCGCTCGGCCTGGCCTACCTGCACGTCGGCGAGGGGCCCGACACCGAGTTCACCGACGAGCTGCGGGAACGCTGGAGCGGCACGCTGATCCTCAACCCGTTCACCCCCGGCGGGTACACCGGAGCCGAGGCGCTCAAGCTCGTCGACACCGGTGCCGCGGACCTGGTGTCGTACGGGGCGCTCTTCCTGGCCAACCCCGATCTGCCGTACCGCCTGCAGGTCGGTGGTCCCTTCAACACGCCCGACTACACCCGGGCCTACGGCGGCGACCACGAGGGCTACACCGACTACCCGACCCTCGCCGAGGCCGGCGAGGCCTGACGGGCTGTCCGCCCGCACGCCTGATCCCACGACGGTGGCCGGAGGACGGGCCACCGTCGTGGCGTCCGGGGGCGGCGGGCGGCCGATCACCACTGCCGCGCCGACCCCGCCATGCTCACCGTCAGGACAGCGCGGCCCGACGGCGTTGGTACTCGTCAGCGTCGATCTCACCCCGGGCGTAGCGCTCGGCCAGGATGCGGCGGGCGGTGTCCTGCGTGTCGGCCGCCCCGCGACGGTAGTGGGTGGCGGCGAACAGGGCCGCGCCGATCACGAGCAGGAGCAGCACGAGCCAGCCGAGCATCATGACCGTCATCGGCCAGACCCAACCGTCGCCGTGCATGGCGTCCCCTCCTCGTCCCGTTCCTGCCCCTGCCCGTTGTCGCGGCGGCAGGTCGCCGGGCCGGGGTACCCGGTCCCGGGCCGATCGAACCTGTGTGGCACGGGCCGGTCACCGGGCGGGTCGGTGGTCGGCTGCCCAGGCCCGGTACCGCGCGATCCACCGGCGGTTGAGCTCGTCGGCCTGCCGGCGGTGGTACGGGGTGACGACCCGTCCGGGCAGCAGAGCCAGCCCGAGGAACGCGAGCACGCCGGCGACCACGGCCCCGCTGTCGTCGTCGAGTTCCTCGTACCGCACCACGTGCGGCTGGGCGCCGACGGCGGCGAACCAGGACTCCCAGGCCGCGTTGTGTTCGCCGATCACCTCGACGAAACGGTGGACCGCCTCGGCGTCGAAGACCGGCGTCCGTCCGGTGCCGCCGCCACCGCTGATCTCGCCGTTGCCGCCCAGGTACCAGGTGCCGGTCTGCTCGGCGCGCAGCCACGACACCGCCTGCGCCACCACGTCGTCCCGGCGCACGAAGACGAACCGGGTACGACCGAAGGTCCGGTGCAGCAGGGCGAGGTCGTCCCCGGCCAGGTCGGGATGGACCACACCCAGCTTGTCGACCACCTCGTCGAGGGTGCCCCACATGAGCTTGGCCCCGAACACCCCGTTGTCGGTGCGGCCGGCGGCCAGCGCCGCCCGAACGTAGTCCGCGTAGTCGAAGCCGCCCCGGTCGGTGCGGGCGATGCCCCAGCGCTCGGCCCACGCCGGTTCGTCGGGTGCGCGGAAGTACGCCTGCGGACGCCCGGCGACGCCCGTGGACTCCAGCAATCCCAGCAGGAGGGAACTGCCGGTGCGGGGCGTGCCGCAGACGAAGTACGCCTCGACGCTGTCCCCGGTGCCCGTCGATGTCTCCATCGGTCCAGCCAGCCACAGCGCCCTGCCCACCCGCAATCCCTTTTGCCAGCCACCCCGGCCGAAAATCCCCGGGACCCCGGCCGGCTGTCGGCGGTGCTCAGGGCGCGATACCGACGCACCGGACGGTAAGTACTCCTCGATGCCCTCCGGGCCGCCCTCCCGGCCGTACCCGGACTGCTTCACCCCGCCGAAGGGCGCCGCCGGGTTCGACACGATGCCCTGGTTGACGCCGACCATGCCGACGTCCAGCCGTTCGCTGACCCGGACGGCGCGGGACAGGTCGCGGGTGAAGACGTAGGCGGCCAGGCCGTACGCGGTGTCGTTGGCGCGGTGCAGGGCCTCGTCCTCGGTGGTGAAGGTGGTGACCGGCGCGACCGGGCCGAAGATCTCCTCGGCCGTCAGCTCCGCGTCGGCCGGTACGTCGGTGAGGACCGTCGGTCGGTAGAAGTAGCCCAGGTCGCCGACCGGTGATCCGCCGGTCAGCACGGTGGCTCCCCGGTCGGTGGCCTGCGCCACCAGGCTGGTCACCCTGTGCCGGGCCGCCTGTGCCAGTGGTTTGCCCATCTCCAGCGTCATCAGCAGCGCGAACTGTTCGGTGCGGGCGGTGAGCAGGTCGTACGCGGTGCGCAGGATCTCGGCGCGTAGCCGGGGAGCGGTCGCGGCCCACGTTGCCTGTGCCCCCGCTGCGGCGTCGAGTGCCGCGACGCCGTCGGCGGCGGTGCCGTCCGCGACCCGGCGCGGGGTCCGGCCGGTGGCGGGGTCCTCGACGGCGAAGGACCGCCCACCGGTGGGCGTCCGCCACCGGTCGGCGACGCGGCGGAGCCAACCGACCGACGCCGCGCGGTGAGCGGTTCCGGGGTGGCCGTGGGTAGACTCCGCGTCGCAACCGGATGACCGTGTGTCGGCGCCGGTGCGCCGATGCCTGATCGGTGAAGGGATGGGGTGGCCACCAGGTGATGACCCTGCCGGCAGTCGCGGCCGACGCCGCCCCCACCGCGCTGGCCGTGTTCGCCGCCGACGGCCGGTGTGTCTGGTCCAACGGCGCCGCGCACCGGCTCGGTCTCCCCCCGGGCGACCTGCCCCTGGCCCGGGTGGAGCCCGACGGCACCGCCGTCGACCTGCCCTGGCCGGGCACCGACGGCACCACCCGGTGGTTGCAGGTACGCTGCCACGGCTTCGTCCACGACGGTCAGCCGCTACGCCTGTACGAACTTCGTGACGTCAGCGCCGAACGGCAGGAACGCGACCGGGGCCGCAACTACCGGTGGCGCCTGGCCCACATCGAGCAGTTGGCCAAGGTGGGCACCTGGGAGTGGGATGTCGCCTCCGGCGCGGTCATCTGGTCCGACGTGCTGTTGCAGATGTTCGGCTTCCCGCCCGGCACCGAACTGGACTATCCGTCGTACCGGCAACTGCTGCACCCCGACGACGTCGCCATGATCGAACAGACCCTCGACACGGCGCTGCGCGTCGGCGGGCCGTTCTCGTACACCCACCGGATGTACCTCGCCGACCGTACGACGATGCGTGTCTTCGAGTGCTACGGCGAGGTCTTCACCGACGACACCACCGGTGCTCCGCTGCGGGTCCTCGGCACCGCCCACGACATTACCGAGATGCGGCGGGTCCAGGAGGAACTGACCCAGCTCGCCGAGCGTGACCCGCTCACCGACCTGCCGAACCGGCGGGCCCTGCTCGCCCGGCTCAACGACCTGCTCGCCTGTGCCGGCGCGCCGTCCGGCGCGCTCCTGCTCATCGACATCGACAACTTCAAGGACATCAACGACGTACACGGGCACGCCGTGGGCGACGACGTGCTGCGCCTGCTGGCCCGGCTGCTGGTCCGCCACCTGCCGGCCGACACCGTGCTGGGCCGGCTGGGCGGCGACGAGTTCGCCGTCGTCCTGCCCGGTGCGACCGCCAACGACGCCCTCGCCGTCGCGGAGAGCCTGTGCAACGTCGCGGTGAACACCCCCGTGCCGCTGGCCGGTGCCGGGCTGCGGGTCACCCTGAGCATCGGCGCCGCCTCGCTGGAGCCGGGCGACACCCGGGACAGCGTGCTCGCCCATGCCGACCTCGCGCTCTACGAGGCGAAGAACGCCGGCCGCAACCGGGCCCGGCTGTACCTGCCCGAGCAGTACCGGCACGCGGTGCAGCGGGTCAACGTGGTGACCCGGGTGCGGGACGCCCTCGACGAGCAGCGGATGCAGCTCGACGCCCAGCCGATCATCGACCTGTCCACCGGCGAGGTGACCAGCTACGAACTGCTCATCCGGCTGCGCGACGGCCGGCAGCCGCCCCTGTCGCCGGCCGACTTCCTGCCCACCGTGGAACGCGACGACCTGATCGGCGAACTCGACCGGTGGGTGGTGGCCACCGCCACCGCCGCGCTGGCCGCACCGTCGGCCTCGGCGGCCGGAATGCGGTTCGACGTCAACATCTCCGCCCGTTCCATGGAGTCACCGGGCTTCGGCGACTGGGTGGTGGAACGCCTGCGCGCCGCCGGGGTGGAGGCGTCCCGGCTGGGCCTGGAGGTCACCGAGACCGCGGCGATCACCAACGTGGCGGCGGTCCGCAACCTGGCCGGTACGCTGCGCGACGCCGGCTGCCGGCTGAGCCTCGACGACTTCGGCGCCGGATTCGGCTCGTTCGCCTACCTCAAGCACCTGCCGTTCAGCACCGTCAAGATCGCCGGTGACTTCGTCCGGCAGGCCGACCGGGGCGGGGCCGATCCGGTCCTGATCGACGCGGTCGTGCGGGCCGCGCACGGGCTCGGGATGCACACCGTGGCCGAGTCGGTCGAACGCGCCGCACTGGTCCCCGCGCTGCGCCGGCTCGGCGTCGACTCGGGTCAGGGCTACCACCTCGGTCGTCCGATCCCCCTCGACATCCTGCTCGGCCACGGTGTGCATCC
>NZ_WVUH01000570.1 GCF_017614955.1 Micromonospora echinofusca
ACCACACACACCGTGGTCTCGGTGGGCCCGTACCAGTTGTGCAGCCGCCGGGTCGGTGGGGCCGACCAGCGGGCCACCTGTTCCGGGCCGGGTGGTTCCCCGGCGGTGACGACGTCCCGCAGGGCGGGCAGCCGGGTGGGGTCCAGCAGCGGCAGCAGGGCCGGCGGGACGAAGGCCCAGGTGACCTCGTGGGCAGCCAGGAACCGGTGCAGCCGGGCCGGGTCGACCCGGTCGGCGTCCGGGACGAGGTGCACGCTGGCCCCGCAGGTCAGCGGGGTGAGCAGGTCCAGCACCGACACGTCGAAGCCGAGAGCGGAGAAGGCACCGGCCCGGCAGGTGCCGTCGAGTCCGAAGTGCCGGCCGGCGGCGGTGACGAACGACGCGAGGCTGTGCTGGCTGACGGCCACGCCCTTGGGCCGTCCGGTGGACCCGGAGGTGTACAGCACGTACGCGGTCTGCGCCGGGTCGACCGGCGCCGGGCGGGGCCCGGCGGCCGGCGCGGCGGCGGTGCCCGCCGGCGGCAGGGCCGGTACGACGAGGTGCCGGCCGCTGTCGGCGAGCAGCGCCGCCCCGGCGTCGTCGGCCACCACCACGTCGATGCCGGCGTCGAGGCAGATGTCGTCGAGCCGGCTGCGGGGATGCGCCGGGTCGAGCACGACGTACGCGCCACCGCTGGCCAGGACGCCCAGGACAGCCACCGGCAGCCGCAGCTCCCGGCGCGCGCAGATCCCGACCCGGGTCCCCGGTCCGGTCCCGAGCGCCCGCAGCCGTCCGGCCAGGACGGTGGCGGCGTCGACCAGTTCGGGGTAGGTGAGCGTGTCCTCCCACTGCCGGACCGCGACCGCCCCGGGGCGCCGCGCCGCCTGCGCCACCACGAGATCCCAGAGCAGCCCGGCCGGGGGCGGTGCCACCGGCCCGCGCGTCCACGGTGCGGGCGCCGCCGGTCCACCCGGCCCGGGGCCCGGCGTGCCGACGTGTCGCGCGTCCATCTAGCGCAGGTCCGTGCCGGGCGTCTCGAACCGCAGCCGCCACCGTCCACCCCGGGTCGCGACCGCCGCGACCGCACCGTCCAGGTCGAGGTGGGTGACCTGCCAACCGGTGGCGTCCGACGTGCCGTCGGCGGCCTTACGGACGGCCTCCTTCGCCGTCCAGCAGCGCAGTGCGGCCCGCAACTGGTGTTCCTCCGGCTCGGCCAGCACCTCGGCCCACTCGGCCGGGGTCAGCACCCGGGCGCAGAAGGCGTCGAAGTCGGCCACCGGTCGCAGCGTCTCGACGTCGACGCCGAGGTCCCGCCCGCCGACGGCGACGACCGCCGTACCGGCCGACCGGCTGACCGACCAGCGCAGCCCGGCCGGGCCCGACCGGTCCGGATCCGCGCCGTAGCGCCGCAGCACGGCCGGCAGCCGGTCCGGCGTCACCCGCCACAGGTGGATCTCGTCGGCGGCGGGCGGCTCCAGCGCGGCGGGCCCGGCGGACCGGACCGCCGCGAGGTCGGCGGCGATCAGCGCGGTCACGGTCTGCGGCGCGGTCCGGATGAACAGGTGGTCACCGGCGAGGGTGTGCAGCCGGAAGGAGGCCGACGTGTGCCGGGCCCAGCCGAGCATCATGTCGTCGGGCACCTCCCGGTCGTCGAGACCGGCGAAGGCCACCACCGGCACGGGCAGCGGTTCCGCCGGGTGGTAGCGGTACCGTTTCAGCCAGTCCAGGTCGGTACGGAGGGTGGGCAGCACCGCCGCCCGGACGTCCGGGTCGTCCCGGACCACGTCCGGCGTACCGGCCCGCAGGATCAACTGGTCCAGGAAGGCGTCCACGGTCAGGTGCGCCAGCCGGGTGATCGGCTCGGGCAGGTGCGGGGGGTGGGCGCCGCCCACGTACAGCCGTACCGGCAGCGGCGTGCCGGTGCGCCGCAGCTCCCGGATCACCTCGAAGGCCAGCCGGGCTCCCATGCTGTGGCCGTAGAGGGCGTACGGCGCGTGGGCGTACCCGGCGATCCGGGCGGCCACCTCGCCGACGTCGATGCCCGGGGTGCCCGGCCGACGGCCGTCGCGGCCGGGAAGCTGCACGGTGTCCACCCGGACCGGGTCGGGCAGGAGTTCCGGCCACCGCCAGTACGCCAGGGCGTCACCTCCGGCGTAGGGCAGGCAGAGCAGGGTGACGTGTCCGGTCGGTACGGGTCCGGCGGGTGGGCCGGACAGCTGGTCCACGGCAGCCACGACCACTCACCTCCCCCCCGTGCGCGTGTCACCGGGCCACGGACCTGGTCGGCCGCCGGGCAGCCCCCCGCCCGGTGGCCCAGATCACAATTCACGGTGGCCGATGCGGGGGATTTTGCCACAGTGGCCGATCCACTGTCGATCATCAGACAGCCACCGGACCGGGACACAGCGCCACCGGCCCCACCCGCCCCGGGCCGGCGGGCGGGCCTGATCAGGCGGGCGTACCGAGCGGCTGCGGCACCGGTGGGGCGGGACCGTCCACGGCGTACCGGCGCCGCGCCGCGTTGCGGTACCGCCACACCTGCACCGCACCGACCGCCCACAGCAGGTAC
>NZ_WVUH01000571.1 GCF_017614955.1 Micromonospora echinofusca
GGGCGGGACGGGTCAGCCCGGGGTGGTCACCCGGGTCAGCAGCGAGCCGGAGGAGTCCAGGGCGGCCAGGTAGGACCGGGCCCAGGCGTGGATGTCGTGCCGGCTGAGATGGGCCCGCATCGCGCGCATCCGGCCGGTCAGGTCGGCCGGATCGGCCTGGAGCGCGTCCATCAGGGTCAGCTTCAGTCCGTCCAGGTCGTGCGGGTTGACCAGGAACGCCTCCGGCAGTTCGGCGGCGGATCCGGCGAACTCGCTGAGCAGCAGCGCCCCGGTGTCGTCCACCCGGGCGGCGACGTACTCCTTGGCGACGAGGTTCATCCCGTCGCGCAGCGGGGTGACCGCCATGATGTCGGCCATCCGGTACAGCGCGGCCAGCTCGGCGCGGTCGAAGGGCTGGGTCAGGTAGTGGATGGCCGGCTCGCCCACCCGCCCGAACTCGCCGTTGATCCGGCCGACCTCCCGTTCGACCCGGTCCCGGAGCACCTGGTACTGGGCGACCCGTTCCCGGCTCGGTACCGCCACCTGCACCAGCACCGTGTCGCGTACCTTGACGTGTCCGTCGGCGATCAGTTCGCTGTACGCCTTGAGCCGCTGCTCGATGCCCTTGGTGTAGTCCATCCGGTCCACGCTGAGGATCACGTGCGTCGGGTCGCCGAGGTCCCGCCGCAGCCGGGCGGCCCGGGCCACCACGTCCGGTCGGGTGGCCAGGGCGGCCATCTCGGTGGTGTCGATGGAGACCGGGAACGCCCCGATCCGCACCTCCCGCCCGTCCAGGGCGATCCGGCGGTCGTCGGCCGGTACGTCGAGCACGTGCGCGACCAGTTGGGCGAAGTTGTGCGCGGCCTGGGCCCGCTGGAAACCGATCAGGTCGGCACCGAGCATCCCGCGCAGCAGTTCGGCCCGGCGGGGGAGCTGCATGAACAGCTCCGGCGGGGGGAAGGGCACGTGCAGGAAGAACCCGATCCGCAGGTCCGGTCGCAGTTCCCGGAGCAGACCGGGCACCAGTTGCAGGTGGTAGTCCTGCACCCAGACCACCGCACCCGGCTCGGCCGCGTCGGCGGCGGCCTCGGCGAACCGCCGGTTCACCCGCTGGTACGCCTCCCACCAGCGGCGGTGGTAGACGGGCTGCTCGACGGCGTCGTGGTAGAGCGGCCAGAGGGTGGCGTTGGCGAAACCCTCGTAGTGGTCCCGGACGTCCTCGGCGGTCAGCGGCACGGTGTGCATCCGTACGCCGTCCACGTCGGCGAGGCTGGGCGCCGGGCCGGTGCCACCGGCCCAGCCGACCCAGGTGGCGGGAGTCTGTCGGAGGAGCGGGTGGAGCGCACTGACCAGCCCACCGGGGCTGCGGCGCCATTCGCAGGCGCCGTCCGGCGCCACGCTGTCGTCGATGGGCAGGCGGTTGGCAACCACCACGAGAGAACTCTGTCGCATCCCGGGCATCTCGTTCCGCAAGCGGGGACCACCCTGGGCGAGGAAACCGGGCAGTCCGGGAGGGGAGTGACGTACAGCCGTATTCCTACTGACGGTAAGTTACACCAGTGTTACCGCCGGGGTGTGTCGGGCCCTTGTCCCGCGATGCGGTCCGGTGGCCCCCGGGAACGCCCGTGCGGGACCGGACGGTGGCCCGTCGGGAGCGCCCGTGCGGAGCCGGACGGTGGCCCCCGGGAACGCCCGTGCGGGACCGGACGGTGGACCGGTCGCTGTCCGGTTCAGACCACCGCGCCGTTGTCCGGGTCCTCGTCCTCCTCGTCCCCGGGGCGCAGCCGCCACACCAGGGTGACGAAACCGGAGAGAATGCCGGTGAACCCGAGCAGGGTGGCCACCGCCCGGTCCACCGGCAGCAGCTCGGGAAAGACGAAGAGCGCGAAGCCCACGGTGATCGCCAGGACACCGGCCACCGCGTACTTGGAGATCTGCGGCAGCGGCGGCGGGGGCGGCGGCGTGTAGCCCTCGTCCGGGTCGTCGGGCAGGTCGGCGCCGAAGGTGTCCAGCCCGTCGAGCAGCGAGCCGTCGGACCGGTCCCGACCGACCGAGACGCCGGAGATGTCGGCGGCGAACGGGAGCCGGCGTACGTCGGTGGTGGTGGCGCCACCCTCGTCGCCACCGCGCCCGGTCGACGGCGGCTCGGTGGCGGCGGGGCGGTCCGGGGTGATGTCCTCGGCGGTCGGCCACGGCACGGTCCCGCCGGCCGGGGCGGTGTGGTACCCGGCGACGATCCGGGCCCACTCGGCGTCGATGTCCGGCTCGGCGGGGGCGACCGGCTGCGGCGACCGGTCACCGTCGGCGAGTTGGCTGAGGTAGTCCCGGGCGGTGGTCAGGTGCGAACGGTCGACGTAGAGCCGGTCCACCGGCCGGGCCGGGACGGTGGTGGTGCGGGTCACCGGGTTCAGGTCGGCCGACGGCTGGAGGTACGCGGCGATCCCGCCGGCGGCGAGGACGTCCAGCAGGTGTTCACCGACCCGTGGGTCCACGTCACCGGCGACGGCGTACTCCGTCGCGTCGAGCCCGTTGTCCCGCCGACCCCGGCGTGCCCCACCCGCTGACAC
>NZ_WVUH01000572.1 GCF_017614955.1 Micromonospora echinofusca
GGTGGGCTCCGATACGCTCGGGTGCGTCGACGACGACGAACGGCTGACGGTGGCCGTACTGCGGTAAGGAGCGAGATCAGTGTCTGAGCTGTCCCAGATCGTCAAGGCGTACGACGTCCGAGGGACGGTTCCCCAGCAGTGGGACGCGCGCGCCGCAGAGGCGCTCGGGGCGGCTTTCGCCCAGCTCCTCAACGGCTCCGACGAGCGGCGGGACACGGTCGTCGTGGCGTACGACATGCGGCAGACCTCGCCCGGGCTGGCCGCCGCCTTCGCCGCCGGGGTACGCGCCGAGGGCATCGGCGTGATCGACGCCGGGCTCGGCTCCACCGACCTGCTCTACTACGCCTCCGGCATCCTGGATCTGCCCGGCGCGATGTTCACCGCCAGTCACAACCCGGCGCAGTACAACGGGATCAAGATGTGCTACCCGGGTGCCCGGCCGATCGGTCAGGACACCGGCCTGGCCGAGATCCGGGACCGGGCCCAGGCGCTGCTGGACAAGGGCGAACCGCATCCGGCGGGCGAGCCGGTGGCACCGGTCGAGCGCCGCGACCTGCTCGCCGACTACGCGGCGCATCTGCGTCACCTGGTCGACCTGCGCGGGATCCGGCCGCTGAAGGTGGTGGTCGACGCCGGTAACGGGATGGGCGGCCACACCGTACCGAGTGTGCTCGGTGACGCGGTCCTGCCGGCCCTGCCGCTGACCATCGTGCCGCTCTATTTCGAGCTGGACGGCTCGTTCCCCAACCACGAGGCCAACCCGCTCGACCCGGCCAACCTGGTCGACCTCCAGCACGCGGTCCGCGCGCACGGTGCCGACCTGGGGCTGGCGTTCGACGGTGACGCCGACCGGTGCTTCGTGGTCGACGAGCGGGGCGAACCGGTCTCCCCGTCGGCGATCACCGCCCTGGTGGCGGTCCGCGAGCTGGCCAAGCACCCCGGCTCGACGGTCATCCACAATCTGATCACCTCCAGCGCCGTACCGGAGATCGTCCGGGAGCACGGCGGCGAACCGGTCTGCACCCGGGTCGGGCACTCCTTCATCAAGGCGGAGATGGCCCGTACCGGTGCGGTCTTCGGCGGTGAGCACTCGGCGCACTACTACTTCCGGGACTTCTGGTTCGCCGACACCGGCATGCTGGCCGCGATGCACCTGCTCGCCGCGCTCGGCGGGCAGGACCGGCCACTCTCCGAGCTGGCCGGTGTGTACGAGCGGTACGTCGCCTCGGGCGAGATCAACTCCACGGTGGCCGACCAGGCGGCGAAGATCGCCGAGGTCAGGGGCGCGTACCCGGAGGCGACCGCCGACGAGTTGGACGGGCTGACGCTCCGCTTCACCGACGGCGCCTGGCTCAACCTCCGCCCGTCGAACACCGAGCCGTTGCTCCGGCTCAATGTGGAGGCGCCGTCCCGGGAGCGGATGATCTCGCTACGCGACGACGTGCTCGGCCTCGTTCGCCGATAAGATCCGTGCGCCGGTCGCCACCGACGACCGGCCGACCGCATACGTGGAAGGAGCCGCGCCGTGGCCCTGGACCCGCAGTTGCTCGAGATCCTCGCCTGTCCCGACACACACCATGCCCCGCTGGACTACGACCCGGACGCGCAGACCCTGACCTGCACCGAGTGCGGTCGGATCTTCGAGGTCCGGGACGACGTACCGGTGCTCCTGCTGGACGAGGCGCGTGGCGGCTCCGGGGGGCAGGCATGAGGGAGCCGGTGGCCGGGGTCAGCGGGCGGCGCGAGGCCGACGAGGCCCTGCTCGACGATCCGGACGCGCTGGCCGAGCTGGACCCGGGCGGCATGCTCCGGTTCACCGCCTCGGCCGGCGCCCAGGTGCGGGAGTCGGCCGCGCTGGCGGCGGAGGCCAACCTGGGGGTACTCGCCGACGAGGGCCGCCCCAGGGCGGTGGTGATCGCCGGTATCGGCACCGCCGGGCGTACCGGTGACGTGCTGGCCACGGTCGCCGGGCCGCGCTGCCCGGTCCCGGTCATCCCGCACCGCAGCGCCGGCATCCCCGGCTGGGTGGGCGCGGCGGACGTGGTGATCGCGATCAGCGCCTCGGGGCGCAGCCCGGAGGCGCTCGGCGCGGCCGAGGCGGCCGCCCGCCGGGGTGCCCGGCTGGTGGCGATCGGTGCCCCCGACTCGCAGCTCCAGTCGGTCGCCGACCGGGTGCGGGCCCCGTTCATCCCGGTACCCCGCCGGGCACCGGCCCGGGCCAGCCTCTGGGCGCTCACCGTGCCGGTTCTGCTCGCCGCCCGTACCCTCGGCCTGGTGAAGGTCAACGAGGCGGACCTGGCGGAGACCGCGGCCCGGCTGGACGCGGACGCGGACCGGTGCCGGCCCACCGCCGAGTCGTTCGTGAACCCGGCGAAGTCGCTCGCGCTCGGGCTGGCCGGTTCGGTGCCGATCGTCTGGGGTTCCTCCCCGCTGGCCACCGTCGCCGCCCGACGGTTCGGCGACACCCTGTCGGCGAACGCCCGCTACCCGGTGGTGGCGGGGGCGCTCGGTGAGGCGGGG
>NZ_WVUH01000573.1 GCF_017614955.1 Micromonospora echinofusca
CGTCGGGGGCCCGGGGCGGACCTGCCGGAGAGCCTGGACGTGGACCGGGTACACCAGTCGCTGCTGGCCGGCCTGCTCTCCCACGTCGGGCTGAAGGACGCGCAGAAGAACGAGTACCTGGGCGCCCGGGGCGCGAAGTTCGGCCTCTTCCCCGGTTCGGCACTGTTCCGTAAGCCACCGCGCTGGGTGATGGCCGCCGAGTTGGTGGAGACCAGCCGGCTCTGGGGTCGCATCGCCGGCCGGATCGAACCGGAGTGGGTCGAGCCGCTGGCCCAGCACCTGGTGAAACGCAGCTACAGCGAGCCGCACTGGGAGAAGAAGCAGGCGGCGGTGATGGCGTACGAGAAGGTGACCCTGTACGGCATCCCCCTGGTCACCTCCCGGAAGGTCAACTTCGGCCGGATCGACCCGGCGTTGAGCCGGGAACTGTTCGTCCGGCACGCCCTGGTCGAGGGCGACTGGCAGACCCACCACCGGTTCCTCGCCGCCAACCGGGAGCTGATCGAGCAGGTCGCGGAGCTGGAGAACCGGGCCCGGCGCCGGGACATCCTGGTCGACGACGAGACCCTGTTCGAGTTCTACGACCAGCGGATCCCGGCCGACGTGGTCTCCGGTCGGCACTTCGACGCCTGGTGGAAGAAGGTCCGGCGGGAGCAGCCGGACCTGTTGACCTTCACCCGGGAGATGCTGATCAACCCGGGGCGCGGCGGGGTGGACGAGTCGGACTACCCGGACGCCTGGCACTCCGACGGGGTGACCCTGCCGCTGACCTACCGGTTCGAGCCGGGTACCCCGACCGACGGCGTGACGGTGGACATCCCGCTGCCGATGCTCAACCAGGTACCGGCGGACAGTTTCGACTGGCAGGTGCCGGGGCTGCGCGAGGAGCTGGTGATCGCACTCATCCGGTCGCTGCCGAAGGCGATCCGGCGCAACTTCGTCCCGGTACCGGACTACGCCCGCGCGGCGCTGGCCGCGATCCGGCCCGGCGAGGAGCCGCTGCTCGACGCGCTGACCCGGCAGTTGCGCCGGATGACCGGGGTGACCGTGCCGTACGACGCCTGGGACACCGACCGGCTCCCGGCGCACCTGCGGGTCAGCTTCCGGGTGCTCGACGAGGAGAACAAGCCGGTCGCCGAGGGCAAGGACCTGCCGGCCCTGCAACGTCAGCTCAAGGCGGAGGTACGCCAACTGGTGGCCGCCGCCGCGCCGGACGTGGCGCGCAGCGGGCTGCGCGAGTGGAGCATCGGCACCCTGCCCCGCACCATCGAGCAGAACCGGGCCGGTTTCGTGGTCACCGCGTACCCGGCGCTGGTGGACGAGGGCGAGACGGTGGGTGTCCGGGTCTTCGACAGCCCGGGTGAGCAGGAACGGAACATGTGGGCGGGGACCCGTCGGCTGTTGCGGTTGACGGTGCCGTCCCCGGCGAAGTTCCTCCAGGGGCGGCTGTCGAACGAGGCGAAGCTGGCGTTGAGCCGTAACCCGCACACCAGCGTGCTGGACCTGCTCGACGACGCGGCCGGCGCGGCGGTGGACAAGCTGATGACCGACGCGGGCGGCCCGGCCTGGGACGCCGACGGGTTCGCCGCGCTGCGGGACCGGGTCCGGGCCGACCTGGTGGACACCGTGGTCGAGGTGGTGGACCGGGTCCGCCGGGTGCTGGCCACCGCGTACGCGGTGGAGCAGCGGCTCGGACGGACCAGCAACCTGACCCTGGTGGCCGCGCTGACCGACATCCGGGGGCAGCTCGCCGGCCTGATCCACCGGGGGTTCGTCACCGAGGCCGGGTACGCCCGCCTACCCGACCTGGTGCGGTACCTGACCGCGATCGAGCGCCGGCTGGACCGGCTGCCGCAGAACCCGCAACGCGACCGGGAACAGCAGTCCCGCATCGAGCGGGTGGCCCAGGAGTACCGGGACATGGTCGCCGCGCTGCCACCGGCGCGGCGGGGCGACGACGCGGTCCGGCAGATCCGCTGGATGATCGAGGAGTTGCGGGTGAACGTCTTCGCGCAGGCGCTCGGTACCCCGTACCCGGTCTCCGAGCAGCGGATCTACCGGGCGATGGACGTCGCCGAGGGGCGCTGACCGGGCCGCGTCGGCGGTCACGGCCGGGATTGGCCCGGGCGGCGCGGGCGGTGGTACCGCCGCCCGCGCCGCTGGCCGGCACGCCGGGAGTTGCCGCTCTCCGGCGTCGCGATTCCCCCCGCTGCGCAGTGGTGGAGGGAGCACGGAGAATACCGCAGCCGGCGGTGGTGCGCTGCCCCGCCCGGACCCGTGTCGATGCGACGCCTTTCGATCGCGTGGCGCGACCCGTGGTCCGGTCGGACCGCCGAGTCGTTCCTCGGTACCTGTGCTCGGCTCCTGTCGAGCTGCTCCGTCTGTGCACCCACCCCCCGGGGTACCGCCGGGGCGCGGGTTCTGGTCGCGTTCCGCAGCGGCTGCACGCGGATCCGGAGCAGCTCGACAGCGTGTCGACCAACCGGGCGGGGAAGCCAGTAGGG
>NZ_WVUH01000574.1 GCF_017614955.1 Micromonospora echinofusca
ACCCTCACCTGGGACCCCGAAGGCCACCTCCACACCCTCACCGACACCGCCGGCACCAACACCTACATCTACGACGCCGGCGGCAACCGACTCATCTCCAAAGATCCCACCGGCACGACCCTCCACGTCGGCGGCACCGACGTCCGGCGCACCACCGCCGGCACGATCTCCGGCACCCGCTACTACGCCTTCAACGGCGAAACCGTCGCCCAACGCGCCACCACCAGCGGCCTCACCTGGCTCGCCAACGACCACCACAACACCAACCAGATCACCATCACCGCCGACAGCACCCAAACCACCCAACAACGCCGCCAAACCCCCTACGGCACCCCACGCGGCACCAACCCGACCTGGCCCAACACCCGAGGCTTCCTCAGCGGCCAACAGGACCCCACCGGCCTGACCCACCTCGGCGCACGCGAATACGACCCCACCACCGGACGATTCATCAGCCCCGACCCCGTCTTCGCCGTTGACGACCCCGGGCAGATGAACGCCTACCAGTACGGCAAAAACAACCCCGTCACCAACGCCGACCCCACCGGCCTGATGATCATCAACGACGGCGGCGGAGCCTACGTCCCACCCGCCATCCACGTACTCAAGCAAGTCCAGACCGGATGGAACAGGGGCATCAAGAACTGGATCCCTGACAAATGGCGCGGTGTCAAACAGTTCGTCAAAGATCCCAAAGGAACTGTCAAGGCGACGGCCGTAGAGGTTGAATCCTGGAACGCGAAATACCATTATCCATCTAAGGTGATGCCGGCGTCTGTCAACCTTGGGGCTGCCTGCGTAATAACCGGCGTGTGTCAGGTTTACGAAGACTTCAAAGCTGGCAACTACGTCGACGCCGGGTACGGCGCGAGCCAGATGACGGCGGACTTGGTCGCCGCTGGGGTAACAGAAGGAGCGGGCGCCGTCGTCGGCGCAGGACTGCGCGTAACATCCATAGCCACGAAAGCCGCGAACACCGTCACAAAGCTGGCAACCAAACCATCCGCGCCTAAGCCCACTACACCAAAAGCGACCAAGGCGCCCAAACCGGACTCGCCGAGTGGTTCAGCTGTCGGATGCCACAGCTTCGCCCCCAGCACTCCAGTACTGATGGCCGACGGCGAACACAAGCCGATCAGCGAGGTCACGCAGGGCGACGAAGTCAAGGCTCACGACCCGGAAACCGGTGAGACGACCAACCAAAAAGTCACCGAACTTCACATCAACCTCGACACAGAACTGACCGACCTCACCGTCCAAACGGAAGAGGGAGACCTCACCACCCTCTACACCACGCAGAACCACCCCTTCTGGAGCGAAACCCGCAACGATTGGGTCAACGCCGAAGAGCTACAGCCGGCCGAACGTCTAGGCACCGACAGCGGCTCCGTTGCGGTTGCCTCCACCCGCAACTACGTCGGCTCCCAGACGATGCGCGACCTCACCGTCGCCAACATCCACACGTACTATGTGATAGCCGACAGCGTCCCGGTGCTCGTGCACAATTGCGGAGGTGAGATAACTGTTTACCGGGGTGTCCCAGAGGGGCATCCTGGTTATGCGAATGCCCAGAACGGTTTGGCTGTGCCTCGCGGTGGAGATTCCACGGCCGAAATGCATCAACTGGGTCATACTGACAGTGTTTGGACTAGCTGGTCAACCAACTCGGGTGCTGCGGAGCGTGCGGCAACGAGGGGAGAAACCAGGAGGGGTGTCGTCATTGAGGCTAGAATTCCGAAGAACCAGCCACATATTCATGTTAACGATCAGCCGTGGGCTGATCCTGAACTGAGATTTGAGTTCGAAGTGCTTGTTGAAGGGCCGCTTGAAGGGGTGCCCCGCGAAGTTGGTCGATGAAGTGGAATCCCGGGTGAAAAATAGCTCAACGACTTTGCAGAAAAATGAATTGCTCACTCTTCTTGACTCTGTTCCTCCGCTTTCAGGTGTGAGCGCAGCTGAATTGCGAAGCTATCTAAGTCAATTAGATGCCACCCAAGTCGAGGTTGGGTGGCCTACGGCCAGGAGTCTGCTTGATGTGTGGCGGTATCGCAGCGAGATTCCCGCGGTACGCGAATCTTTCGAAGGTTGGCCGATATTTCTTGATGCGCTCGAGTCTGCGGAAGGAGTTGTTGGTCTGGTGGGTCTGCGGAACGGCGGACCCGTCGCCTTCGTCTTGATCCTCAGTGAGCAGGGCGACCGCATCCTCGCTGTCCTTTCAAAAAAGTAAGCAAACCTGACACTTGCGTGAATGTAAACTGATGTCCAGATGACTGTTGCTTTGCTGCCGTCACGCTTAGCGGGGCGGCAGCAACGCAGCAACGGGAGTTCCGGCCGGTGGGTGTTCTTGCCGGTGGCCTTGTCGAAGAAGCAGCGCGCGCAGCCGGCAGCGGTCAGCGCTGCTTCTTGGCAGGCGAGGTTCTGTTCTCGGGTCGAGACTCGGCCGTAGCCGACGAGCACTCCGGACAGTGGGCAGGCGCGAGGAGGCGGCCAGGCGTGGAGGTG
>NZ_WVUH01000575.1 GCF_017614955.1 Micromonospora echinofusca
GTGACGGGGAGGTCGGCGACGGTCACGGGTATTTCGTACCGCACGGTCCGATCGGAGCGCCAACCGGAGGTACGCGCGGTCCGACTGGCAAGATCAACGTGACCGAAACCGGTCATCATGGCACACCCGCCGGATTGCTCCGGAAGGGACCCCGGATTAGTACGTGCAATCCGGGCACCGATCGGGGACGATTGGCGCACGGACGCCGGTGATCCCGAGTCGGCGTCGGCCGCGGTCGGGCGCCGACCGGGCCGCGGTCGACGGTGCGCACGGACAGGGGAGCAGCGGCAAGACCACGGGAGGGTGAGCGCGATGCCTGACATACGACCCACAACGGGCTCCGCTGCGTTGGTCCTCAACGCGACCTACGAGCCGCTGTGTGTCGTGTCGGTGCGTCGAGCCGCGATCCTGGTCCTCTCCGCCAAGGCGGTCTGCGTCGCCGACGGTGACGGGGTGCTGCACAGCGCCCGGGAGGCCCTGCCCGTCCCGTCGGTCGTCCGGCTGACCCGGTTCGTCCGGGTGCCCTACCGCACCCACGTGGGCCTCTCCCGGCGGGCGATCTTCGCCCGGGACGGCGGCCGGTGCGCGTACTGCCGGGGCCCGGCCGAGACCATCGACCACGTCTTCCCGCGCAGCCGGGGTGGCCGGCACGCCTGGGAGAACGTGGTGGCCGCGTGCGCCCGGTGCAACCACACCAAGGGCGACAAGACCCCGGCGGAGCTGGGCTGGCGGCTGCACGCCCCGCCGGTGGCGCCCCGGGGGACCGCGTGGCGGGTGCTGGGGCACCGCACGCCGGACCCGAGGTGGGCCGACTGGCTCGACCTGCGCGAGGTGCTGGAGCTGCGCGACGGGCCGGACCCCCGGGAGTTGCGGGACAGCCGGGAGTTGCGGGACAGCCGGGAGTTGCGGGAGGCCGAGGCGGCCTGACCGGGCCGGCGCCGGCCGACGGGCCAGCCGCCGGGGTCACGGGTGCCGGGCGCGGACCAGCGACGCGAAGACCACCACGTTGTCGGCGTACCCGGTCTGCCCGCCGACCCAGCGTCCGCCGCAGGTGATCAGGCGGAGGTTCGGACGGCTGAAGTCCCCGAACACCTCCTGGACCGGCAACTCGCCCTTGTCGTACTGACCCACCCGGTCGACCTCGAACACCGCCACCGACCGGTCCGTCCGGGTCACCTCGATCCGGTCCCCGGCGCGCAGGTTCCGCAGGTCGTGGAAGACCGCGGGGCCGGAGCTGTCGTCGACGTGACCCACGATCACCGACGGGCCGTACTGACCCGGCGTCGGGCTCTGGTCGTACCAGCCGGCCTCGTGCACCCGCCCGGCGTCCGGTACCCCGATGCTGCCGTCCGCCGCGATCCCCACCTCGTGCACCGGGGCGTCCAGGCGGAGCTTGCGGATGCTGATCGAGACCGGCGGGCTCGGGTCCAGGACCGGGAACTTCTTCGGCGGCAGCCGGAACCCGGCGGTCAGCGCGCTGGGCAGCACCGGGATGCCGGTGACCCGTTCGAAGCCGAACATGCCCAGGATCGCGACCATCAGCGTCAGGATCAGGACGACCGGCAGCCCGGGTCCGGAGCCACCGGCCACCAGCCGTCGGGTGGACCGGCCCCAGCCGCCGCCCCCCGTCGGGCGGACCCCCGGCTCGGCGCTGGTCACCCCGGCGGTGCCGATCTGCCCGGCCAGCCGGGCGAGGCCCGCCCCGGCCCGGCGTACCGCCCGGAGGACGGCACCTGCGGACCGGGCGTCACCCCGGTGCGTGGAGCGGGTCATGGTGCCGGCGGGTCAGGCGCCGGTCCCGGCCCGGCGTCGACGGAAGCCCAGTACCCCGAACCCGGCGGCGACCGCGGCGGCGGTGAGGCCGCCGACGAGGACCAGCGAACCGCTGCCCCGGCCGGCCGTACCGCCACCACCGGTGGCCGGGCCCTTGCTGGGCTGGGTCATGTTGAGCACGGTCAGCGTGGTACTGGCCGTGTTCCCGTTGTCACAGCGCAGCTCCACCGGGTAGTCGCCGGCCGGTTTGTTGCCCGGGATGGTCACCGAGGCGGTGAGGAACCCGTTGTCCGGCCGCAGCACCACCCGGTCGAACGCCTCCGAACGGACGTCGGCCTGCTCGTTGTTCCGGTCGTCGCAACTGGCCCGCACGTTCACCCGGGTACCGGCCTGGGCCGTGCTCGGGGTGACCTCGACGAAGGTGTTCTGCCCGGCCCGTGCCCCGGTGGCCCCGGTCAGCACGGTGGCGACGACTGCGGTGATCACGGCCAGGACGGCCAGTACCGTCCGGATGCTGCGGTCGGCTGCTGCCGGCGTCCGCATGCCCCCTCCCTCCCGGCACCGTCGCAGACGCCTCCGGTGCCGCTGTCCGGCCCTGCTTTCCCGCTGACCGGGGACCAAACGGGGGGAGCGGGGGAGGTGGTGC
>NZ_WVUH01000576.1 GCF_017614955.1 Micromonospora echinofusca
GCCTCGGCCGCCCGGCCGACCGCCGTCTGGCCGGCAGTGTTCGCGAACGCCCCGACCCGGTGCGTGGTACGGCAGAAGCCCGCCGTCTCCAGCCCGCCGGCCGCGTCCACGAAGGCACGTACCCGGTCCGCCCGCTCGTCCGGTCCTGCGTGCGCGGTGGCGGTGTCCCAGTCCGGCGGGTCCGGCATCTCCGTCGGGGCGGTCAGGCCGGGCCAGGCCGGGTCCGGCGGGCAGAGCCGGCTGGCGGCGACGGTGCGCTCGACCAGCGCCCGCAGGCCGTCCCCGGTGACCACGGTGCTGCCCCCGGCGGCGGTCCGCCCGTCCCGGTGCAGGCGTAGCCGGACCGTGGTGGTCACCGAGCTGACGTTCTGGTGGATGGCCGAGTTGGCGAACCGGGTGAGGGCCAACTCGCCGCGTTCGACCACCACCTCCGCCTCGCTGTCCGGCCCGGCGAGCCGGTGGACCAGCTCGACCACCTGCCCGGCGAGGTCCAGTTCCGTGCTCACCCGCGCATTCCTCCCGTTCACCCGTGCACCCCCACCCGCACCGACTGGAAGCGGGCCGGGGCGGCCGGATGGCCGGTGTGGCCGATCTGCCCCGGCTGACCCTTGCCGCAGTTCGGGGTACCCCAGGAGACGGTCTCCGAGGAGAGCATGTCCATCGAGCGCCAGAAGAGCGGGCCGATCCCGGTGTAGGTGGGGTTGCGCAGCATCCGTCCCCGCCGGCCGTTGCGTACCTCCCAGCCGATCTCGCAGCCGAACTGGAAGTTCAGCCGCTTGTCGTCGATCGACCAGGACCGGTTGACGTCCATCAGCACCCCGTCGTCGGTGGCCGCGACGATCTCGTCCAGGGTGTGCGGCCCCGGCTCCAGGCCGACGTTGGTCATCCGGACCATCGGCAGCCGGGACCAGCCGTCGGCGCGTACGCTGCCGGCGTAGTCCAGGCCGGCCACGGCGGCCGAGTCCCGGCCGGCCAGTACCCCGACCCAGCGCCCCTCGCGCACCGCGTCCCGCTTCGCCGCCGGGGTGCCCTCGTCGTCGAAACCGAAGCTGCCCAGGGCACCCGGGATGGTCGGGTCGATGGTCACGTTCATCAGTTCGGAGCCGTACCGCAGCGAGCCGAGCTGGGCCAGGTCCAGCCAGGACGTACCGGCGAAGGCCGCCTCCCAGCCGAGGATGCGGTCCAGCTCGATGGCGTGCCCGACCGACTCGTGGATCTGGAGGGCGAGCTGCTCACCGCCGAGGATGAGGGTGGTCTCGCCGGCCGGGCAGAGCGGCGCGGTGAGCAGGGCCCGGGCCTCGTCGGCCATCCGGGCGGCGTGCGCGGTCAGGTCGAGCGAGTCGACCAGCTCCCAGCCGGAGGTGCCGTACTGCCCCCGGTAGCTGGGCCAGGACCGGCGCTGGGTCTCCCCGTCACCGATGGCGGTGGCGGAGATGCCCGCGCCGCACTCCCGGATCCGCTGGTCGATCCGGTGCCCCTCGCTGGAGACGAACCACTTGGCGGTGTCCCAGATCTGGTAGAGCCCCTCGGCCAGGTCGGCGCCGTGCGCGACCATCGTCCGGGTCGCCTCGACCAGCAGGTCACCCTTGTCGCTGAGCGCGACGGTGAGCGGGTCGACGACACACTCCGAGGCCCAGGAGGCGGTCACCGGCTGCGCCGGGACCAGGTCGACGTCGGGGCCGGCGACCCGGGCACTGGCCCGGGCGGTCTCGGCAGCCCGCCGGCCGGCCGCGCGGGCGGCGGCGTCGGAGAGATCGGGTACGGCGTGGAAGCCCCAGCTCGACCCGACCAGGGCCCGGACCCCCAGGCCCAGGGTCTCGTCCTGGGCCAGTTCCTCGATCTCGCCGTTACGGGCGGACATCGACTCGTACCGGCGGTGCATCACCCGCGCGTCGGCGTACCGCGCTCCGGCGTCCAGGGCGGCCTGGACCGCTGCGGTCGCCGCGTCGAACTCGGTCATGGGGCGACCCTATGCGAGCCGTCCCGCCCCGGGGAGGGGGAAATTGATCAGGGGAGTAGATCCTCGGGGCGGATCGTGACCCGCACCGGCTCGGTGAGCTCCAGGACCCCACCCGCCTCGGTCTTGGAGTGCAGCCGGTAGTTCGCCCCGGAGCGGCGGTGCAGGTGCAGGTTGCCGGTGTCCTGCTCGACCAGGAGATACCAGTCGATGCCGGCGGCGGCGTAGTAGTGCATTTTCAGTACCTTGTCGGTGGCCGCGTTGCCGGGCGAGATGATCTCGCAGACCAGCCGGACCGAGGCCGCCTCGACGATCGGCTCGTCGAAGTCGATCTCCCCGACGACCACCAGGTCGGGGATGGGGATCCGGCCCGGGAAGAGCCGGACGTTCACGGCTTCCAGCACCTCCAGGCCGACGGCCCGTACCGCTGGTCGCAGGATCGTGTACAGC
>NZ_WVUH01000577.1 GCF_017614955.1 Micromonospora echinofusca
GCGCTGACACGGTCCCGTCACCCGGCGACCGGCACGGCAGCCGGGCGACCGGGCGACCGGGCGACCGGGCGACCGGGCGACCGGGCAGGGTGTCCCTCACGACCTGTCGAGCTGCACCGTCTGTGCCAGCAGACGTCGACACGGGCGACAGTCGGCCATCCCGCCGCAGCGACACCCGCGCCCTGAGCGCACCTGAGGCCCCCTGAGCGCGCCCTGATCGGCCCTGGATCATCCACTCCAGCTTTCGGGTGATCGGGTCGTCCACCCGATCCGACAGCCCGGCTTCCTGCGGACGGATCGCGGAGGGCCCGCGCGCAGCGGCGTGCCCTCCGGTCGGGTTGCCGCCCGCGTGACGAACACCCCGGCCACCCCCCTGGTCCGGCCAGGCGGACCCCTGCCCGACCGGACCGAGAAAGCCCTTACCTGCACCTGGAGCCGGAATCACATAATCGATAAAAATTAATATGCTGGGAACAAACGAGCAGCTCATCGCCGTTACGCTCGGCTCGTGGCGGTGGGTTGACGGGTCGTTGAGCCGTCGGCCGCATCCTGGCATACGAGCGTACTGTTGCCGGCCGGTATTCGACCGGGAGACAGTACGCCCCACCAGCGGTGCCATCGACGCCGCCGCTCCACTGGCCACCCGAGGAGACCGCGATGGCTCTACGTATCGCTGACGGCACCGCCTGGACCGACGTACTCGCCCGGGCCGTCACCGCCACCCCCGAGGCGTTCGACCCGGCCGCCGACGACGGCACCACCACCCTGCGCAACCTGGTCGAGGGCGGCTGGCAGTCGGTCGGCGCGCCGGCACCGGTACGCACCCCGGTGGACAACACCGTGCTGGTCAACATCCCCCGCCTGGACGCCACCGCCGCCCGTACCGCCGTGCTCGCCGCCGCTGCCGAGCACCGCGAGTGGGCCGCCACGCCGCTCACCGAGCGGAAGGCCCGCGTCAACGCCGCCCTCGACGCGCTGACCGAGCACCGTGACCTGCTGGCCCTGCTGCTGGTCTGGGAGATCGGCAAGCCGTGGCGGCTGGCCTGCGCCGACGTGGACCGGGCGCTGGACGGTGTGCGCTGGTACGTCGAGGAGATCGACCGGATGCTCGCCGACGGCCGCGAGGCGCTGCCCGGCCCGGTCAGCAACATCGCCAGCTGGAACTACCCGATGAGCGTGCTGGTCCACGCCGAACTGGTGCAGCTGCTCGCCGGCAACGCGGTGATCGCCAAGACCCCGTCCCAGGGCGGCGCGGTCTGCCTCACCGTCGCGCACGCGCTGATGCGCCGCGCCGGACTGCCGGCCACCCTGGTCTCCGGCAGCGGCGAGGAACTGTCCGAGGTGCTGGTCCGGGCGCCGGAAATCGGTGCGGTGGCGTTCGTCGGCGGTCGCTCCAACGGGGGCAAGGTGGCCGCCGCCCTGCTGGACAGCGACAAGCGGCACTTCATCGAGCAGGAGGGCCTCAACGCCTGGGGCATCTGGGAGTTCTCCCAGTGGGACCTGCTCGCCGCCCACCTCAAGAAGGGCTTCGAGTACGGCAAGCAGCGGTGCACCGCGTACCCCCGGTTCGTGGTGCAGCGGGACCTGGTCGACGCCTTCCTCGACATGTACCTGCCGGTGGTCCGCTCGGTCCGCTTCGGTCACCCGCTCGCCGTCGGCGCCGACTGGACCGCCGGTGACCCGCTGCCCGAACTGGACTTCGGTCCGCTGATCAGCGGCGCCAAGGCCGACGAGCTGCGGCGCAAGGTCGACGAGGCGGTACGCGGCGGCGCGGTCCCGCTGTACCGGGGCAAGCTGGACGGTGCGCCGTTCCTCGACGGGCAGGACACCTCGGCGTACGTCGCCCCGTCGGTGCTGCTCGCCCCGCCCGGCCGGTCCCGGCTGATGCACGCCGAACCGTTCGGCCCGGTCGACACCATCGTCGTCGTGGACACCACCGACGAACTGCTCGCCGCGATGAACGCCTCCAACGGCGCCCTGGTCGCCTCGCTCGCCTGCGACGACGAGGAACTCGCCGGCAAGCTCGCGGTCGACCTCCAGGCGTTCAAGGTGGGCATCAACAAGCCGCGTTCCCGGGGCGACCGGGCCGAGCCGTTCGGCGGTCGGGGTGCCTCCTGGAAGGGCGCCTTCGTCGGCGGCGACCTGCTGGTACACGCGGTCACCGTGGGCGGCGAGGGCCGGCTCTACGGCAACTTCCCCGACTACAGCAGCTACCCCACCACCTGACGGTGCAAGGAAGGGCCCCTTCTTATCGTTTCCGGTAGGCGGTTTCTGGGGGTCGTCGCAACACCTGATGGCTTATGTGGTTGTCAGTAGATCACGCAGACGCTCGGCTGGGTTGTCCCAGCCGAGCGTCTGTCGTGGGCGGCCGTTGAGTTCCTGGGCGACGT
>NZ_WVUH01000578.1 GCF_017614955.1 Micromonospora echinofusca
GTCCGTGGCCGACAGGGTCGCGGTGACGTACCCGGCGGGCAGGGTGGGCTGGTACCGGGCGGCGGTGCGGGCCTCGTCGCTGGCCAGCCAGGCACCGGTGGCCACGCTGCCGGCGACCGCCGCGAGGACCGCCGAGATGGCCGGGGCGGCGGCGGCCCGGTTGCGACTGGTGTCCCGCAGCGCGATGCGCAGCGCCAACGGCAGCCACCGGCCGAGCCGGCCGAGCAGTCCGACCAGGCTGGGGGTGCAGAGCACCAGCCCGATCTCCCCGAGGACCAGCCCGATGAGGATGCCCCAGGTGCTCACCCGGGTGGCGGCCAGCGCGGCCGTCACCGAACCGGCGCCGGCCAGACCCAGCCCGAGTACCAGCCAGCGTCGCCGGGACCGGGTGGCACCGCGCCGGCCGGTCAGCCCGGCGACCACGTCCTGCCGGCCGGCCGTGTACGCCGGGACCAGCGCGGCGAGTACCCCGGTCAGCACGGCGAGACCGGCGATGGCGACCAGTGCGGCCGGGAAGAACCGGTACCCGCCGGGGCGGTGCTGGTACAGCAGTTCGGCGACGACCGGTCGGGCGGCCACTGCCGTGGTGACGCCGAGGGCCAGGCCCAGCCCGGCGCCGGCCAGGCCGAGCACCAGGCCGTCGGCCAGCACGATCCGGCGCAACTGGGCGGGTGTGCCGCCGTTCGCGGCGACCAGGGCCAGTTCGCGTTGCCGGCGGCGTACCCCGACCGCGAACGCCGGGCCGGCCAGCAGGACCACCTCCAGCAGGCCCAGCCCGCCGACGAGGACACCCTCACTGATCGACTCCTGGTCGACGGGGGTGCCGGCCGACGGCTCGTCGGCCCGGAAGGCCGGACTGCCCGGCGGGGTCTCGACCAGTACGCCCTGCGCGTTGAGTCGACGGACCAGGTTCGCCCCGACCGGTACCGGGGTGTCCACCAGCCAGGCGCTGGGCGGGTCGGTCAGCCCGGCCGGCGGTACCGCCAGCAGTTCACTCAGGTCGGCGGGGAACTCCACCACCCCGACCACCCGGTAGGTGCGGGTGCCGTCCGCGAGGCCCACTGTCCCGCCCAGCGCCGTGCCGAGCCGGCGCAGCGCCGGCCCGGTTGCGGCCAGTTCGTCGGGCCCGTGGGGGGCCCGACCGGAGCGGAGCCGGACGACGCCCCGGAGCAGCGGGTCGCCGACGTCGATGCCCTGCACCTGGATGCTGGTGGTGCCGTCCGGGGTGAGCAGCCGCAGCCGGGACCGCTCGACCAGCGGGACCAGCCGGCTGCCGGTGGGCAGCAGGGCCGCCAGTTCGGCGGTGGTCACCGGCCGCTGCCGGGCCGGTGCGTCGGAGCTGTAGCCGGCGTCGCCGGAGAGCTGCTGGAGCGGTCCGTCGGTTGCCCAGCGCAGTTGGGCGTCCGCCGCCCCGAGTCGGCGGGCCGCGTCCTCCTGTGGGGTGAGCTGGAACATGTCCCAGGTCACCGCGGCGAACGTGAGGGCCAGCACGGGCAATGTGATCATGGCCAGGACCAGGGCGGTACGGCCCCGGGCCCGCCGGGACTCCCGCCAGGCGATGCGGATCGCCGCCCGCCACGAGCCGAGTCCGCTCCGCAGCGGTCCCGTGGGGCTCACCGCAGTGCGCCGGGCAGCAACTGCTCGGGGCTGCCCAGCGGGGCGGTGCTGTCCACCACCGTCCCGTCCCGGAGGAAGACGACCCGGTCCGCCCAGGCGGCGTGCCGGGCCTCGTGGGTCACCAGGACGGCGGCCACCCCGGCGTCCACCCGCTCGCGCAGCATGGCCAGCACCGCCTCGCCGGTCTGCGAGTCCAGCGCCCCGGTCGGCTCGTCGGCCAGCAGTAGGCAACGCTGCCCCACCAGGGCCCGGGCGATCGCCACCCGCTGCTGCTGACCGCCGGAGAGTTCGTCCGGGAAGCGGGCGCCGAGGCCGGTCAGCTCCATCCCGGCCAGGGTGGTCCGCGCCAGCTGCCGGGCCCGGCGGACCGGTACGCCGTCCAGTTCCAGCGGCAACGCGACGTTCTCGTCGACGGTGAGTCCGGGCAGCAGGTTGAGCTGCTGGAAGACGTACCCGATCCGGCGGCGGCGCAGCGCGGCGAGCTGGCGGCGGTTCAGGCCGGCCAGCGGCTCGCCGGTGACCAGCACCGTGCCCCGGGTCGGCCGGTCCAGACCACCGGCCAGGTTCAGCAGGGTGGACTTGCCGGATCCGGAGGGGCCCATCACGGCGACCAGTTCACCGGGGAGCACGGTCAGGTCCACCCCGCGCAGCGCGGGTACGGTGACCGGTCCGGTGCCGTGGGTGCGGTGCACGTCGCGTAGTTCGAGTACCGGGCCGTCGGCGGGTACGGCCGGGGTCATCGGGACAGCTTCCCGCCGACCCGGGGTCCGGC
>NZ_WVUH01000579.1 GCF_017614955.1 Micromonospora echinofusca
GCGGGGAACCGGCCTGGCGGCGTAGCTCGTGCCGGGCCAGCGAGGCGCGGTGCACCTCGTCCGGCCCGTCGGCGAGCCGGAGGGTACGGGCCTGTGCCCAGAGGGCGGCCAGCGGAGTGTCCTGACTGACCCCGGCCCCGCCGTACGCCTGGATCGCCTTGTCGATCACCCACTCCGCCATCGCCGGAGTGACGATCTTGATGGCCTGGATCTCCCGGTGCGCGCCCCGGTTACCCACGGTGTCCATCAACCAGGCGGTCTTGAGGACCAGCAGCCGGGCCTGCTCGATGCGGACCCGGGCCTCGGCGATCCAGTCCCGGACCACGCCCTGCTCGGCCAGCGGCCGACCGAACGCGACCCGGTCGGAGACCCGGCGGCAGAGCAGCTCCAGGGCCCGCTCGGCCATCCCGACCAGCCGCATGCAGTGGTGGATCCGCCCCGGACCCAGCCGTGCCTGGGCGATGGCGAAACCGCCGCCCTCGGTGCCGATCAGGTGGTCCGCCGGTACCCGGACATCGGTGAAGTCGATCTCCGCGTGCCCGCCGTGCGGGGCGTCGGAGTACCCGAAGACGGTCATCCCCCGACGGACCGTGACACCCGGTGCGTCCCGGGGGACCAGCACCATGCTCTGCTGCCGGTGCCGGTCGGCGCCCGGGTCGGTCTTGCCCATCACGATGAGGATCGCGCAGGCCGGGTCCATCGCCCCGGACGACCACCACTTGCGGCCGTTGATCACGTACTCGTCGCCGTGGCGCTCGATCCGGGTGGCGATGTTGGTCGCGTCGGACGAGGCCACGTCCGGCTCGGTCATGCAGAACGCGGAGCGGATCGTCCCCTCCAGCAACGGGTGCAGCCAGCGCTCCCGTTGCCCGGGCGAGCCGAACTCGGCGAGCAGTTCCATGTTGCCGGTGTCCGGTGCGGCGCAGTTCAACGCCTCCGGGGCCAGGTGCGGGCTGCGCCCGGTCAGCTCGGCCAGCGGCGCGTACTGGAGGTTGGTCAGCCCGGCGCCGAAGCGCGGATCGGGGAGGAAGAGGTTCCACAGGCCACGGCGGCGGGCCTCGGCTTTCAACTCGTCGAGTACCGGTGGCCGGGCCCACGGGTCGCCCGCCGCGGCCACCTGTGCGGCGTGCACCGGTTCCGCCGGGTAGACCCGCTCGACGAGGAAGTCCTGCACCGCCTCCTGCAACTCGACGGTCCGCGCGTCGAAGCCGAAGTCCATCATCTCTCCCTGGCGGCGGTCAGCCCGTACCCGACCAGCGGTGCCACCAGCTCGCCGATCCGGTCGAAGCCCGCACCCAGGGTCTGACCCAGGGTGTGCCGGTAGTGGATGCCCTCACAGATCACCGCGAGCTTGTAACAGCCCAGCGCGACGTGCCAGTGCAGCGGTCCCACGTCGACGTCGCTGCGGCCGGCGTACCGGTCGATCAGCGCCGACCCGGCCGGGAAACCGGCGCGCGGACCCAACCCGTCGGCCACCGGGTTGCCCTCGGCCACGTCGCTGTCCCCGAGCACCTCCCAGTACGTCAGCAGCAGACCCAGGTCGGCCAGGGGATCACCGACGGTGGCCATCTCCCAGTCCAGCACCGCCCGGACGGTCACCCCGGCTTCCGCAGCCCGGTCCGGCGCCGTCCTCTCGGCTTCCTCGGACCGGTGTGGTTCCGTCACCTCGGCCAGCAGGTTGTCCAGCCGGTAGTCGCCGTGCACGATGCGTCCGGCGTTCGCCCCCTCGGGCACACTCGCGGCCAACAGGTCGCGCAACTCGTCGATGCCGGGCAGTTCCCGGCTGCGGGACCGGTCCAGCTGCCCGGCCCAGCGGCGTACCTGCCGGGCCAGGAAACCGTCCGGGCGGCCGAAGTCGGCCAACCCGACCTCGGCCGGCTCGACCATGTGCAGCGCGGCGAGCGTGTCCATCATCGCCATCGCCAGCTCGTGTCGCCGCCCGGCGCCCAGCGGATCGGTCTGCGCCCGGCTGCGGTATACCACCCCGGGGACCCGCTCCATCAGGTAGAACGGTGCACCGAGCACCTCCGGATCGGTGCACAGCAGCAACGCCGCCGGGACCGGTACGTCGGTCGGGGCGAGTGCGGAGATCACCCGGTACTCCCGGGCCATGTCGTGCGCGGTGGCCAGGACGTGCCCCAACGGTGGCCGGCGCAGCACGAACTCCCGGCCGGTGCCGGACGCCGGGTCACCGGCGTGCACCAGGTAGGTCAGGTTCGACTTGCCCCCGGCGATCAGCCGGGCCCGTAGCGGGCCGGCATCGGTCAGCCCGGGTGCGTGCCGGGCCAGGTGGGTGGTGAGCCGGTCGAGATCCAGGCCGGCGGGGGAGGCGCTCCCCGGCCGGGGC